>NZ_JBEZFA010000092.1:0-1002 GCF_040649215.1 Micromonospora sp. NPDC049044 | reverse complement strand
CTGTCGTACAAGATCAATGGTGCGGGTTCCTGGTCCTCGGGTGAGCTGAAGGACAGCACCTGGCAGGGCATGACCCACCTGGTCTCGCCCGGCGCCGGCATCTACTACGGCCGCACGAGCAACGGTGCGCTGCACCGCTACCTCGATCAGGATCCGTACGACCGCGACGGCAGCGACCTCATCGGGCAGGGCACCGTCGACGACTCCGGCTGGACCCAGACCCTGCTGTCCGCCCAGCCCTTCGCCAACTGAGGCGCCCGACCATGGCCAACCTCCGGTACCTCCAGATCTCCGCCATTGAGGAGCGACGAGACATGACTCAGCCCCACCGGGTACGACGCCTGACGGCGGCAGCCCTGGCCGCCATGGCGCTGGCCGGGACCGGCGTTTCGGCGCTGGACATCGTCGATTCGGCCGCCGCCCAGGCCGCTGGCGCCCGGCCGAACTTCCAGCTTCCGTTCGCCTGCGACGACGTGTGGCGGATGTCCACCTATCCCGGCCACGACGACTACGACATTGACATGTTCGCCACCACGGGGACCACGGCCGGCCGGCCCATTCTCGCCTCTGCCGCGGGCACCGTCGCCTACGCCGGCTATGACAGCGGTGCGGGCAACTACGTCAAACTCAATCACGGCGGCGGCTGGGAGTCGCTCTACCTGCACATGGTCTCGACGCCCGCTGTCTCGACCGGTCAGCAGGTCGGCCAGGGTCAGTTGCTCGGCCGGGTCGGCACCACCGGCAATTCCAGCGGCGAACACCTGCACCACGAGCAGCGACGTGACGGGGCCAAGGTCGAGTCCTACTTCAACGGTGCCCCGTCCGGCATCACCACCGACGGCTCGCCAAGCGGCGAGCCGAAGTCGCCAGAGGTTCGGGCGGTGAGCGCGAACTGCGGCAACATCTTGGTGTACGGGGTGCTGGCCGATGGCAGGTTGACGTACTCGGAGATCGAGTCGGGTACGGGCCGCCGGTTGAAGACGGTGCTGTCGGAGGAGCCTC
>NZ_JBEZFA010000091.1:0-1147 GCF_040649215.1 Micromonospora sp. NPDC049044 | reverse complement strand
GCCCGGCGGCCCGACCCGTCCCCGTCCGGCGACGACTCCCCCCGGCCCGGCCGGGGGCCCGCCGACCTCTGGCGCGCCGACCGGTCGGCGGCCGGACGCCGCCGTTGCGCCGGGTCGCCATCCGGACGCCGCCGCAGCCGGGGGTCGGCCCGAAGCGATGCCGCCCCTGCGCCGTCCGGACGCCGGCCCGCCGGGTCGACGACCTGTTCCGGAGCCCACCGAGCCCGGTCGTGCACTGCCCCCGGCCGCGGGAACGTCCGCCGCTCGACGGGTCGGATCGGCGCCCGATCCGGCCCGGGCCGCCGAAGCGTCGGCCGCCGCCGGTCCGGCGAACCTGGCCGGCGGGCCGTCCGCGCCACCGGCCGGGGACGGCCTGCGACCCGACCCCGCCATCGACCGTGACCCGCGTACCGCGCGGCGTCGCCCGGGTCCGGTCGACCCGGGCGCACCAGAGCCCACCGACCGTCGTCCCGCCGAGCGCTCCCGCCCGGCCGCCGGCCGTCGCCGTGCCGCCGAACCCGACGAGCCCGTGGTGCCCCGCACGGGCAACGCCCCGCCGGTGCCCCCGGCCACCGGGGCGCACAGCGGTGCCACGCCCACCATCGGGACGGCCGACGGCACCGGCCGTCGCCGGGCCGTCGCCGACGAGCCGGAGCGACGGACGGCCGAGCCGGAGCGACGGACGCCGGCCGGCGGCGAACCCCGGGCGGACCGCCCCGAACGACCCGCCGACTGGCTGCGCCAGGCCGGCCGCCTGCCGCACACCGACCCCGGCCTGCCCGTGGTAAACCCTCGCGGCGGCACCCCGCCGGCCACGGGTCGCCGTCCGGCACCGACCGGCGACGCGGGCGAACTCGTCGATCACGCGTCGGGTCGCCTCGGCGTGCCCGACCCGGCCGCGGCGCGCACCACCGCCCGCCGGCCCGCCGGCCCGCCGGCCGACCCCGGTGCGGAGGGCCCCACCGGTCGTCGGGCCAGCCGACCTGCCACGGCGGGCAGCACCGGAGAGCAGGCGCTGCCCCATCCGCCGACGTCCGGTGATCGTCCCAACCTCCGCCGGGACCTGGTCGCCGGGCTGTCCGGCCGGGTGATCGAGATCGGGGCGGGCAACGGCCTGCTGTTCGCCCACTATCCACCCGGGGTGACC
>NZ_JBEZFA010000090.1:0-1181 GCF_040649215.1 Micromonospora sp. NPDC049044 | reverse complement strand
GCTACAGAGGTTGAAAGGCTGAGGTTCGGGCTATCACGGGGGTTCGGGGTCGAGGGTCATGCCGGTGTTGGCGAAGAAGCCGGCGAGGAGATCGGTCTGTTGCTGGCAGGCGCGTAGGCGGTGTTTGACCAGGTCGGCGAGGTGGTCGACGCCGTGGGCGGCGATGTTGGTCAGGCCGCGTTTCATCCATCGCCAGACTCCTTCGGTCGGGTTGAGATCGGGTGCGTACGACGGCAGCCGGATCACGGTCAGCCACGGCCGGGCCGCGATCAGGGCGTGCATGCGGCGGCTGACGTGGGTGTTGAGGTTGTCCCAGATCAGCACGATCGGTGTACGTAACCGCTGGTGAGCCTGGTCGAGGAAGGCGATGTAGTCGTCCTCGCTGAAGCTACCGCGTTCGCCTTTGCGGCCGCGGTGCAGCCGGGTGCGCCACATCAGCCGGCCGCGTTCGCCGGGCTTGAGGCAGACCAGGCCGGCGATCGACACCCGGCCGGAGCCCTTACCGGAGATCTCCACGACGGGTGTGCGGCCGCGGCGTGCCCAGGTCTTGGCCACCGGCGGGCGCAGCACCTGGCCGGCCTCGTCCTGGAAGCAGATCCAGGCGCCGCGGGCCGCGGCTAACCTCTTACCGACGGCCACCGCCTGCGGTGCCAGGTCGCGATCGCTTCGGGGTCGCGTTCGATCGCCCGTCGAATCGGGACCTGCTGGCTATAGCCGATGCGATGCAGCAGGTAGGACACCCCGCGCAGCGTGTAGGAGACGCCGAAACGGCGTTCGATCACCTCGACGACCCGCGCCAGAGTCCACCGGGCGTCCTGCCAGCCCTGCTCAACCGGTCCTCGGTCGAGCAGGTCGGCAAGCTCGCCGAGTTGCTCTTCGGAGAGCTTGCAGTCCGAACCACCCGGCCCCGACGATGCCAGAGCCGCAGTACCGCCGGCAGCCCAGCGACGTCGCCACTCCCGGACCGACTTTGGGGAAACTCTCAGCTCAGAAGCGATCTGCGTGGACGGTTTGGACTCCTCGAACATGGCCGCGGCCTGCATCCGGACCTTCTCACGCCGGACCCGGGCTGCCGCGTTCATGCCACCACCAGCCGGATACCTCATGCCTCCGGCCTACCGAAACCATCGACGCAGATCACGCAGACACGCCGACGACCGTCAGCCTTTCAACCTCTGTAG
>NZ_JBEZFA010000089.1:0-1324 GCF_040649215.1 Micromonospora sp. NPDC049044 | reverse complement strand
CCGGTCACCCGCAAATGCCCCGGCATCTGGGCATTCAGGCCCTCCCGGAACAGATCCGCCTCCGGACCCACGAACTGACTCGTATCCAAACCCGTAATCTGCGCCGCCGCCTGCGACGCCGCCGCACCAAACCCCTGCCACCGACCCGCCGACGACCGAACCGCCGACGGATCACCATCCATCCTGAACAAATGCGCTGGGAATTCAGCCATCGCGCCCGGACCTCCCCGTGTCCACGCCAACCAGCCGCGCCGAATATCGAACATAGACGTGCGACGAACTACGATGGTGACTTCAGTCGCAAATCTCGCACAGTCTGCAACGCAGACGGCGCGGCCGATCTCCGCTGACGGGGTCGGGGTCGCACCGGGGCCTTCTACGCGGTGACGTGTGGGCGGACAGCCAGGCACCGGTGGCGCAGGTTGATCTGGTCGACGGCCTCGGCGTACTTGCCGTGGTAGACGCCGGCGAGGACCACCATCGGGTAACGGGCATCCGCGGCGGTGAGCGCGCTGATCGGCAGCGTGAGGTGGAACAGTTTGCGGATCTCCACAAGCGCCTTCACGCCGGGGTGGTGGGTGACCACGACGTCGATCGGCCCGGCCGCTGCCTCGGTCCTGGCGTGCTCCGCCGCCGGATTGATCGAACGGAAGCCCTCCCCCGCCAGGACCGACAACCGACCGGCGCGCGTGCCGTCGGACGTGCCCACCGCCCCGAGATCGATGAGGACGACCTCGGGATCGGGGACGTTCGTCGCGACGAACAGGCCGACTCCCCCGCCGTCGCTGCCGATCAGCAGCAGACCCGGCGCATATTTCCGGACCTCGTACGTCAGGTTGCGCTCGGCGATCTCGTCGGGACCGTAGACGTAGACGTCGCCTTCGTCGTCCACCGGCCGCACGCCCGTCCACACGTCGAGCAGGGCCTCCGGCGGCCGGGCGCCCACCTGCGCCTCGACCCTCTCGGAGATCGCCTTCCGATCATCGTCCACACGAAACGCTCCCCCCGGATGGCGCCGCTCCCGACCACTCAGCTCGGCGAGCCAGGCCCGGAAATCTTCCTGACCACGCAGGTATACCCCGTCCCCTGCTGAGATCAGCGCCAGCCAACCGGTCGAGTGCCGTCCGAAGGTCACGTGGGACGAGCAGTCGACTCCCGACGACGTGTGCCACCACGACGACGCGCCCGGGGCCCCGATCGATGCCCGGACGCGGTCGTACCAATCGATTAGCCCTGCAACGTCCCCCGGACCTGACCGCGCATCTCCTGCACCGACGTCGTGGTCTGACCCAGAGCACCCTTGACCGAGTCGAGGATCTGCTTC
>NZ_JBEZFA010000088.1:0-1357 GCF_040649215.1 Micromonospora sp. NPDC049044 | reverse complement strand
CCAGGCGTTGTGCCTGGTGAGGAGGGTGCCGTGATGACCGCGACACTGAACGACCAGACCGGACGTAAGAAGCGACCCGAGCCGTCGGCGGAGGCGAGAGCCGCCGCCGAGCTGGTCCGGGCAGCTAAGGAACAGGGCCTGTCGTTGACCGGCCCGGACGGGTTGCTCAAGCAGTTGACCAAGACGGTCCTGGAGACCGCGCTCAACGAGGAGATGACCGATCATCTCGGCTATGAGAAGCATGAGCAGGCCGGTGCCGGGTCGGGCAACGTCCGCAACGGCAGCCGGTCGAAGACGGTCCTGACCGAGGCCGGCGGACCGGTGCAGATCGACGTGCCGCGGGACAGGGCAGGCACGTTCGAGCCTCAGATCGTCAAGAAGCGGCAGCGGCGCCTGTCGGGGGTCGACGAGGTCGTGTTGTCGCTGTATGCCAAGGGTTTGACGACCGGGGAGATCAGCGCGCACTTCGCCGAGATCTACGGCGCGTCGGTGTCGAAGGAGACGATCTCGCGGATCACTGACAAGGTGATCGAGGAGATGACCGACTGGTCGCATCGCCCGTTGGATGAGATCTACGCGGCGGTGTTCATCGACGCGATCGTGGTCAAGGTGCGTGATGGGCAGGTGGCGAACCGGCCGTTCTACGCCGCGATCGGGGTCACCCTCGACGGCGAGAAGGATGTCCTCGGGTTGTGGGCCGGCTCGGGTGGTGAGGGCGCCAAGTTCTGGATGAGCGTGCTGACCGACCTGCGCAACCGCGGCGTGAAGGACGTGTTCTTCCTCGTCTGCGACGGTCTGAAAGGCCTGCCGGAGGTCGTAACGAACGTATGGCCCCGGACCGTGGTGCAGACGTGCGTGATCCACCTGATCCGCAACACGTTCCGGCTCACCTCGCGCAAGTACTGGGACGAGATCAAGCGGGACATCAAGCCGATCTACACGGCCGTCAACGCCGACGCCGCCCGAGCGGCGTTCGACGACCTGGCCGACAAGTGGCGTGGCCGGTATCCGGCGGTGATCCGGTTGTGGGACAACGCCTGGGCGGAGTTCATCCCGTTCCTCGACTACGACCTGGAGATCCGCAAGGTCATCTGCTCCACGAACGCGATCGAGTCGTTGAACGCCCGCTACCGGCGGGCCGTGAAAGCCCGTGGCCACTTCCCCAACGAGCAGGCCGCGTTGAAGTGTCTGTACCTGGTGACCCGATCCCTGGATCCCACCGGAGCAGGCAGAACCCGATGGACGATGCGCTGGAAACCCGCCCTGAACGCCTTCGCCATCACCTTCAGCGACCGCTTCCCAGCCGCTGAAACCTACTAACCAAGATCGCCGGAAACACCGTTAGCGAGACAGCCCC
>NZ_JBEZFA010000087.1:0-1834 GCF_040649215.1 Micromonospora sp. NPDC049044 | reverse complement strand
AGATGCGCAGCGTCCGCTCCCGCATCCCGGGCAGGGTGGCCAGCGGCACGTGCGTGCTCGCCGCGTCGCGCGGCGTACGTCGCCCGCTCGGCGTCCCAGCCGAGCGCGCTCAGATCGATCGTCATGGCATCCTCATCGGTGTCGGAGCAGATGATGGCGGAACACGCGTGCCACGTCCGGCATGATCACCACCTCCGTCCGATGTCCCGGTGCCGCGTCTGCCGCTGACGGTAGGTCGCCCGCCGACGCGCCGAAAGCGATTTCCCCGGCGACGGCGCGGCGGCGGACCGCTAGGGTCGACGGGTGACCACGGATCCGCTCCTGCTGATGGGCGAGGTGGACGCGGCCACCAGCCGACTCCTGCGTACCGCGGCGTCTTTCGACGCCACGGACCTGGCCGCCGCGTCGCTGCTGCCGGGCTGGACGCGCGGCCACGTGCTGGCGCACCTGGCGCGCAACGCCGACGGCTTCGTCAACCTGCTCACCGCGGCCCGCACCGGCGAGGCACTACCGATGTACGCCTCGCTGGCGGCCCGCACCGCCGACATCGAGACCGGCTCGGGTCGTCCGCCCGCCGAACACCTTGACGATCTGCGGCGCACCGCCGACCTGTTCGCCGAGGCGGTCGCGGCGATGCCCGCGCCGGCCTGGGCGGCGACGGTGCAGGCGCGTAAGGGCCCGTGGCCGGCCGCGCTGCTCGTGTGGGGTCGGCTGCGCGAGATCGAGGTGCACCACCTCGACCTGGCCGCCGACTACCGGCCCGCGGACTGGTCGGACAATTTCGCCCACCGGCTGCTGCGCGAGGTGGCCAGCCATCACGCCACGGGTCCGACCCCGCCGTCGCTCGTACTTCGCCTGGACGGCGGCGCGCACGAGGTGGTGATCGGGGACCGCGTCGGCGCTCCGGTCGTCTCCGGTGCCGTGCCCGACCTCGCCGCCTGGCTGATCGGCCGTGCCGACGGCGGCACGCTCTCCGTCACTCCCGACGGCCCCCTGCCTACTCCACCGGAATGGATATAGAAGCGTCATGACTTATAGCGGAGACGTCACCCACGGCGGCGCGCCGGCGGTACGCGAGCTGGACGGGCTGACCATCAGCAAGCTGTCGGTGGGTCCGATGGACAACAACGCGTACCTGCTGCGCTGCACGGGCACCGGCGACCAGGTGCTCATCGACGCCGCCAACGAGGCGCCCCGGTTGCTGGAGCTGATCGGCGACCGTGGGCTCACCGCAGTGGTGACGACCCACCAACACATGGACCACTGGGTGGCCCTCGAGGAGGTGGTCGCCAAGACCGGCGCGCGGGCCCTTGTGCACGCCGACGACGCGGACGGGCTGCCGATCGAGGCGGAGCGTCTCGGCGACGGCGACACCGTGTCGGTGGGCGACTGCGCGTTGGAGGTCATCCACCTCAAGGGGCACACCCCGGGCTCGATCGCGCTGCTCTACCGCGACCCGGCCGGCACCCCGCACCTCTTCACCGGGGACAGTCTTTTCCCAGGTGGCGTGGGCAACACGGACCGGGACCCGGAGCGTTTCGCCGCGCTCATCGACGACGTCGAGCACAAGCTGTTCGACAAGCTGCCCGACGACACCTGGTTCTACCCCGGCCACGGCGGCGACAGCACCCTGGGAGCGGAACGTCCCGCCCTCCCCCAGTGGCGAGCACGAGGCTGGTAACAGACCACAAAGGGTCACTATCCGCTGACCGCCAAGCTCTCAACCCACCGACGGGCACGGCACGAACGGACGGACGCCACCACGACGGGGCGGGGGCCTGCCGTGCCCGGCGCAGGGATCAAGCCTGACCGCCCGGAGCCGGGCACGGCAGGC
>NZ_JBEZFA010000086.1:0-1855 GCF_040649215.1 Micromonospora sp. NPDC049044 | reverse complement strand
GCCACCCGCTACGACAAGACCGCGACCTCGTACCAGGCCACCGTCACCATCGCCGCGCTACTCCAATGGCTGTGAACCTTTGAAGACACGGCCTAATACTGCAACGGCAGTTGGTCAGGGGTAGCCGTGTCGTCGGTAGTGGCAGGTTCGGGCTTGGTGTTGGCGTCGTCGGCGCCATCGGGACCAGGCCCAGACGTGCTCCGGTGGGTGAGTTGATCGGACTACGAGTGCGGTGAGCAGTCTTCGGATCTCCGGTACGGTGTAGCCGATCATCATGTCGCCGTCGGGACTGGTTCCCCTTTTGCGGTAAGGGATCGGGCGACCGACAGCCAGGCGTGGGCGGCCATGGACAGGGTGATGTGGGCGTACCAGGCTCGCCAGTCGCGGACCTGGTACTCGTCGAGACCGGCTTCGTTCTTGGCCTGTTGGAAGCACTCCTCGATCGCCCACCTGGCCCCCGCGATCCGAGCCAAGTCGACCAGGCGGGTGCGGCGAGGTCCGTAACAGACGTAGTAGGCGATCTCTCCGGTGGTCATGCTGCGCCGGGCGAGCAGCCAGTGCCCGCGACCGGGCTGCAAGCAGATGCGCACCGGCACCCGCGCCCACCAGTATTCGCGCGGGCCGTGGGCGCCAGCGCCGGCGGACAGCCGGCACCACGCCCGGGCAGGCAGCGCAGCGATCAGCTTGTCTGCTCGGCAGGCGCCCATGCTGGTGGTGATCATGTCGTCGTTGCGGCGGGTCGCGACCACATAACCCACATCCCGGTGTTCCAACCACACCCGCAACGACTTCGACTGCCCGTAGGCCTCGTCCATCGTCACCCACCCCACCGGCACCCCAGCATCGAGCGCGCGGCCCAGCATGTCCCGGGCCATCTGGACCTTCGTGGCGAACTGCACCTCGTCCGGGATCCCCGCCGCCCGACAGCGGTCCCGGTCATCGGTCCACGACGCCGGAAGGTAAAGCTGCCGGTCGATCAGCGCGTGGCCCTTCGCTGAGCGGTAGGCCAGGAACGCCCCGACCTGGCAGTTCTCCGTCCGCCCAGCAGTGCCGGAGTACTGCCGCTGCACCCCCGCCGACCGGCTGCCCTTCTTCAGGAACCCGGTGTCATCGACGATCAACACACCAGCCGGGTCGCCGAGGTGCTCGACGACGTAGTCCCGCACGTCGTCGCGGACCGCGTCGACGTCCCAGTCCGCCCACCGCAACAACCGCTGCATCCCGTCCGGCGACACATCCCCGGCCTGCTCCGCGAGGGTCCAGCCGTTCTTCCGGCCCAGGCCCGACACCAGCCCGCACAGGTACTGTCGCGCACGCCGCCGCGGCTCCGACCGCCGAAACCGAGGCCCGATCCGGGCATGCAGACGGTCCAACTCCCCATGCCAACGATCAACATCAACGTCCGTCACACGCAGACCAACGAACGCGAACCGAGCTCGATTCGCCTACTGCCGTTGCAGTACTAAGCGGACAGCTTCTTCGCCACCGAACTCGTGGCCGTCGAAGCCAGCGGCGTCAGCGGCCCCGATAGGTTCTGTCAGACAGCTTGCGAGGTCGTAGATCGCCTGCCGTTCCTGACCCTCAGCAAAGCCCCCGCCTGTCAGGGGGTAGCGATCGATGACGGCATGCTCGGGTGCGCTCACGTGATGCCTCTCCATCGGTTGGCGCAACCTCATCGGTGGTGCGAGTGACGGCGACCTTAGGTGCGGGAGGGCGGGCGATCGGGAGTATGGATCTAACGGTGTTTCCGGCCTGACCTGCCAGGCGTTGTGCCTGGTGAGGAGGGTGCCGTGATGACCGCGACACTGAACGACCAGACCGGACGTAAGAAGCGACCCGAGCCGTCGGCGGAGGC
>NZ_JBEZFA010000085.1:0-2774 GCF_040649215.1 Micromonospora sp. NPDC049044 | reverse complement strand
GCCGGCCGCGGTGGCCGCGGCCCGGGAGGCCGAGCGGCTGCACGGTTACGCCGAGGCGCACCGGCACTGGTCGGCGGCGTTGCAACTGGCCGCCGACCCGGGCCCGCTGGCGGTGGACCGGGTCGAACTGCTGGAGAATGCCGCCGAGGCGGCCCACCACTGCGGCGAGCACGCCCGCGCGCTGGCCCTGTTGGAGGAGTTGGCCACGCTGCGCGGCGGCGAGCCGAGCAGCGCGCTGCACATCCGTCGGGCCCGCTACCTGGCCGCCGCCGGTCGTTCCGCGCTGGCCGAGGAGGAATACCAGCGGGCGCTGACCGCTGCCGACTGTTCCCCGCGGGACCAGGCCACCGCCGCCGCCCGCCTCGCCGAATTGCTGCTGCACCTGGGCCGCTACGCCGACGCCGGCCGGCGGGCCCGGGAGGCGCTGGCCTTGGCCGCCGAGGTGGCGGGCTCCGCCACCGAGGTGGTGCTGGCCAGCGCGGCGCTCGGCTTCAGTGACGCCTACCTGGAGGACCCGGAGGCGGGGCTGGCGGTGATGCGCGACGCCCTCGACACCGCCGAGCGCGCCGGCCAGCCCGAGGATGTGGCCTGCGCGTACCTGCACCTGGCGGAGCTGTTGACCGGGCCGCTGAACATCCTGGAAGAGGGTGTGGTGGTGGCCCGGCGTGGCGCCGAGCGGGTCGCCGAGCTGGGTCTGGGCCGCACCTGGGAGACCCGGCTGCTGGCCGTCGCCATCAACGGGTTGTTCCGGGTGGGCCAGTGGGCCGAGGCGGAGAAGGTGGTCGCCGCCGCCCTGCGGCACCGACCGTCCGGCGCGGACGCTGTCGAGCTGCTGCTGGCCCGCTGCCGACTCTCGGTGGGCTACGGCGACATCGACGCCGCCAGCCGCGACCTCGACGCGGTGGCGACCCTGCTCGCCGGAGGCGGGGCGCGGCACGTCATTCCGCTGCTCACCCTGCGCGCCGGGCTGGCCATGTGGGAGGGCCGGCACGACGTGGCGCGGCTGGCGGTGCAACGTGGCCTCACCGAGAGCCGTTCCGACGACGTGACGATCCTGTCCGCGCTGGTCTGGCACGGCCTGCGGGCCGAGGCCGAGGCACACGCCAGCCGTACCGTGGCGGTGGACCCGACAGTGGTACGCCGGCTGCGCGACGTGACGGACCGGGTGGCCCGCAAGAGCGTCGGCGCGGCCGGTCCGGTGCGGTCGGTGGTGGACGGGTTCCTGGCACTCTGCGCCGCCGAGGTGAGTCGACTCGACAGCAGCGACCCGGACCTGTGGGCCGCCTCGGTCGCCGAGTGGGATCGACGCCACCACCCCTACCCGGCGGCGTACTCGCGGCTGCGGCAGGCCGAGGCGCTGCTGGCCCGCCGCAGTCGGCTGGCCACCGCGGGCAAGTTGCTGCGGGAGGCGTACCAGGTGGCGCAGGGGCTGGGCGCGGTGCCGCTCACCTCGGAGATCCGCGAGCTGGCCGGGCGGGCCCGGGTGCCGTTGGAGGAGCACGAGGCCCTCAGCGCTACCCGGGCAGCCCCGACCGAGGCGTCCGACGACGAGTTGGCACTGCTCACCGCCCGGGAGCGGGAGGTGCTCGCGCTCGTCGCGGAGGGCCTGACCAACAAGGAGATCGGGCAGCGGCTGTTCATCAGCGAGCGGACCATCGGGGTGCACGTGTCGCACATCTTCGACAAGCTCCAGGTCCGTACCCGCGTCCAGGCCAGCGCGATCCAGTTACGCAACGTCCGAAGCTGACGATGCGTACCGTCCACCGGTGCGTGTGCGCGCCGGGATACGTCGTTCTACTGATTCGGCGGGTGGGTGTCGGCTGAGAGGCTGGGCCGCGTCGACGACGGCACGGGGGATGCCGCCGACCACTATGGAGGAGACATGGTCGAACTGGTCTGGGGGCCCGTGCACCGCGACATCGTCGATCTGCTCGCCGACCATCCCGCGGACGTGCCAGCAGTGGTCGATCACCTCACCAAACTCCAGGACATGTTGGTGCGGTTGCCCCCGTTGGGCGCCAGTTGCCCGCTGGCGGACTTCAACAGGCTCTACCTCACCATCACCAGCAGCGTGCTGGACGGGTTGTACGACGATCGGTTCGTCGACCCGGCCTTCCTCTCCCGGCTCGACGTGGAGTTCGCCGCGCGGTACTTCGACGCGATGCGGCTCTGGACCGACTCCAGCCCCGGCACTCCGAAGGCGTGGTCGTGCCTCTTCGAGCGGATGCGTGGGCCGGATGCCCGCCCGCTGCCGTCGGCGGCGGCCGGGGTCAACGCGCACATCAACTTCGACCTGCCGTTCGCGCTGGTGACCACGTTCGACCACCTGGAGTCGGAGCCGGTCGACGGCAGCGATCAGCACCACGACTACCTGGAGATCAACAAGATCTTCGCGGACAAGATCCCCGGTCTGCGCCGGGGCTATCTGGAGCGGTGGCAGCTGCTCATCGACATGCTCAACGGCGACATCGACGACTGGTACCAGGGGGAGCTGGTCGAGTACACCCGCGATGTCGCCTGGCGTAACGCGCAGAAGATCTGGCGGTGCCGGCACGATCCGGACGCCCGCGAGTGTGAGCGCACGCGGTTGGACGACAACGCCGCGGCGCTCGGCCGGCTACTGCTCTCCCCCCTGGGAGCGTTTCTGCAGTAGTCGGGACGGGGGGTCCCCGCGTTCCGGGACGCGAGCAGGAGCCCGTCGGCGGACACCGCCACCACGTGGGCGATACCCGCCACGCTGTCGGCGAAGTTGGTGAGCAGCCAACCCATGTCCT
>NZ_JBEZFA010000084.1:0-3020 GCF_040649215.1 Micromonospora sp. NPDC049044 | reverse complement strand
CCAGCGGGAAAGCTACTGGCTGCGCGACAGTGGCGGCGGTGCCGACTTGACCGGCGCCGGGTTGACCGCCGCAGACCACCCGCTGCTGGGCGCGGCGGTGCCGCTGCCCGATACGGGCGGCTATCTGTTCACCGGGCGCCTGTCCGTGGCCCGGCAGCCCTGGCTCGCCGACCACGTCGTCGGCGACGCGATCCTCCTGCCCGGCACCGCCTTCGCCGAACTGACCCAGCACATCGGTGACCAGGTCGGCTGCCCCGCCGTCGACGAGCTGACCATCGAGGCGCCACTCGTGATCCCGGCCGGGTCCGGGGTCCGCGTCCAGGTGAGCGTCGGCGCGGTGGACGAGGCAGGCCGCCGCGAGTTGGCCGTCCGCTCGTGCCGCGAGGACGGCGAGACCTGGACCCGCCACGCGGCCGGGCAGCTGTCCGGCACGCCGGTCACCGCTCGGCAGGCACCCGCGCAGTGGCCACCCGCGACGGCGGTCGAAGTGCCCGTCGACCACCTCTACCCCCGCCTGGCCGAGGCCGGGCTGCGCTACGGTCCCGTCTTCCAGGGCCTGCGCCGTGTGTGGCGATCCGACTCCGACGTGTACGCCGAGGTGGCCCTGCCCGCATCGGCGGCCGGTGAGGCAGCCCGCTACGGCATGCACCCGGCCCTGCTCGACGCGGCCCTGCACGCGAGCGGCCTCGGCGCGCTCGCCGACGCCCCTGAGGCAGTCCGGCTGCCGTTCGCTGTCAGCGGCCTGACGCTCACCGCTACCGGCGCCGACCGGTTGCGGGTCCACCTCGCGCCGGCCGGACCCGACACGATCACGGTGTCCGCGTACGACACCAACGGGCAGCCCGTGCTGCGGATCGAGGCGCTGACCCTGCGGCCGCTGCCCGCCCCGGGTGCCGCGCTGGTGGCCGCCGACGGTCTCTTCCATACCGTCTGGGAATCGGCGACCCTCGACGTCACAGCCGACGCAGACGTGCACCTGGTCGACCTCACCGAAACCGAGCCCGCCGACGGGGCGGCCGAGCGGGCGCACGCGCTCACACGCCGTGCGCTGGGTCTTGTCCGCACCTGGCTAGCCGAGGACCGTGACCCCCGGCTCGTCCTGGTCACCCGCGACGCCGTCGACACCGCGACCGTGGACCCCGCAGCTGCCGCCGTGTGGGGCCTGGTCCGGTCGGCGCAGACGGAGAACCCTGGCCGGTTCGCCCTGGCCGATGTGGACGGCCCGCTCACCGGCGAGGTGAGCAGGCTGGTAACCGCAGGGGTGGCGGCAGGGGAGGGGCAGTTCACGCTCCGGGCCGGGCGGATGCGTGTACCCGTGCTGCTGCCGCTGGCCACCGACCCGCACCGGGAGGTGCCGCTCGACCCGCACGGCACCGTCCTGATCACCGGCGGGGCCGGCGCGCTCGGCAGCCTGGTCGCCCGGCACCTGGTCGCCGCGTACGGCCTGTGCCATCTGCTGCTGGTCGGCCGCCGCGCCGACGCCCCCGCCGACGTGCTCGCCGAGCTGGCCGCACACGGCGCCCAGCCCATCTACGCCGCGTGCGACACCGCCGACCGAGCCGCGCTCGCGGCGCTGCTCAAGGCGATCCCGGCCGACCGCCCGCTCACCGCGGTGATCCATGCCGCCGGGGTGACCGAGGACGGCGTCGCCGCCGCGCTCACCGACGACCAGCTCACCCGCGTGCTCCGCCCCAAGGCCGACGCGGCCGTGCACCTCGATGAGCTGACCCGTGACCATGATTTGGCCGCGTTCGTTCTCTTCTCCTCGATCGCCGGGGTCGTCGGCGCCGCCGGGCAAGCCAACTACGCGGCGGCCAACGCGTTCCTCGACGCCCTTGCCGCCACCCGTGCCGCCACCGGTGCACCCGCGACCTCCATCTCGTGGGGAGTATGGGCCCGGAGCAGCACCCTCACCGCCGCCCTGGACACCGCTGATCGCCACCGGATGAGCCGCTCCGGCATGCGCCCCCTCGACGACGCCGACGGGCTCGCGCTGTTCGACGCCGCGCTGCAGACCGGCGCGTCCGCCCCGACCGCCGCCCGCTTCGACCGGGCCGCCCTGCGCGCCCGCGCCCGCGCTGGGGACCTCACCCCCGTCCTGCGGCGGCTCACCCCGACCACAGCCCGGCGCAGCGCCACCGCCGGTGTGGACGGCACGCTGGCCGCCCGCCTCGCGGAGCTCACCCCGGACCAGCGCACCCGGCACCTCACCGACCTCGTCGCGGCCGAGGCTGCCACAGTGCTCGGCTACGCCGACGCGGCGGAGGTCGTCGCCGACCGCGCCTTCCAGGACCTGGGGTTCGACTCGCTCACCGCAGTCGAATTGCGCAACCGCCTCAACACGGTGACCGGGCTGCGGCTGCCGGCGACCCTCGTCTTCGACCACCCCAGCCCGGCCGCGGTTGTCCGGCACCTGCTCGGCGAACTCGGTGGCGAACAGCGCGCCGCCGTCGCGGTGCGCCGGACCGCCGACCTCGATGAGCCGATCGCCATCGTGGGTATGAGCTGCCGCTATCCGGGTGGCGTCAACTCGCCGGAGGATCTGTGGCGGCTCGTGGCCACCGGCGGCGACGCGATCACCGGCTTCCCCGCCGGGCGAGGCTGGGACGTCGAGCGGCTCTACGACCCGGACCCCGACGCCGTCGGCCGCACGTACGCCCGCGAGGGCGGGTTCCTGCACGACGCAGGGCGCTTCGACGCCGAGTTCTTCGGGATCAGCCGGCGTGAGGCGCTGGCGATGGACCCGCAGCAGCGCCTGCTGCTCGAGGTGTCATGGGAGGCGTTCGAGCGGGCGGGGATCGACCCGGCGTCGGTACGCGGCACGGCCACCGGCGTCTACGCCGGAATGATGTACCACGACTACGGCACCCGGGTCGTGGCCACTGCGGGCGAGTACGAGGGCTACCTGGGCAGCGGCAGCGCCGGCTCCGTCGCGTCGGGTCGGGTGTCGTACGTGTTCGGGTTGGAGGGTCCGGCGGTCACGGTTGATACGGCGTGTTCGTCGTCGTTGGTGGCGATGC
>NZ_JBEZFA010000083.1:0-3472 GCF_040649215.1 Micromonospora sp. NPDC049044 | reverse complement strand
GTCCGGCCGCCGAGCACGTCGACCTGCCCACCTACGCGTTCCAGCGGGAAAGCTACTGGCTGCTGCCGACCGCCGCGGCCGGGGATGTGACCACCACCGCCGGACTCGCCGCTACCGGCCACCCGCTGCTCGGCGCGGTCATCGTGCTGCCCGACGCCACCGGTGCCGTCGCCACCGGCCGGATCTCCCTGGCCGCGCAGCCGTTCCTGGCCGACCACACCGTGCTGGATCAGGTCTTTCTGCCGGGCACGGCGCTGGTGGAGTTGGCGCTGCGTACGGGCGAGGAGGTGGGCTGCACCACGCTGCGCGAGCTGATGATGCGGGCACCGCTGCCGATCCCGACCGACACGGCGGTGCTGGTCCGCGTCGTCGTCGGCGAGACCGACGCCACCGACGCCCGGCCCGTCCGGGTCCACTCCCGTCTGGAGACCGAGGACGACGCATCCTGGCGCCTGCACGCCGAAGGCATGCTCAGCGCGGACGACATCACCGCGGCGACAGACCCCGGACCATGGCCGCCCGCCGGTGCCACACCGATCGAGACCGGGTACGCGCACCTGGCCGAGCGCGGCTACGGCTACGGCCCGGCCTTCCAGTGCGTACGCGCCGCCTGGCGTCACGGCGAGGCGGTGTACGCCGAGGTGACCCTGCCCGGCAGCGCCCCGGCCGACCGGTTCGCGATGCACCCCGCCCTGCTCGACGCGTGCATGCACGCGCTGCTCATGGCCGACCCGACGGGCGAGACGGTGCTGCCGTTCGCCTGGCAGAACGTCGCCGTGCACGCCACCGGCGCGACCGCGGTCCGGGTGCGGCTGACCCGCCCGGCGCCGAACACGCTGTCCATGGCGATCACCGACGCGGCCGGGCAGCCCGTGGCGACCGTCGGCTCGCTGACGGCCCGTCCGGCAGTGCTCGACGCGCCCGCCGACCCGTCCCGCTCGTTGTACGGCCTGGACTGGGTCCCGGTGCCCGTACCTGACGGCGCCGACCCGGTGACCGTCGTCGACGTGGCCGACCTCGCCGCCGGCGCGGCGGCCGGATCGGCCGACGCGGCCGCTGCCGTGCTCGCGTACGTCCAGGGTTTCCTCAATGGACCCGGCGCCGCGTCGACGCTGGTGCTGCGCACCTCGGGTGGCGTCGCGGCGATCGACGGCGACACCGTCGATCCGGTGACCGCCTCGGTGTGGGGCCTGGTGCGTTCGGTCCAGGGCGAGTTCCCCGGCCGGATCGTGCTCGCCGACGCGCCGGCCGATGTGCCCGTCCCTGCCGGTGACGAGCCGCAGCTCGCCTGGCGCGACAGCACCTGGCTGGCGCCGCGCGTGGTCCGGCTGCCAGCACCCGATCCGGCCCGGCTCGACCTCGCCGACGGCACCGTGCTGGTCACCGGCGGCACCGGCGGGCTCGGCGCGCTGGTGGCCCAGCACCTGGTCATCCGGCACGGCGTCCGGCACCTCACGTTGCTGTCGCGCCGCGGTCCCGACGCACCCGGCGCGGCCGACCTCGCCGACCGGCTGCGGACCTACGGCGCGGACAGCGTCGACATCGTCGCCGCCGACGTTGCCGACCGCCACGCGCTCGCCCGTATTCTTGGCGCGCTACCGCAGCCGCTCGTTGGCGTCGTGCACGCCGCTGGCATCGTCGACGACGGCGTCGTCGCGGCCCTCACCCCCGAACGCCTGCACCGGGTGTGGGCGCCGAAGGCAGCCGCCGCCTGGCACCTGCACGAGCTGACCGCAGGCATGGACCTGAGCCTGTTCGTGCTGTTCTCCTCGGCCGCGGGCGTCCTCGGCAACCCGGGCCAGGCAAACTACGCCGCCGCGAACACCTTCCTCGATGGGTTGGCAGCGCACCGGCATGCCGCCGGGCTGCCCGGCCTGTCCCTGGCCTGGGGCCTGTGGGACCGGACCAGCGACGTCACCGCCGCGCTGTCGGCCGCCGACCGGCAGCGGCTGGCGCGCACCGGTGTCGTGCCGCTCGGCGAGGCCGACGGCCTCGCCCTGCTGGACGCCTCGTTGGCCGGGGACCGGGCCCTGCTCGTCCCGATGGGCCTCAACCTACGGCAGCTCAACCCGGACGCTGTGCCGCCGATGTTGCGCGCCCTGGTGCGCCCGGCCCGGCGCCGGGCCGCCGCCGGTGCGGACGGGCTCGCGGCCCGGCTGCGCGCGCTGGCCCCCGCCGAGCGCATCGCGTTCGCGGCCCGGCTCGTCGCCGAGCAGGCCGCGGCCGCCCTGGGCTACGCCGGAGCCGACCAGGTCCGCACCGACCGCACCTTCGGCGAACTCGGCTTCGACTCGCTGACCGCGGTCGAGTTGCGCAACAGCGTCGCCGCCATCACCGGGCTGGCTCTGCCCGCCACCCTCGTATTCGACTACCCGCGCCCGGACACGCTGGCCGCGTACCTGGTCGGCGAGCTGGTCGGGGTGGCGGAGCAGCAGGCCGCCACCACCGTGATCGCCATCGACGAACCGATCGCCATCGTCGGAATGGCCTGCCGCTACCCGTCCGGCATCACCTCGCCCGAGGACCTGTGGCGGCTCGTCGCCGCCGGCGGGGACGCCATCAGCGAGTTCCCCAGCGAGCGCGGCTGGGACGTCGACCGCCTGTTCGACCCGGACCCCGACCACGTCGGCACGACGTACACGCGTCATGGCGGGTTCCTGCATGACGCGGGCTTGTTTGATGCGGAGTTCTTCGGGGTGGGGCCGCGGGAGGCGCTGGCGATGGATCCTCAGCAGCGGTTGTTGTTGGAGGTGTCGTGGGAGGCGCTGGAGCGGGCTGGGGTGGATCCGGTGTCGTTGCGGGGCAGTGCGACGGGTGTGTTCGCGGGGGTGATGTATCACGACTATGCGTCGCACGTGGGCACTGTGCCGCCGGAGCTGGAGGGGTATCTGGGTTCGGGCACGGCGGGTTCCGTCGCGTCGGGTCGGGTGTCGTACGTGTTCGGGTTGGAGGGTCCGGCGGTCACGGTTGATACGGCGTGTTCGTCGTCGTTGGTGGCGATGCATCTTGCGGGGCAGGCGTTGCGGCGGGGTGAGTGTTCGTTGGCGTTGGCTGGTGGTGTGACGGTGATGGCGACGCCGTTGACGTTTGTGGAGTTCAGCCGGCAGCGGGGCTTGTCGGCCGATGGTCGGTGTAAGGCGTTCGCGGCTGCTGCCGATGGGACGGGTTGGGGTGAGGGTGTCGGCATGCTGGTGTTGGAGCGTCTGTCGGATGCGCAGCGCCATGGTCGTCGGATCTTGGGTGTGATCCGGGGTAGTGCGGTGAATCACGATGGCGCGAGTAATGGTTTGACGGCGCCGAGCGGTCCTTCGCAGCAGCGGGTGATTCGGTCTGCGCTGGCCGGTGCCGGGCTCACCACCGGGGACATCGACCTCGTAGAGGCGCACGGCACTGGTACGCGGTTGGGTGATCCGATTGAGGCGCAGGCGTTGATTGCGACGTATGGGCAGGGGCGCCCGGCGGGCCGTCCGTT
>NZ_JBEZFA010000082.1:0-3637 GCF_040649215.1 Micromonospora sp. NPDC049044 | reverse complement strand
GCCCTCACCCCAACCCGTGCCATCGGCGGCGGCGGAGAACGCCTTGCACCGGCCGTCGACCGACAAGCCCCGCTGCCGGCTGAACTCCACAAACGCGCCGGGAGTAGACATCACCGCGACCCCACCCGCCAGGGCCAGAGTGCAATCGCCCTTGCGTAGCGCCTGCGCGGCCAGGTGCATCGCCACAAGCGACGACGAGCACGCGGTGTCGATGGTGACCGCCGGGCCCTCCAGCCCCAGGGCGTACGCGACCCGTCCCGACGCGATCGATCCGGCCGTGCCCGCGCCGAGGTATCCCTCCAGGTCGTCGGGAAGCTCGCCCGGCCCGGTGGCGTAGTCGTGGTACATGACACCGGCGTAGACACCGACCGAACTGCCCCGCAGCGTTACCGGGTCGATCCCGGCCCGCTCGAACGCCTCCCACGACGTCTCCAGCAGCAAGCGCTGCTGCGGGTCGGTTGCCAGCGCCTCACGCGGGCTGATCTCGAAGAAGTCCGCGTCGAACAGGTCCGCGTCGTGCAGGAAGCCGCCCTCGCGGGTGTAGCTCTTGCCCACCGCGTCGGGGTCGGAGTCGTACAGGCCGTCGACGTCCCAGCCGCGCCCGGCCGGGAACGGGCTGACCGCGTCCACGCCGTCGGCGACCAGCCGCCAAAGCTGCTCCGGCGAGCCGACCCCGCCCGGATAACGGCAGCTCATCCCGACGATCGCGATCGGCTCCCGCTCGGCCGCCGCGAGGCCGCGGTTCTCGCCGCGCAGCCGCTCGTTCTCCTTGAGCGACGTGCGCAGCGCTTCGATGATCTGCTCGTTGTCCAGTGCCATGGTGTCTGTGTCTCCGTCGGATCAGGAATCGGTGCCGCGCATGGCGAGGCGGACGAGGGCTTCGGCATCCAGGCCGTCCACGGCGGTGGCAGCCGGTTCGGGGGCCGCGACCACCTCCCGCTCGCTGCCCAGCCGCAGGACGGCGTCGAGCAGCCCGGAGGCCCGCAGCCGGGCCGGCGGCACACTCGCCAGCAGGCGGCGCACGTCGGCGTCGCTGAGTTCGCCGTCCGCGCCGTCCCCGAAGAGCGTCTCGTCGACGTACCGGGCCAGGGCTGCCGGCGTCGGGTAGTCGAAGACGAGCGTGGCGGGCAGCCGCTGCCCGACCGCGTCCGCCAGCCGGGTCCGCAGCTCCAGCGCGAGCAGCGAATCGAACCCGAGCTGCTGGAATGTGCGCGCGGGGTCGACCGTGCCGCCCGCGCCTTGGCCCAGCACCTCGGCGGTAGCTTCCATGAGGAGGGCGACCAGGCGCTCCTGCCGCTCGGTGGCGTTCAGGCCGGACAGTTCCGTGCGCAACGAGCTGGCGCTGCGGTCGCGACCTCGCTGGGCAGGCGCCGGGGCAAGGCCGCGCAGCGCGGGCGGCAGGCCACCGGTCCGCGCACGGCTGCGTACGGCTGCCAGATCCAGGCGTACGGGGACGAGCATGCCGTCGCCGTCCGTATCCGACAGGGCGGCATCCAGCAGCGCGAGCCCGTCGGCGACCGGCAGCGACCTGATGCCGTCGCGTTCGGCGCGGCGCCGGAAGACCTCGTCGCGGTCGACCGCCATGCCGTTCGGGCCGTCCCAGGGCCCCCAGGCCAGCGACATTCCCGGCAGGCCCCGTGCGCGGCGGCGCCGGGCCAGCGCGTCCAGGAACGTGTTCGCGGCGGCGTAGTTGCCCTGGCCGGGACCGCCAAGCACGCCCGCGACCGAGGAGAACAGCACGAACGCGGCCAGCGGGGCGCCGGCCGTCAGCGCGTCAAGATTGAGTGCGGCGTCGACCTTCGGGCGCAGCACCCGCTCGATCCGATCCGAGGTCAGCGAGGCCAGCACTCCATCGTCCAGCACCCCGGCCGCGTGGATCACGGCGCTGAGGGGACGCTCCGCCGGGATCGACTTGAGCAACGCGGCCAGCGCCTCGTAGTCGGCGGCGTCGCAGGCCGCCACGGTCACGTCCGCGCCCAGCGCGCGAAGTTCCCGCTCCAGCTCCGCGTCGCCGCGTCGGCTCAGCAGCAGCAGGCTGCCCGCACCGTGCGCGGTGATCAGATGCCGGGCCACGGCCCGGCCCAGCGCACCGGTGGCACCGGTGATCAGGATGGTCCCGGCCAGTGCCGAGGCACGGCCGGCGACCGGTTCCGGGCGGGTCAGCCGCGGCGTACGGGCGACGCCTGCGCGCAGCGCGACCTGCTCCTCGCCCTGTCGCGCCGCCGCGACGAGCACCGCCAGCGACTCCTCGGTGCCGTCGTGGTCCAGCAGCAGGAACCGGCCCGGATGCTCCGACTCGGCCGAGCGGACCAGGCCCCACACCGCGGCGGCCGCGAGATCCACAGTGGGCTCGCCGGGTAGTGCGGCGCCCCAGCGAGTCACCACCCCGAGCCGAGTCCCGGCGGTCCGATCGTCGGCCAGCCACGCCCGAAGCAGCTCCGCGACCGCGACCACCGCCGCGTGCACCCCGTCGGCGGCGTCGCCGGTCGTGGCGACGACCTCGGTGAGCACCAGCTCCGGCAAGATGGCGGGCAGGCCGGCGAGGCTGGCGTGCCGGTCGAACCCGAGTTCGGGCAGCGTGCCTGCGCCCAGCAGCGCCACGTCCCGCCCGGTCGGCGCGGTGAGGGCCAACTCCGGCCAGGCCAGGCGGTGCATCCGCAGCTCACGGCCCTCATCGCCAGTGATCTCGCGCAGCGTGAGCTCGGTGACGCTGAGCACCGGGCGGCCCGCCCCGTCGGTCGCCGACAGCGCGAACGCGGTCGGGCCGGTCGGGCGCAGCCGCACCCGCAGCCGGGTCGCGCCGCCGGCGCCGAACGTCTGCACCCCTGCCCAGGCGAACGGCACCCGCGCCGCCGGTGCCACGTCGAGCAGCACCAGCGCGTGCAAGCACGCGTCCAGCAGGGCCGGGTGCAGCTCATACCCGGGCTCGGCGCCGCCGCCCCTCGCCCCGTCGGGTAGCTCCACCTCGGCGTGCACCTCCGCCCCGACCCGCCACGCGTGGCGCAGTCCCTGGAACACCGGGCCGTAGCTCAGCCCGGCGTCGGCCAGCCGGGGGTAGAGGTCTGTCACATCCAGTGCCGTACCGCCGGGCGGCGGCCATGGGAGCTGCGGTGCGTCGTCCTGATCACGGACGGCCAGGTGCCCTTCGGCATGCCGGGTCCAGCCGTCGGCACCACGCGTGTGGAACGCGATCGCCCGACGACCGTCGGCCTCGGCGGCCCCGACCGTGACCCGCAGGTCTAAGCCGTCGCCCAGCACGACGGGTACGCCGAGGGTCAGCTCCTCCACCCGCGAGCAATCGACCTCCTGACCGGCGCGCAGCGCCATCTCGACCAGCGCCGTGGCCGGCAGCAGCACCGCCCCGCCGACCGCGTGATCGGCCAGCCACGGCTGCGTATGCGGGGACAGTCGTCCGGTGAAGACGACACCCACTTCCTCAGGCAGCACGATCGCGGCGCCGAGCAGCGGATGGTCGGCGGGGTCCAGACCGATGCCCGCCAGATCCCCGGCGCCCGCAGGCACCTGCAGCCACGTCTCCTGCTGCTGGAACGCGTAGGTGGGCAGGTCGACGTGCTCGGCGGCCGGACCATAGAACGCGTTCCAGTCGAGGTCGACTCCCGCGACCGCCGCCCGCGCT
>NZ_JBEZFA010000081.1:0-3995 GCF_040649215.1 Micromonospora sp. NPDC049044 | reverse complement strand
CCCAGGGTGCGGGCGGCGCTGCCGAACCTGCCGCGTCCGAGCATCCCCATGGGTGCGCGCAAGGTCGCGGCCGACCCGATCGACGTGGCCAGCGGAGAGGTGGTGCTCGCCCAGACCGACGCCGAGCTACCAGGTCTGCTCCCGCTTGTCCTGAGCCGTAGTCACCTGTCGTCGTACCGGGTGGGGCGGTGGTTCGGGCCGTCCTGGGCATCCACCCTCGACCAGCGCATCGAGGTCGACGACCAGGGCATCTGCTTCGTCGCCGAGGACGGCATGGTCCTCACCTACCCGACACCCGCGGGGGTGCCGACGATGCCGGAGACCGGCCCCCGGTGGCCGCTCACGCCGACCGCCGACGGCTACCGGGTCGAGCAACCGGAGGCCGGCAGTGCCCTGCACTTCCAGGCGGTGCCGGACCTGCCCGAGCCGGAGGGCGAGGGTGACCCTGTGCGGGTGCTGCCCCTGGTTGCCGTGACCGACCGCAATGGTCATCGGCTCGACCTGGACTGGCGCGACGGCGCGATCGCCGAGGTACGGCACAGTGGGGGTTACCGGGTCGCTGTGGACACGCTGCACGGGCGGGTGGCGGCGTTGAGTCTGCTCGACGCGGAGCCGTCGGGGGAGGCCCGGACGCTTGTGCGGTTCGGTTACGACGAGGCGGGCCACCTCACCGAGGTGGTCAACTCGTCGGGGTTGCCGTTGCGGTTCGGCTATGACGACGAGGGTCGGTTGGTCCGCTGGCAGGACCGCAACGCGCAGGAGTACCGCTACACCTACGACGAGCAGGGCCGCTGTGTCGCCGCCACCGGCTCCGGTGGATACCTGTCCGCGCGGCTGCACTACGACCTGGCAGCGCGGAAAACCGCTGTGGACGACTCACTCGGCCACACCACCATCTACGACTTGACCGAACGCGGGCAGACCGAGCGGGTCACCGACCCGCTGGGACATGTCACGGCCTTCACCTGGGATCGTTTTGATCGGAAGCTGTCCCAGACCGATGCTCTCGGGCGGACGACTCGTTGGTCCTACGATGACGACGGCAACCTGGTCGAGCTCACCCGCCCGGACGGCAGCCGGGCGACGGCCGCGTACAACGAGCTGCGTCAGCCCGTCGTGGTCACCGACGTCGACGGCGCGATCTGGCGACGCGGGTACGACGAGCGCGGCAACCTGACGATGGTCACCGACCCGACCGGCGCTGTCACCCGCTACGCCTACGACGAGGCCGGCCACCTGGCCGAGGTGACCGACGCGCTCGGCAACACCGTGGTGGTGGCCACCGATCCGGCCGGGCTGATCACCCAGCTGACCGACTCGGTGGGGGCGGTGACGACCTACCGGCGCGACCGGGCCGGGCGGATGACCGAGGCGACCGACCCCGTCGGCGGCACCATCCACCTCGGCTGGACCGCCGAGGGGCGGTTGGCGTGGCGGCGGAGCCCGGACGGGGCCAGCGAGGAGTGGACCTACGACCCGGAAGGCAACCTGGTCACTCACACCGACCAGATCGGGGCGACCACCGAGTTCGAGATCGGGGCCTTCGACCTGCCGGTGGCGCGTACCGGGCCGGACGGCGCCCGGTTGTCCTTCGCTTACGACACCGAACTGCGCCTCACCACTGTCACCAACCCGCAGGGGCTCGTCTGGCGCTACGACTACGACCCGGCCGGGCGGCTGGTCGCCGAAACCGACTTCAACGGGCGCACCCAGTCGTACACCCTTGACCCCGCCGGCCAACTCGTGGCCCGCACCAACGGCGCCGGGCAGACCATCGAGCTGGCCCACGACCAACTCGGCAACGTCGTCGAGAAGCGCAGCGCCGAGGGCATCACCACCTTCGGGTACGACCCGGCCGGCCGGTTGCTGCACGCGAGCACACCCGAGGTCGACCTCCGGTTCGACCGCAACCCGATCGGGCGGGTGCTCGCCGAGATCCGCGACGGTCGAACCGTGACCTCGTCCTACGACGCGCTCGGCCGCCGGACGTTACGACGCACCCCAATGGGGGTCGACAGCGCATGGGAGTATGACGCCGGCCACCGGCCGGTGATGTTGCGCACCGGCGGTGCGACAGTCAGCTTCACCCACGACGCTGCCGGCCGGGAGACCCGGCGCGCCGTCGGTAACCTCGCCCTGACCCAGACCTGGGACGCCAACCACCGGCTGCTCTCTCAGATCCTTACGGCGAGCCCTGCCGTCGGCGACGTGCCGGACCTGGTGGGGCACAGGGCCTACCGGTACCGCGCCGACGGCTACCTGACCGACATCGCCGACCAGCTCACCGGCGAGCGCCGGCTGGAGCTGGACCGGGCCGGCCGAATCACCGCCGTCCAGGCCGACGAATGGACCGAGCGGTACGCCTACGACGGGGCTGGCAACGTGACCAGCGCCGCCTGGTCCGGTGCGGACGACGACCGCGTGGCCCAGGGTGGACGGGAATACGCCGGCACCCTGATTCGACGGGCCGGGAACGTACGGTACGAGCACGACGCCGCTGGCCGGGTAACGCTGCGACAGCGCAAGGAGCGCTCTACCAAGCCCTCGACCTGGCGTTACAGATGGGACAGCGAGGACCGGCTGACCGCCGTCACCACGCCGGACGGCACCCGCTGGCGCTACCGGTACGACGCGCTCGGCCGCCGGGTCGCCAAGCAGCGACTCGACACCGACGGCAGCGTGGTCGAACAGGTCGACTTCGCCTGGGACGGGCTGCGCCTGATCGAACAGACCCACCGCGGCGCTGCCGGAGACAAGACCAGCACCTGGGAGTACGCCCCCGGTACGTTCACGCCGATCGGTCAGACCGACGGCCAGGGCGACCAGGATGAGGTCGACCGCCGCTTCTACGCGATCGTGACCGACGTGGTCGGCACCCCCACCGAACTGGTTGACCCGACTGGCGGCGTTGTCTGGCGACAGCGGACTTCCATCTGGGGCGTCCCGACCCACGTCAGTGTCACGGACGCCGATTGCCCGCTTCGATTTTCGGGCCAAATCCACGATCCAGAAACCGGCGCCTCGTACAACTACCACCGCTACTACGATCCCGATACCGCCCGATACTCGTCGGCCGATCCCATCGGTTTGCTCGCCAGCCCCGACCCTCATCGCTACGTTGCGAACCCAACCCATGAGGTCGACCCATTTGGGTTGGCGCCGTACGACGTGAACGCCGGCGCCGGAGCCCCCGGTAGGGGCACGCCCAGATTTCCAGATAGGCCGCTACCGAGGGACAAGCACGGGAACCCTGTTCCCGACTCACCGTACCCGCACACCCAACTCGGCCAACAGTCAGGTCGGAAGGTGGGGAAATATGATGCGGCACGTGAGTTCGGTGAAGATGGCGTACCCGTCCGAGACATCCACTTCACGGACCATGGCAGACCGCAAAATCATACGAACCCACACCAGCACGACTTCGTGCCCAACCCAACCGGCGGTACGCCACAGCATGGCCCGGCGCGCCCTCTGGAGATGCCTTGATGCTGCGGTTCGAGACGATCCCAATGCACCAGAAAACCAAACTCATTCAGCTCGCAGACATCCTGATGTTGATCGGAGACAACGATCTCGAATGGTCATTGGTCGACTTCCACGGGGTCGGCCAGGCGCCTCGGGGAATGACGATGCCCGACTTCGAGGACCTGGTCCGCTCGTCCTTCTTGGGCTATCGGATGAAGTGGCATGATCTGGATGAATTCGCTCATTCCCTCGATCAGACAATGGAATGTTTAATCATTGCTGCGACTTCCCTGGAAGAGATCACCGAACAGCAGCTACGTGTCGACGATTTTTCAGGTTGTTCGTTCGTGGTCGAAGCGCTCGATAGCACCGAGTGGCGTTTAGGTTCGATGAACGACTCGGATATTCACAACTTCCGCCGCCTTCAGGTGAGTAGCTACAGAGGTTGAAAGGCTGAGGTTCGGGCTATCACGGGGGTTCGGGGTCGAGGGTCATGCCGGTGTTGGCGAAGAAGCCGGCGAGGAGATCGG
>NZ_JBEZFA010000080.1:0-4526 GCF_040649215.1 Micromonospora sp. NPDC049044 | reverse complement strand
GGGAGTCGACCTCGACTGGAACGCGTTCTATGGTCCGGCCGCCGAGCACGTCGACCTGCCCACCTACGCGTTCCAGCGGGAAAGCTACTGGCTGCTGCCGACCGCCGCGGCCGGGGATGTGACCACCGCCGGACTCGTCGCGGCGGACCACCCGCTGCTCGGCGCCGGGGTGCCGGTGCTCGACTCGGGCGGCTGGATCGCCACCGGGCGCCTGTCTGTGCGTACGCAGCCGTGGCTGACCGATCACGCGGTCGGCGGGGCGGTGCTGCTGCCCGGCGCGGCCTTCGTCGAGCTGGCCCTGCGGGCCGGGGCTCAGGTCGGGGCGACCATCCTGCGGGAGCTGACGATCGAGGCGCCGCTGGTGCTGCCGGAGTCCGAGGCAGTGCTGTTGCAGGTCGCGGTCGGCGGGCCGGACGAGACCGGGCAGCGTAACGTGAACATCCACTCGCGACCGGAAGGTGACGGCGGGCAGTGGCGCCGCCACGCCGCAGGCCTGCTCGCGGCGGGCGAACCGGAGCCGCAGTTGTCCGGCGGGCCGGTCGTGTGGCCGCCTGCCGACGCGGAGGAAGTCGACGTCGACGGGCTCTACGATCGGCTCGGCGGAGTGGGGCTCGCGTACGGGCCGGTGTTCCGCGGCCTGCGCCACGCCTGGCGCCGGGGCGAGGACGTATTCGGCGAGGTCGCGCTGCCCGCCGGGGAACCGGCGGAGCGGTTCGGCGCGCACCCGGCCCTGCTCGACGCGGCATTGCATCTCATCGCCGCGTCGAGTGCGGCCGGGACCGGGGCCAGCCTGCCGTTCTCCTGGCGGGACGTGGCCGTGCACGTGCCCGGCGCGCGGGTGGTGCGGGTGCGAGCCACGGTGGCGCCGGGACGGGTGGCGCTGGAGCTGACCGACCCGGCCGGGCGTCCGGTCGTGACGGTCGGCACGGTGGCGCTGCGGCCGGTCTCGGCAGACCAGTTCGGCGGCGCGGCCCGGTCCATGTTCGCGCTGGACTGGGTACCCGCGTCCGCGCTGGTCCCGGTGAGTGCGATGGTCGTGTCCGTCCCGGGTGAGCTGTCGTCCTCGGGCGGCGGATCGCCGGACCTGGTCTGCGCGGTGCTCGACCTGGTGCAGGGCTTCCTCGCCGAGCCCGCCGATCCGGCGTCGCGGCTGATCCTGGTGACCCGAGGCGCGGTCGCCGCGGCGGCCGGCGACGAGGTCGACCCCGCCGTGGCCGGGGTGTGGGGCCTGGTCCGTTCGGTGCAGTCCGAGCACCCGGGCCGGATCGTCCTGGTGGACGCGCCGGGCCCGGTGGACGTGTCGGCGCTGCCCGCCGAGCCCCAGCTCGCCTGGCGCGGCGGAGCCTGGCTGGCGCTGCGCCTGGTCCGCGCTTCCGCAGCCGCATCGGCGGTCCCCACGCTGGGGGTAGCCGCACCGGCGGTTCCCGAGCTGGGGGAGGGCACGGTCCTGGTCACCGGGGGTACCGGCGATCTCGGCGCACTCGTGGCCCGCCATCTGGTCACCGCGCACGGTGTGCGTCATCTGTTGCTGGTCTCCCGCCGGGGTGCGCAGGCACCTGGCGCTGGGGAGCTGGCGGAGTCGCTACGAGCCGCGGGTGCGCTGACGGTGGGCATCGCCGCGGCCGACCTGGCCGACGCATCCGCGCTGGACGCGGTGCTCCGCGCCGTCGAGCCGGCGTACCCGCTGGTGGGTGTCGTGCACGCGGCGGGCGTCGTCGACGACGGCGTGGTGGAGTCGCTGACCCCGCAGCGGATGCGCGGGGTCTGGGGGCCGAAGGCCGAGGCGGCATGGCGCCTGCACAAGCTGACCGAGGGCCTCGACCTGCGCCTGTTCGTGCTGTTCTCCTCGGCCGCCGGGGTGCTCGGCAACCCGGGCCAGACGAACTACGCCGCTGCCAACGCATACCTCGACGGCCTTGCCCAGTACCGGCGGGCCTGCGGGCTGCCCGCGCTGTCGCTGGCCTGGGGCCTGTGGGACAGCGCAGGCGACGTGACGGCCGCGCTCGGGGACGCTGACCGGCAGCGGCTGGCCCGCTCCGGAGTTCGGGCGCTGCCGCCCGCCGAGGGCCTGGCCCTGTTCGACGCCGCACTCGGCATCGACGCGGCCGTGCTGGTCCCGCTCGGACTCCAACCGCAGCAGCTCAGCCACGACACCGCGCCGCCGATCTTGCACTCGCTCATCCCGGCCCGCCGCCGCACCACGCCCGACGCTGGCGCCGCCGGACAAGAGCACGCGCTGGTCAACCAGCTCAGCGCGGTCCCGGCCGACACCTGGCTGCCGATCATCCGCGAGTACGTGCTCGGCCGGGTGGCCAACGTGCTCGGCCGGTCCTCGACGGACGGGCTCGACCCGCACCGCGGCCTGCTGGAACTGGGGTTGGACTCGCTGGCCGCGGTCGAGCTGCGCAACCAGCTCGGCGCGGCGACCGGGCTGCGGCTGTCGGCGACGCTCGTCTTCGACTACCCGACCCCGCACGCCATCACCGAGCATGTGCGGGCCGAACTCGCCGCCGAGCACGCCCAGAACGCGACCGCGCCGCTGTTCACCAAGCTAGACGAGTTGGAGCTCTCGCTGCTGGGTGTCGCGGCCGACGACGAGGCCCAGGACCGGGTGGAGGCACAGCTACGCGGCATGCTCGCCCGGCTCGCCGAGGCGCGCAAGCCCGCCGACGACTACGAGGTGCGCGACCAGCTCGACGCCGCCAGCACCGACGAGCTCTTCGACTTCATCGATCGTGAACTCGGCGAACTCTGACCCGGACCGTGACCATCGAGAGGCCAACCGTGTCAACTCCGGAAGAGCAGAAGCTCGTCGACTACCTCAAGCGTGTCACGGTCGAGCTGCACCAGACGAGGCAGCGCGTCCGCGACGTCGAGGAGTGCGACCGGGAGCCGATTGCGATCGTCGGGATGAGCTGCCGCTATCCGGGCGGGGTCGGCTCGCCGGAGCAGCTTTGGCGGCTGGTCGCCGACGGCGTGGACGCGGTCGACGGCCTGCCGACGAACCGGGACTGGGACGTGGACGGGCTCTACCACCCCGACCCGGACGCGGCAGGCCACACGTACACCCGGGAGGGTGGCTTCCTGCACGACGCCGACCTGTTCGACGCCGACTTCTTCGGCATCAGCCCGCGTGAGGCGCTGGCGATGGACCCGCAGCAGCGGCTGCTGCTCGAGGCGTCGTGGGAGGCGTTCGAGCATGCCGGCATCGACCCCGGCACGGCGCGCGGCAGCGCGACCGGCGTCTACGCCGGAGTGATGTACGCCGACTACGGCGCTCGGCTGCACGGTGCCATCCCGGACGGGTTCGAGGGGCTCGTCGGCGCGGGCAGCGCCGGGTCGATCGCGTCGGGTCGGGTGTCGTACGTGTTCGGCCTGGAAGGGCCCGCGGTCACCATCGACACCGCGTGCTCGTCGTCGCTTGTGGCGATGCACCTGGCCGCGCAGGCGCTACGCAAGGGCGACTGCTCGCTGGCGCTGGCAGGCGGGGTCGCGGTGATGGCCACCCCGGCGGCGTTCGTCGAGTTCAGCCGCCAGCGCGGCCTGGCTCCGGACGGTCGCTGCAAGGCGTTCTCCGCCGCCGCCGACGGCACGGGTTGGGGTGAGGGTGTTGGCGTGCTGGTGCTGGAGCGGCTGTCCGACGCCCGTCGGCACGGCCGCCGCATCCTCGGCGTGATCCGGGGCAGTGCGGTCAACCAGGACGGTGCCAGCAGTGGACTTACCGCCCCGAACGGGCCGTCGCAGCAGGGTGTGATCAAGGCGGCGCTGGCGAGTGCGGGCCTGTCGGCGGCTGACGTGGACGTGGTCGAGGCGCACGGCACTGGTACGCGGTTGGGTGATCCGATTGAGGCGCAGGCGTTGATTGCGACGTATGGGCAGGGGCGCCCGGCGGGCCGTCCGTTGTGGATCGGGTCGTTGAAGTCGAATGTTGGTCATACTCAGGCGGCTGCTGGGGTCGGTGGTGTGATCAAGATGGTGATGGCGATGCGGCATGGTGTGTTGCCGCGGACGTTGCATGTGGATGAGCCGTCGCCGTTTGTGGATTGGTCGGCGGGTGCGGTGCAGTTGTTGACTTCGGCGCGGGAGTGGCCGGAACTCGACCGTCCGCGTCGGGCGGCGGTGTCGTCGTTCGGGTTTAGTGGCACTAATGCGCACCTCATCCTTGAGGCCGCTCCCGCGGTCGTGCCGGCGGCTGCTGGGAAGCCCGCGCAGGCGGTGGCTGGTGTGGTGCCGTGGGTGGTGACCGGGCGGTCGGAGGTTGCCGTGCGGGCCCAGGCGGCGCGGCTGGCGCAGGCCGAGCTGGACGGGGCCTCTCCGGCTGCCGTGGGCCGTGCTCTGCTGACGCGGCGGGCGGGGTTTGAGTTTCGGGCGGCGGTGGTTGGTCGGGATGTGCGGCAGTTGCAGGCGGCGTTGGGGGCTCCGTCCGTCATTGGTCGTGTGGTGGGTGGTCGGTTGGGTGTGTTGTTTGCGGGTCAGGGTGCGCAGCGGTTGGGGATGGGTCGGGAGTTGTATGGGGTTTTTCCGGT
>NZ_JBEZFA010000079.1:0-5437 GCF_040649215.1 Micromonospora sp. NPDC049044 | reverse complement strand
GGGGGGGAATGCAGATAGGGCCACCCCGCATGGGGTGGCCCTATCTGGAAGATTGTCCGGCGGCGTCCTACTCTCCCACACCCTCACGAGTGCAGTACCATCGGCGCTGGAGGGCTTAGCTTCCGGGTTCGGAATGTAACCGGGCGTTTCCCCTCCGCCATGACCGCCGTAACTCTATGAACATATCAAACAACACCGGCACACACTCACGGGTGTTCGCTTGTTCAGAGTTGCACAGTGGACGCGTAGCAGCTTAGTAGTCAAGTCCTCGGCCTATTAGTACCGGTCAACTGAACCCGTTACCGGGCTTACATTTCCGGCCTATCAACCCAGTCGTCTAGCTGGGGGCCTTACCCCACCAAGGTGGGTGGGATACCTCATCTTGAAGCAGGCTTCCCGCTTAGATGCTTTCAGCGGTTATCCCTTCCGAACGTAGCTAACCAGCCGTGCCCTTGGCAGGACAACTGGCACACCAGAGGTTCGTCCGTCCCGGTCCTCTCGTACTAGGGACAGCCCTTCTCAAGTATCCTACGCGCACGGCGGATAGGGACCGAACTGTCTCACGACGTTCTAAACCCAGCTCGCGTACCGCTTTAATGGGCGAACAGCCCAACCCTTGGGACCTGCTACAGCCCCAGGATGCGACGAGCCGACATCGAGGTGCCAAACCATCCCGTCGATATGGACTCTTGGGGAAGATCAGCCTGTTATCCCCGGGGTACCTTTTATCCGTTGAGCGACACCGCTTCCACTCGCAAGTGCCGGATCACTAGTCCCGACTTTCGTCCCTGCTCGACCTGTCAGTCTCACAGTCAAGCTCCCTTGTGTACTTGCACTCAACACCTGATTGCCAACCAGGCTGAGGGAACCTTTGGGCGCCTCCGTTACCTTTTAGGAGGCAACCGCCCCAGTTAAACTACCCACCAGACACTGTCCCTGAACCGGATAACGGTCCGAAGTTAGATACCCAAATCAACCAGAGTGGTATTTCAAGATTGCCTCCACCCATACTGGCGTATGGACTTCACCGGCTCCCACCTATCCTACACAAGCTAATTCGAGTACCAATGTCAAGCTATAGTAAAGGTCCCGGGGTCTTTCCGTCCTGCCGCGCGTAACGAGCATCTTTACTCGTACTGCAATTTCGCCGGGCCTGTGGTTGAGACAGTGGGGAAGTCGTTACGCCATTCGTGCAGGTCGGAACTTACCCGACAAGGAATTTCGCTACCTTAGGATGGTTATAGTTACCACCGCCGTTTACTGGCGCTTAAGTTCTCCGCTTCGCCCCGAAGAGCTAACAGGTCCCCTTAACGTTCCAGCACCGGGCAGGCGTCAGTCCATATACATCGAATTACTTCTTCGCATGGACCTGTGTTTTTAGTAAACAGTCGCTTCCCCCTGCTCTCTGCGGCCATACAACGCTCCACCCGCGCGGGGCTTCACGTCTCCGGCCCCCCTTCTCCCTAAGTTACGGGGGCAATTTGCCGAGTTCCTTAACCACAGTTCGCCCGATCGCCTCGGTATTCTCTACCTGACCACCTGTGTCGGTTTGGGGTACGGGCCGCTAAGAACTCGCTAGAGGCTTTTCTCGGCAGCATAGGATCACTGACTTCACCTGAATCGGCTCGGCATCACGTCTCAGCCTTCATGCGGTGCGGATTTGCCTACACCACGGCCTACACGCTTACCCCGGCACAACCACCGGCCGGGCTCAGCTACCTTCCTGCGTCACCCCATCGCTTGACTACTACCCATCAGGTTCCCAACCTCCCCACCATCCGTCCGAAGACATCAGGCAGCTCGGGTGGTTAGCACAACGAGGTTCATCAGGGACGCTCTTTCGCGGGTACGGGAATATCAACCCGTTGTCCATCGACTACGCCTCTCGGCCTCGCCTTAGGTCCCGACTCACCCAGGGCGGATTAGCCTGGCCCTGGAACCCTTGGTCATCCGGCGGAAGGGTTTCTCACCCTTCTTTCGCTACTCATGCCTGCATTCTCACTCGTGCCGCGTCCACAACTGGGTCACCCCGCTGCTTCACTCGCGGCACGACGCTCCCCTACCCATCCACACACCTGCACAAGGAATCACGTCCAAGCGAGGATAAAATGTGAATGCCACAGCTTCGGCGGTGTGCTTGAGCCCCGCTACATTGTCGGCGCGGAACCACTTGACCAGTGAGCTATTACGCACTCTTTAAAGGGTGGCTGCTTCTAAGCCAACCTCCTGGTTGTCTATGCGACCCCACATCCTTTTCCACTTAGCACACGCTTAGGGGCCTTAGCTGGTGATCTGGGCTGTTTCCCTCTCGACTACGAAGCTTATCCCCCGCAGTCTCACTGCCGCGCTCTCACTTACCGGCATTCGGAGTTTGGCTGATTTCGGTAAGCTTGTGGGCCCCCTAGACCATCCAGTGCTCTACCTCCGGCAAGAAACACGCGACGCTGCACCTAAATGCATTTCGGGGAGAACCAGCTATCACGGAGTTTGATTGGCCTTTCACCCCTAACCACAGGTCATCCCCCAACTTTTCAACGTTGGTGGGTTCGGCCCTCCACGCGGTCTTACCCGCGCTTCAGCCTGCCCATGGCTAGATCACTCCGCTTCGGGTCTAGGACACGCGACTGAATCGCCCTATTCAGACTCGCTTTCGCTACGGCTCCCCCACACGGGTTAACCTCGCCACATGCCACTAACTCGCAGGCTCATTCTTCAAAAGGCACGCCGTCACCCCGCAAGGCTCCGACGGATTGTAGGCGAACGGTTTCAGGTACTATTTCACTCCCCTCCCGGGGTACTTTTCACCATTCCCTCACGGTACTCGTCCGCTATCGGTCACCAGGAAGTATTTAGGCTTACCAGGTGGTCCTGGCAGATTCACGGCAGATTTCAGGGGTCCGCCGCTACTCGGGAACACCCACAGAAGGTCAGCAACTTTCACCTACCGGACTCTCACCGTCTACGGTCAGCCATTCCAGACTGTTCGACTAGCCACCAACTTTGTAACTTCTCGAACAAGTGTCAGCTTGTTCAGCAGGGTCCCACAACCCCGACCACGCAACCCCTGACAGGTATCACACGCAGCCGGTTTAGCCTCGATCCGCTTTCGCTCGCCACTACTCACGGAATCACTAAATTGTTTTCTCTTCCTGCGGGTACTGAGATGTTTCACTTCCCCGCGTTCCCTCCACACACCCTATGTGTTCAGGTGTGGGTGACACCACATGACTGGTGCCAGGTTTCCCCATTCGGACACCCTGGGATCACAGCTTGGTTGACAGCTCCCCCAGGCCTATCGCGGCCTCCCACGTCCTTCATCGGCTCCTGGTGCCAAGGCATTCACCGTTCGCCCTTGACAACTTGACCACAAAGATGCTCGCGTCCACTGTGCAATTCTCAACAAACGACCAACCCACAACCCGATCCGCCCCACACCAAACCCAGTCCTCAGACCAGCGGTATGCGAGGCCAAGCCATGCCTGGCAGACTTCCAACCCCCGCAGGGGCCAGACCAGTCTCTGAAACAACAACCAATGGTTGTTCCTTCAGGACCCAACAGGGTGCTCACATCCCTCTCCAGCCGCACCAGAAGCATCCGTTCCCACCACCTCGAAAGGTGGCTGTACTAAGCGCCGCCGGCCGTTGCCGAAGCTGAACTTGCCAGTGTCTCCGCCATTCGAGCACCCCACCACCACAGTCGGGCAGTGCGGGCTCCTCACCGACTTTCGTCGGAAGGTGCTCCTTAGAAAGGAGGTGATCCAGCCGCACCTTCCGGTACGGCTACCTTGTTACGACTTCGTCCCAATCGCCAGCCCCACCTTCGACGGCTCCCTCCACAAGGGTTGGGCCACCGGCTTCGGGTGTTGCCGACTTTCGTGACGTGACGGGCGGTGTGTACAAGGCCCGGGAACGTATTCACCGCAGCGTTGCTGATCTGCGATTACTAGCGACTCCGACTTCACGGGGTCGAGTTGCAGACCCCGATCCGAACTGAGACCGGCTTTTTGGGATTCGCTCCACCTCACGGTATCGCAGCCCATTGTACCGGCCATTGTAGCATGCGTGAAGCCCTGGACATAAGGGGCATGATGACTTGACGTCATCCCCACCTTCCTCCGAGTTGACCCCGGCAGTCTTCGATGAGTCCCCGCCATAACGCGCTGGCAACATCGAACGAGGGTTGCGCTCGTTGCGGGACTTAACCCAACATCTCACGACACGAGCTGACGACAGCCATGCACCACCTGTGACCGCCCCCGAAGGACCCCCCATCTCTGGAGGTTTTGCGGCCATGTCAAACCCAGGTAAGGTTCTTCGCGTTGCATCGAATTAATCCGCATGCTCCGCCGCTTGTGCGGGCCCCCGTCAATTCCTTTGAGTTTTAGCCTTGCGGCCGTACTCCCCAGGCGGGGCGCTTAATGCGTTAGCTGCGGCACAGGGAACCGGAGAGGCCCCCCACACCTAGCGCCCAACGTTTACAGCGTGGACTACCAGGGTATCTAATCCTGTTCGCTCCCCACGCTTTCGCTCCTCAGCGTCAGTATCGGCCCAGAGACCCGCCTTCGCCACCGGTGTTCCTCCTGATATCTGCGCATTTCACCGCTACACCAGGAATTCCAGTCTCCCCTACCGAACTCTAGCCTGCCCGTATCGACCGCAGGCTTGGGGTTGAGCCCCAAGTTTTCACGGTCGACGCGACAAGCCGCCTACGAGCTCTTTACGCCCAATAAATCCGGACAACGCTCGCACCCTACGTCTTACCGCGGCTGCTGGCACGTAGTTGGCCGGTGCTTCTTCTGCAGGTACCGTCACTCTCGCTTCGTCCCTGCTGAAAGAGGTTTACAACCCGAAGGCCGTCATCCCTCACGCGGCGTCGCTGCATCAGGCTTCCGCCCATTGTGCAATATTCCCCACTGCTGCCTCCCGTAGGAGTCTGGGCCGTGTCTCAGTCCCAGTGTGGCCGGTCGCCCTCTCAGGCCGGCTACCCGTCGTCGCCTTGGTAGGCCATCACCCCACCAACAAGCTGATAGGCCGCGAGCCCATCCCAAGCCGAAAAACTTTCCACCACCAGCCATGCGGCCAGCAGTCCTATTCGGTATTAGCCCCCGTTTCCGAGGGTTATCCCAAAGCTTGGGGCAGGTTGCTCACGTGTTACTCACCCGTTCGCCGCTCGAGTACCCCGAAGGGCCTTTCCGCTCGACTTGCATGTGTTAAGCACGCCGCCAGCGTTCGTCCTGAGCCAGGATCAAACTCTCCAACAAAAAATTGGAAAACAATCCTGACAACAAACAAATTGTTGCCAAAGGAATCCCAACCAGCCAGAAAAACTGACCAGTCCGGGGTATAAATCATAATTGGCACTGGCTTTACAAGCACCCTGTTGAGTTCTCAAAGAACAACCACACACCGACCAGAAGCCCCACCTCAGTGGAACCCC
>NZ_JBEZFA010000078.1:0-7858 GCF_040649215.1 Micromonospora sp. NPDC049044 | reverse complement strand
GAACGCGAGACCAGCAGCGGTCAGAGCGGTCTTACGGATCAGATCGGTACGCATGATGGCGTGCTCCTCTGCATCGGGGGTACGTGGCACACCCCGGGGGTGGGGGCGGCACACGTGTGCGGGGGGCTCTGCCCGGCGGCCCTGGGGGCCGGCATCGGGACCAGGTGTAACCAAGCGGGGTGGCGGATCATTCCACCGGGCTCCCGGGTCGGCCGGGTGGTGCTCGACCGGGCCAGGGGATGTAACCAGGGCGACCGGCCGGGTGTTCCCGGCAGCCACCGCGCATCCGGGAGGTGACCCCGGGGGCGGCGTGGCGGGTGTGTGAAAACCCCTGGGCGACCTGACCGTTGTTGTTGGCGACTGCCGCGCACCGACGACCCGAGGTCGCGGTGGCATGCCAGGTATAACGACCCCGGCCGGCCCACGATTCCGCCGACCGGGTGACCCCAACCACCCGACATCCGCCCCCAAACCGGACGAACCGCCCATCGCGGTAGGATAAGCCGAGGCAGGGCCGAGCAACGAGCGCTAGGCCACCCATGATCGCGCTCGATCCAGGAAACAGGCCCCCGCGCACGCCGCGAGGCCACTACATCCTGGATCGAGCACGATCATGCGGAAAGGCCCTGCCGCCCATTACGGGACGCACGACGCCAGCCGGTCGCGGACTGGTCGGCCGCCGCAGGGAGCCGGGTGAGCAGGGGCAACGATCAGATGCTGGGCTCCGGCTCCGCGCCATCGCCGACCTTCGGATCCTTGTCGAGGGCGGCCAGGATCGCCTCTGCGGTACGTCGGCCCACCCCGGGCACCTCGGTGATCTCTTCGACCGTCGCTGTCGAAAGCCGCTTGAGGGACCCGAAATGGCGCAGTAGCGCCTTGCGCCGCACCTCGCCGAGGCCGGGCACGTGGTCCAGCGCCGACTCGGTCATCCGCTTGGATCGGCGCTGCCGGTGGAAGGTGATGGCGAACCGGTGGGCCTCGTCACGGACCCGTTGCAGCAGATAGAGCCCTTCCGAGGTGCGCGGCAGAATGACCGGCAGGTCGTCGTCCGGGAGCCAGACCTCCTCCAACCGCTTGGCCAACCCACACAGCGCCACGTCGTCGATGCCCAGGTCGGCGAGGGCCTGCGCGGCGGCCGCGACCTGTGGCGCACCGCCGTCGACGACCACCAACTGCGGCGGGTACGCGAACTTCCGCGGCCGGCCGGTGGTCGGATCGATCAGGACACCGACCTGTGGCTCCGCCGCATCTTCCGGGGCGACCGGGTCGTCGGCCGACTCCACCCCCACCTCGCCGGTTTCAGCCCTCGCGTCGAGATAGCGGGCGAAGCGGCGGCGGAGCACCTCGGACATGGCGGACAGGTCGTCGGTGGCGCCCCGGACGATGAACCGCCGGTACTCGCTCTTGCGGGGCAACCCGTCCTCGAAGACCACCATGCTGGCGACCACGTCGGTGCCCTGGATCTGGGAGATGTCGAAACACTCGATGCGCAGCGGCGAGGTGCGCATGCCCAGCGCCTCGCTGATCTCGTCCAACGCCTTGCCCCGGGTGGTCAGGTCACCGGAACGCTTCAGCTTGTGCCGGGCCAGCGCGTCCTTCGCGTTGCGCTCCACCGTCTCCATGAGTGAGCGTTTGTCGCCGCGCTGCGGCACCCGCAGCGACACCCGGCTGCCCCGGTGCTCGGAGAGCCACTCCGCGAGCGCGTCCGCGTCGGCGGGCAGCTCGGGCACCAGCAACTCCCGGGGCACGTCGGCCTCGCCCTGCTCGCCGCCGTACACCTGGGTGCAGAAGTGGTGCACCAGGTCTCCGGTGGTCAGATCCTCGGTCTTCTCCACCACCCACCCGCGCTGGCCGCGGACCCGGCCATCGCGAACGTGGAAGACCTGCACGGCCGCCTCAAGCGGATCGTCGGCGAACGCGACAACGTCGGCGTCGGTGCCGTCACCCAGCACCACTGTCTGCTTCTCCATGGCCCGGCGCAGCGCGGCCACGTCGTCCCGCAGCCGGGCGGCGCGCTCGAACTCCAACTGCGCGCTCGCCTCGGTCATCTCGCGCTCGATCTTGCGGACCATGGTGTCGGTGCGACCGGCCATGAAGTCGCAGAACCCGTCGACGATCGCGCGGTGTTCGTCGGCGGAGACGGTGCCGACGCACGGCGCCGAGCACTTGCCGATGTAGCCGAGCAGGCAGGGGCGGCCAACCTGGCCGGCACGCTTGAACACGCCGGCCGAGCACGTCCTGGCGGGGAACACCCGCAGCAGCAGGTCGAGGGTCTCCCGGATGGCCCAGGCGTGCGAGTACGGACCGAAGTAGCGCACCCCTTTGCGCTTGGCGCCGCGCATCACCTGCAACCGGGGGTATTCCTCGTTGAGGGTGACCGCCAGGTAGGGGTACGACTTGTCGTCGCGGTAGCGGACGTTGAACCGGGGATCGTACTGCTTGATCCAGGTGAACTCGTGCTGGAGCGCCTCGACCTCGGTGCCGACGATGATCCAGTCCACCGACTCGGCGGTGGTGACCATCTGGCGGGTGCGCTCGTGCAGATTCCAGACGTCGCCGAAGTAGGAGTTGAGCCGGCTGCGCAGGTTCTTCGCCTTGCCGACGTAGATCACCCGGCCGGTTCCGTCGCGGAAGCGGTAGACCCCCGGTGACTCCGGGATGGTGCCGGGTGCGGGACGGTAGGTAGAGGGGTCAGCCACGCCAACAAGCCTAGTCCGCACCACCGACAGCCCCACGCAACCTCTAGATCGACTCGGTTTCCGGAAAGTCGGGGTGTCGCCGTGTCACGAACACCCCGACTTCCCGCAACGCGAGTCGATCAAGCGACAGGGCAGACGCCTCGCCGACCGCCCACCGCCCACCGCCCACCGTCAGAGCGGCAGGCCGCACCGGCGGGCCGCACCGCCCGGGTCAGGCCAGCGAGATCTGGTCCCCGGTGACCTTGATGTTCCTGGGGGGCAGCGGCTTGGTGGCCGGGCCAGCCTTCACCGAGCCGTCCTCGATCGAGAACTTGCTGTTGTGGCAGGTGCAGTTGATCGTGCCGCCGTCGACGTTCGTCACCGGGCAGTTCTGGTGCGTGCAGATCGGGCTGAAGCCCTTGAACTGGCCGGCCACCGGCTGGGTGATGACCACACCCTGGGTGGCGAGCACCTTGCCGCCACCGACCGGGATGTCGGCGGTGGTGGCGAGCGACTGCGCACCCTGCCGGTCGCCGCCGCCCGCGTCACCGGTGCTGGGCACCGCCGGGCCACCGCTGGTGGGGGCGTCGCTGCCACCGTCGCCGTCGTCACTGCCACAGGCCGCCAGGACGACGGCCGCGCCGACCGCCCCGACGCCGGTGAGCAGGGTACGACGGGTCTGCGTACCCGGACCGGTCAGCGCCTGATCGTCACTCATGCCTCGCCTCTCTCTAGCCCGCCGGGCCGGTCAAGAGCCGGCCGTACTTTGTCCACACGAGCAACTGTGCCGGATGGTTCACCACGGCATCCGTTCGAACCGGAAATGGGACGAGGCGGACCCCGGTCGATCAACCCACGTCGGACTGGACACCACGAGGCCGGTCGTGGACCGCCGCGCACAGCGGCCCGGCCGGACTGCCGCACAGCAACCCGGCCGGACCGACCTCGGAAATCCAGGTCAGCGTGCGGCGGCGGGCACCTTGCGGCTCGCCCGCGCCTTGGTGACACCGTTGGCCTTGGCCGCCCGGGTGGTGGCGGCCACCGCGCCGGTCGCCGCGCCGTCGAGCTTGAGCACCTGGCGCAGGAACTCGCCGGTGTGGCTCTCGGCCACCTCGGCGACCTCCTCGGGGGTGCCGGTGGCGAGCACGGTGCCGCCCCGGTGGCCACCCTCCGGACCCATGTCGATCAGCCAGTCGGCCGTCTTGATCACATCGAGGTTGTGCTCGATGGTGATCACCGTGTTGCCCTTGTCGACAAGCCCTTCCAGCACCATCAGCAGCTTGCGGATGTCTTCGAAGTGCAGGCCGGTGGTCGGCTCGTCGAGCACGTAGACCGTCCGACCGGTGGAGCGCTTCTGCAGCTCGGACGCGAGCTTGACCCGCTGCGCCTCGCCTCCGGAGAGGGTGGGCGCGGGCTGACCGAGGCGTACGTAGCCCAGGCCGACGTCGACCAGGGTCTTGAGGTGCCGGTGGATGGCCGGGATGGCGGAGAAGAACTCGGCCGCCTCCTCGATCGGCATCTCCAGCACCTCCGAGACGGTCTTGCCCTTGTAGTGCACCTCAAGCGTCTCCCTGTTGTACCGGGCGCCCTTGCAGACCTCGCAGGGGACGTACACGTCGGGCAGGAAGTTCATCTCGATCTTGATAGTGCCGTCGCCGGAGCACGCCTCGCAGCGCCCGCCCTTGACGTTGAAGGAGAACCGACCCGGGCCGTACCCCCGGACCTTGGCCTCGGTGGTCTCGGCGAAGAGCTTGCGGACGTGGTCCCAGACGCCGGTGTAGGTGGCCGGGTTGGAGCGTGGCGTCCGGCCGATCGGCGACTGGTCCACGCCGACGACCTTGTCCACGTGCTCCAGACCGGAGACCCGGGTGTGCCGGCCGGGCACCAGCCGGGCGCCGTTGATCTGGTTGGCCAGCACCGCGTACAGGATGTCGTTGACAAGCGTCGACTTGCCCGAACCGCTCACCCCGGTGACCGCGATCAACTGGCCCAGCGGGAACGGAACTGTCAGGTTGCGCAGGTTGTGCTCCCGCGCGCCGTGCACCACCAACTCGCGGCCCGGATCCTGCGGGCGGCGCGTCGACGGGGTCGGGATCGACCGACGCCCGGACAGGTACGCCCCGGTGATCGACTCCTTGTTCTTCAGCAGGGCCGGGACCGAGCCGCTGTGCACGATCTTGCCGCCGTGCTCACCCGCGCCCGGCCCGATGTCGACGATCCAGTCGGCGGTGCGGATGGTGTCCTCGTCGTGCTCCACCACGATCAGCGTGTTACCCAGGCCACGCAGCCGGATCAGGGTCTCGATCAGCCGGTGGTTGTCGCGCTGGTGCAGCCCGATCGACGGCTCGTCGAGCACGTAGAGCACCCCGACCAGACCGGAGCCGATCTGGGTGGCCAGCCGGATGCGCTGCGCCTCGCCGCCGGAGAGCGTGCCGGCCGGCCGGTCCAGCGAGAGGTAGTCAAGGCCGACGTCGAGCAGGAACCGCAGCCGGGCGTTGATCTCCTTGAGGACCCGCTCGGCGATCAGCTTCTGCCGGTCGGTCAGCTCGATGCCGGCGAGCAGGTCGGCGCACTCCCCCACCGACAGGTTGCAGACCTCGGCGATGCTCCTGCCGGCCAGGGTGACCGCGAGCACCTCGGGCTTGAGCCGGGCGCCGCCGCACGCCGCGCACGGCACGTCACGCATGTAGCCCTCGTACTTGTCGCGGGACCACTCGGACTCGGTGTCGGAGTGCCGGCGCTCGATCCACTGCACCACGCCCTCGAAACCGGTGTAGTAGGAGCGCTCGCGGCCGTACTTGTTGCGGTACCGCACGTGCACCTGGTCGTCGGAGCCGTGCAGGATCGTCTTCTGCGCCCGCGCCGGCAGCGCCCGCCACGGGGTGTCGACGTCGAAGTGCTGGGCCTCGCCGAGCGCCTCCAGCAGGCGCAGGAAGTATTCCAGGTTGTGCCCGGTGGACCAGGGCTGGATGGCGCCCTCGCGCAGGCTGCGCTCCGGGTCGGGGACCAGCAGCTCCGGGTCGACCTCCTTCTTGGTGCCCAGGCCGGTGCACTCCGGGCAGGCACCGTAGGGCGCGTTGAAGGAGAAGACCCGGGGCTCGAGATCCTCGATGGCCAGCGGGTGGTCGTTGGGGCAGGCCAGGTGCTCGGAGTAGCGGCGCTCCCGGTCCGGGTCGTCCTCCGGCAGGTCGACGAAGTCGAGCAGCACCAGACCGCTGGACAGGCCCAGGGCGGCCTCGACCGAGTCGGTCAGCCGCTGCTTGGCGCTCGCCTTGACGGTGAGGCGGTCGATCACCACCTCGATCGTGTGCTTCTCCTGCTTCTTGAGCTTCGGCGGCTCGGTGAGCGGGTGCACCACACCGTCGACCCGGGCCCGGGCGTAGCCCTTGGCCTGCAACTCGGCGAAGAGGTCGACGTACTCGCCCTTACGACCGCGGATGACCGGCGCGAGCACCATGAACTTGGTGCCCTCGTCCATCGCGAGGACCCGGTCGACGATCTGCTGGGGGCTCTGCCGGGAGATCCGCTCGCCACAGACCGGGCAGTGCGGCTCGCCGATGCGGGCGTAGAGCAGGCGCAGGTAGTCGTAGACCTCGGTGATGGTGCCGACCGTCGAACGCGGGTTGCGCGAGGTGGACTTCTGGTCGATGGAGACGGCGGGGCTCAGGCCCTCGATGAAGTCGACGTCTGGCTTGTCCATCTGGCCGAGGAACTGCCGGGCGTACGACGACAGCGACTCGACGTAGCGGCGCTGCCCCTCGGCGAAGATCGTGTCGAAGGCCAGGCTCGACTTGCCCGACCCGGACAGCCCGGTGAACACGATGAGTGCGTCCCGGGGCAGGTCGAGACTGACGTCACGCAGGTTGTGCTCGCGCGCGCCACGGATGATCAGTCGGTCGGCCACGGTGCGTGTACTCCCGGGAGAAGACGAAGCGAAGGATGTGTCCCGCTCTGGGATGATCTGAGCGGTCGTGCGGGCGCGGAAAACACGCCTCGGCAACTCTAGCCCCGAGGTACGACAGTTTCCCCCGCCCGCACATTCCCCCAGCTCAGCCCGGTCGGCCGCAGCGGGGCACCGCCTCCACGCGCCCCGGCCGAGAGCACCGCCACGCGCCCGGCCCGCGAGCGCCGCCACCCGCCGGGCGACGTACGCAGCCACCGAGCGCCGCTCAGTACCCCCCGGGCGTCGGCGGTCGGACAGCCCGGCGCCGGGCCGAACGCCACCCGCCGCGCCGCTCCGCCGCCGTCCGCGCCTCCCGCCGTCGGCTCTCCTGGGCCACCTCGCCCTGTAGCCGTCGCCAACTCTCCCACCGGCGGGTGGGCAGTTCGCCGGTGCGCAGCGCCTCGCGGACCGCGCAGGCGGGCTCGCCGTCGTGGCCGCAGTCGGCGTACCGGCAGCCCTCGGCCAGCCCGGCGATGTCGGTGAACGCCCGGTCGAGCCCGACCGCGCCGTCCAGCAGGCCCACCGCGCGCACCCCGGGAGTGTCGATCACGGCGCCGCCGCCGGGGATCGGCACCAGCGCCCGCCAGGTGGTGGTGTGCCGGCCCTTGCCGTCGACGCGTCGGATCGCCTGGGTGGGCATCATCGCCGCCCCGGTCAGGGCGTTGACCAGGCTCGATTTGCCGGCGCCGGACGGCCCGAGCAGGCCGAGCGTGCGGCCGGGGGCCACCTCGGCGCGCAGCGGGTCCAGCCCGACGCCCTGTTCGGCGCTGACCGGCAGCACCGGCACCCCGGGGGCGACCGCGGCAAGCTGGCGGGCCAACGCGGCCGGGTCGGCCGCGAGGTCGACCTTCGTCAGCACGACGAGTGGACGGGCACCGGACTCGTGGGCCAGGGCGAGCAGTCGTTCGATTCGACCCACGTCCGGCTCGGGGTGCACCGGCTCGACAACGGCGGCGGTGTCCAGGTTGGCGGCCAGCACCTGGCCGCTGGCGTCCTTGCCTGCGGTACGGCGGATCAGCGCGCTCCGCCGCGGCAGTACCGCCGCCACTGTGACCCGGCGGTCCGGCCAGTGGGTGAGCAGCACCCAGTCTCCGGCGCAGGGCAGCGCCGACGGGTCCCGGGCCGCGGCGGCCAGCACCGCGCCGCCCAGGCTGGCCCGGGTCGGGCCGGCCGCCGTGAGCACGGTGCAGACCCCCCGGTCGTGGGGGGGGCCGCGGCGCCCGCGGGGGGGGGCCCC
>NZ_JBEZFA010000077.1:0-8398 GCF_040649215.1 Micromonospora sp. NPDC049044 | reverse complement strand
GGTGGGTGGGTGGGTGGGTGGGTGGGGTGGGGCTACGGCCGGGGGGTGAAGCCGTAGGGCAGTTCGAGGCGGTGGCGGGCCAGCAGGTCCGAGTCACGCAGCAGGTCGAGGGTGGGGGCGTCGGCGACGATCCGACCGCCGTCGAGGATCACCGACCGTTCGCACAACTCCGCCGCGTACGGCAGGTCGTGCGTGACCATCAGCAGCGTCACCGGCAGGTCGCGCAGGATCTCGGCCAGCTCACGGCGGGCCGCCGGGTCGAGGTTCGACGACGGCTCGTCGAGCACCAGGATCTCCGGGTGCATGGCGAGCACTGTGGCCACCGCCACCCGGCGGCGCTGCCCGAACGACAGGTGCTGTGGTGACCGGTCCCGGTGCTCGCCCATTCCCACAGCGGCGAGCGCCTCGTCCACCCGGGCGGCCAGCTCCGCTCCGCGCAGGCCCAGGTTCGCCGGCCCGAACGCCACGTCCTCCGCGACAGTGGGCAGGAACAACTGGTCGTCCGGGTCCTGGAAGACGATGCCCACCCGGCGGCGCACCTCGCCCAGGGTGGCCCGGTCCGGCGTGACGGTCAGCCCGCCGACGCTCACGCTGCCCTCGGTCGGGGTGAGGATGCCGTTGAGGTGCAGCACCAGGGTGGTCTTGCCGGCGCCGTTGGGCCCGAGCAGCGCCACCCGGTCGCCGCGCGGCACGGTCAGGTCCACCCCGTGCAGGGCGACGTGCCCGTCCGGGTACGCGTACCGGACGCCACGCACGTCCAGCGAGAGGGCGGTCTGCACGACACCGATCATGACAGCACGACGGCGGTGGCGGCGATGGAGGCGGCCAGCACGGGCACTGTCGCCGCCATCAACCACTGACCGGGGCTCGCCGCGCCCTCGCCCTGCCACACCACAGGCATCCGCCCGTTGTAGCCCCGGGACAGCATCGCCAGGTAGACCCGCTCACCCCGCTCGAAGGCGCGCAGGAACAGCGCGCCGATCCCGGCGGCGAAGCCGCGCAACTGCCACAGGAAGCGTGGGTCGTCACCCCGGGAGATCCGGGCCACCCGCATCCGCCTCGCCTCGCCGACGAGCACGTCGAGGTAGCGCAGCATGAACGTGGCAATCTGGGTGAGCACCTGCGGGCAGTGCAGCCGGTCCAATCCCACGATCAGGTCCCGGGTGCTGGTGGTCGCGGCGAGCAGCAGTGAGGCGAGCACGCCCAGGGTGCCCTTGGCCAGGATGTTCCACGCGCCGTGCAGCCCGTCCTCGGACAACCGCAGGCCCAGCACGTCGACCCGGTCGCCGCTGCCGAGGAACGGCAGCGCCACGGCGAACAGCACGAACGGCAGCTCGATGAGCGCCCGGCTGAGCAGCCACCGCGGCCCGACCCGGGCCAGCGCCGCCACGGCGGCCACCAGCATGGCGTACGCGCCGAAGGCCCAGAACGCCGTGCGGGGGGTGGCGACCACGGCGATGGTGAAGACCACCATCGCCACGATCTTGACCTCGGGCGGGAGCCGGTGCACCGGCGAGTCCGACTCGCGGTACAGCACATGCCCGTGACCGGCACCCATCCGCGTACCCCTGCTCAGCTCGCCGCGTCGGCGCGGCTACGGACGTCGCCGGACGTCGCGGAGTCGCCCTCGACGGACGTCGTCGTGGTGCCGTCGGTCGGCGTGGTGCCGCGGCGGCGCAGCAGCCAGAAGCCGCCGGCGCCGATCGCGAAGGTGACGAGCACCCCGAGCACCCCGGACAGGCCGGTGGAGACGAAGCTGTTCTCCACGCCGCGCACGCCGTAGTCGGCGAGCGGGCTGTCCCCCAGCTCGTGGTCCTTGGCCTGCTGCGCCGGGCAGCTGCCGCCGACGATGTTGTCGTCGGCGTCGACAGTGCAGCCCTTGAGCAGTGACGAGTCCAGCCCGTCCGGGTGCGACGAGGCGTAGTTGCTCACCACCCCGGCGAGCAGGAGGGCGACCAGCAGGCCACCGGCCAGGAAGGCCCAGGAGCGGTTCTTCATCGGACACCTCCGGAGACCGCGACGGCGGGGGCGGTGGGGGTACGCAGCGAGCGCAGCGCGTACACCAGGTCGGGTCGCACCTTCGCGACGGTGAGCACTGTGGTCGCGGTGATCAGCCCCTCGCCGATGCCGATCAGCAGGTGCACGCCGGCCATCGTGGCGGACAGGCCGGCCAGGTTGCTACCCAGGTCGGTGGTGCCACCCAGCCAGTACTGCAGGACGAAGCCCTGCGACGCGACCACCACGCTCAGCGTCGCGGCGACGAACGCGGTCACGGCCAGGCCGGCCCGGGTACGGGGCAGCACCCGCAGCAGCAGCGCGATGAGTGCGTACGCCGCGGCGGTGCCGAGCAGCGCCATGTTCGTGATGTTGAGGCCGAGCATCGCCACGCCACCGTCACCGAAGATCAGTGCCTGCACGACAAGCACCACCGACACGCAGAGCGCGCCGACCCAGGGGCCGACGAGCAGGGCGGCGAGCGCGCCACCGAGCAGGTGACCACTCACGCCGGCCGTGAAGATCGGGAAGTTGAGCATCTGGACGGCGAAGATGAACGCGGCCACCAGCCCGGCCATCGGGGCCAGCCGGTCGTCCAGGTCGCGCCGGCCGCGCAGGACGCAGACGGTGAGCGCGGCCAGGGCGAGCGCAGCGAAGAGCGCTGCCACGGGACCGTCGATGATCCCGTTGGAGATGTGCATCGCACGTGTTTCCACGCGACCTCCCACACGTCAGTTGGGCCCGACCGGGCCAGCACGCGTCAGCCTATTTCCACAGACTCGTTGTTGCCATAGCTTGGCAACAACGCGAGGTGTTGATCACCTTCCTTCGCCTGATGGTCGACTCGCCTTCCCTGATGTCGGGGTGTCCGCGTACCCGGGATGCCCCGGTTTCAAGGACGACGAGTCGATCACCGGCCGGCGACGGCGCCCACCTGGCCGGCGGTATCGTCGGGCCATGACCACGCCCGACCGCCTCTCCCCCGGCGACCCCGCGCCCGAGTTCACCCTCGCCACCGACACCGGCGACCAGCTCTCCCTCGCCGAACTGCGCGGCCGCAAGGTGGTCCTGTACGCCTACCCGGCCGCGATGACCGCCGGCTGCACCAAGCAGGCCTGCGACTTCCGCGACTCGCTCGCCTCGCTCCGGGCCGCCGGCTACGAGGTCGTCGGCATCTCCCCGGACAAGCCGGAGAAGCTGGCGAAGTTCCGGGAGCGCGACGCGATCACCTTCCCGCTGGTGTCCGACCCGGACCGGGCGGTGTTGACCGCCTACGGCGCGTACGGCGAGAAGCAGCTGTACGGCAAGACAGTGACCGGCGTGATCCGCTCGACGTTCGTGATCGACGCCGACGGCAAGGTCGAGCGAGCGCTCTACAACGTCAGGGCCACCGGGCACGTCGCCAAGCTCCGCCGCGACCTCGGTCTGGACTGAGCCGACCAGCCACCGCACGGTCTCGATCGTTCGCAGGGAGGCCGGGCTCGACACCGTCGAAGCCGGACGCTCTAGACTCAGCGAGTTGGCGGGAGTGGCGTAACGGCAGCCGCGATAGGTTTAGGTCCTATTGTCCGAAAGGGCGTAGGGGTTCGAATCCCCTCTCCCGCACAGGTCAACGCACCGCGTGTCAGCGGTTGTCGGGCACGTCACTGTCCAGGGTCACGGGCCTGGTCGGCGGTTCAGGATGGCGGGTGTGAACCTGCGCCTCACCCTCGACCCCGATCTGACCCCGCGGCTACGCGCCGAGATCGTCGCGCTCTGGACTGACGTCAGCAACGCCGGCGGCGCTGTCGGCTTCGTACCTCCGGTGACCGCGGCCGACGTGCGCGTGCTCGCCGACCCGACCTTCGCCGGCATCACCGACGGACCGGACCGCCTGCTCGTCGGACACTCCGGCGACCGGCTGGTGGCGCTGCTGATCTTCACCGACAACCGCTTCGTGCTCAAGGCGCACTGGTGCGTGTTGAAGCGGGTGATGGTCCACCCGGACACCCAGGGCAGCGGCTACGGCGCGGCGCTGATGACCGAGGCCGCCCGGTTGGGCCGGCGACTCGGCTACGAGGCGCTGCACGTGACGCTCCGCGACGGGTTGGGGTTGGACGGGTTCTACCGTCGCCTCGGCTACCGGGAGGTCGGCCGGCTGCCGGGCGCGTTGCGGGTCGCGCCCGATGACGACCGGGACGAGATCCTGATGTGGCTGGACCTCCCGCCTGTCGACTGAGCGGTCAGCCCGTGCACCAGCGGGCGTTCGACACGGCCGGCTGGGTGCTCGGCGTGCCGGTGGCCGGCGCGCTCGCCTTCGCCACCTCGACCGGACGGCGGGTCGGCTGCGGCGTCGCGGCGGCGGATCGGTTGCCGGGCGGGCGGGCCGACGCCGACGGGCGGGGGGTGGTGGCGGCGGCGCGCCCGTACATCCGGACCGCGCTGTTCTGCACCTGGCCGGGCGCCATCCGGATGCCGCTGACGGTGGCCCGGTTGCCGTACACGTCGGTGACCTGGATGGTGAACGGGCCGGCTCCGGCACCCGAGACGATCAGCCAGTAGTTGTAGTCCTGCCGGGCGGCCGCGCGCCACGGACCGCTGTCACCCTGCCGGACCTCGACCGACCGCAGCGGGTTGCCGTGGTTGCCGACCCGGACGGCGAACCAGAACTGCGACGCCCCCTCCTTGATCCGGAAGGTGAGCGGACCGGGCAGCGGTGGGTTGACCACCGCACGGTAGGTGACCGGGACGAGGCCCTGGACCGGTTCGGCAATCCGGGCGAACGCCTCGCGGGACAGATCGAGATGCCCCGGGGCGCACTCCGGGCACTGGTCCATGATCAGCACCCGGACGGTGCCCTTCGGTCCGGTCACGTCGAGGAAGCCACCGCAGGCGGCACCGGCGGCGTATTCGGCAGGGCCGAGCGCGACGTAGAGCCGGTTGGCCGGGGCGGCGGGGTTCGAGCAGTTGCCGCCGGCGCCGTTCGAGTCGTAGAAGGTGGCCTTGCCGCTGTGCGTGGCGGTGCCGGTGGGCGGCGCGGCGGCGAGGGTCCGCCCGGCGGCACAGGCCGGGGCGGAGCCGGACCGCATGGTCAGGGTGAGCCCCATTGCCGCCGCGACGACGGTGACGCCGGCGGCGACGAGCCACGGCGTCGAGCGGGACGACGACGCGGGCCGCTGCTGGGGAGCGTGGTCCAGGTCGATGTCGACAACGCTTACGTCCGTCACGACGGCGATGCTGCCGGAACGGGGCGTGCATGGACAAGTCGGCTAAGCCAAAGCTAAGACAGCATTGACCGACGGTGATCGGCGCGTGCCACGTGCCGGCGGTCGACCCTGGTCAGGCGTCACCGCGCAGCGGTCGCACCGGCCGAATGGCCTGCGGGGTGACAGCTCCGCGCCGCCGAGTGACGTCCACCGCTGCTTCATGACAGGTTCACCGCAACGATCGTCGGAGAAGTTTCGGTCGGGACGTGGAACCCGATGACCCGGATGGGGGTACATCCCCGTAACCGGGAATCAGTAGCATCGCGGCATGCAGTATCGCCAAGAGTACGCGGAGCCCGAGACCCAGTTCATCGCGGCGCAGCAACCACCGGAGCCGACCAAGCAGGCGCGGCGGCGGCGTCCCCGATGGCAAAAGGTCGCTTTGATCACTTTCGTGGTCCTGGCATTGCTCGGCGGTGGCGGGATGATCGCCGGAGGTTTGTACTTCCGTTCGATCAACTCCGGCATCGAGCGCGTCGACGCCTTCGACGGCGTGCCGGAGGCCGACCGCCCGCAGGTGGGTGAGAACGCCAAGGGCGCCATGAACATCATGATCCTCGGCAGCGACTCCCGCGACCCGAACAGCGAGTCCGGCTCCCGCACCGACACGATCATCGTGGCCCACCTGCCGAAGGACCGGTCCAGCGCCCAGCTCATCTCGATCCCCCGGGACACCTGGGTAAGCGTGCCGAAGTCCTCGAGCGGCCGGGGTGGCCGGGACGCGAAGATCAATGCGTCGTTCGCGTGGGGTGGCGTGCCGTTGCTCGTGCAGACGGTGGAGAAGTTCACCGGCGTGCGGATCGACCACGTGACGATCGTCGACTTCAGCGGATTCAAGGACATCGTGGACGCGCTCGGCGGCATCAACGTGGACGTGGAGAAGGGCTTCACCACGCTGTACGCGCTCAACGGCAGCCGGACGTTCAACGCCGGCCGGCAGAAGATGGACGGGGCGGCCGCGCTGGACTACGCCCGCGAACGGCACGCCTTCGCCGACGGCGACTTCGCCCGGATCAAGCACCAGCAGCAGGTCATCAAGGCGATCCTGGACAAGGCGGCCTCTGGCGGCACTCTCGCCAACCCGGCCAAGCTCAACTCCTTCATCAAGGCAACTGCGGATTCGGTCGCCGTGGACAAGAAGTTGAACCTGGTAGACCTCGGATCCGAGATGCGCGACCTGCGCAGCGGCAACCTGACGTTCCTCACCTGCCCGGTGAAGGGCACCGGAATGATGGGCACCGAGAGCGTGGTGCTTGCGGACAAGGAGAAGGCCGCTAAGGTCTTCGATGCGGTCCGTAACGATGACGTTCCGGGAATCCTCTCCGCCGCAAAGTAGGAGAAGGAACTGACTTGCCGGCTATGGTGGCACGACCCGGTCGATCGTAGAGTTCGGTCGCCCTTCTGGTCGGGATGCATGACCGAGGGTTTTCACGGGGAGGTCCACTAGTGTCAGGCCATCCGGCGACCAGCCATTCGTCCATGCCGCCAGTCGACGGGGACGACCTTGACATGCCGGGCGATGGGGCCCGCCGCTACGGCGGCGCCCCACCCGTGCCCCAGACCAGGGAGCCTGGGGTTCGGGCGCCGGCAAAGGTCGAGGTGCCCGGTCTCGGCACGACCGCCGTCCTGCCGTACGCCAGGTCCCGCACCTCGTCGCGCACCCGGTGGCTGCGGGCCTGGATGATGAACGCGCCGGTCGACGCCGTCGCGCTGCTCGCTCCGCTGCTGCTGAGCCAGAACTACTGGCGCGGGACGATGGCCTACGCCGCCCTGACCTTGACCCTGTTCGCCGCCGGTGGCCTCTACCGGCCACGCCGTCACGTGAGCATCCTCGACGAGCTGCCGAGCCTCTGCGGGCGACTGCTCGCCGCCGCCTCGGTGGTGGCCATCATCGCGGCCGAGCGTCACGCCTCGGTGGCGTACGTCGGCGGGTTCATGCGCGATGTCGCTCTGTCGGCGTTGCTGGTGATCCTCGGACGTGCGGCCAGCAGGTCGTTCACCGTGTTGTCCCGCAAGCGTCGCTGGGCCGAGCACAACGCGCTAGTGGTCGGCGGCGGGCCGATCGGCCTCGAGATCGCCCGGTTGCTGCGTCGCTACCCTCAGTACGGTCTGCGGTTCGTCGGCTGCGTCGACGCTTCGTCCCGTCAGGACAACGCCGCGCTTGCGCTGAGCGGCACGATGACGGACCTCGAACACCTCGTCCGGCTGACGGAGTGCGAAGTCCTGATCATCGCCGACCCGGACTGCGACGAGTCGACGCTCATGGAAACCCTGCTGCAGCCCCGCAGCTCACGCTGCGATCTCTGGGCGGTGCCGCGCCTGTGGGGCTCACGCTCGCACGGCGGTTACCCCGACCACATCGGCGCGTTCCCGATCGTCAAGATCGGTGACATCACGCTCAGCGGCCCACGGTGGGCCATCAAGCGGGCTTCCGACATTCTGTTCGCCGGGGTCGCGCTCCTGCTGTTGAGCCCGGTGCTGCTGCTCTGCGCCCTCGCCACGTTCATCGACGGTGGCCGCGGGATCTTCTTCTACCAGGAGCGGATCGGCCGGTACGGCAAGCCATTCAAGGTCATCAAGTTCCGGTCGATGCGGCCCGTGAACGAGCAGGAGTCGCAGACCAACTGGTCCATCGCGCACGACAACCGGGTCGGGCCGATCGGCCGGTTCATGCGCCGGACCTCGCTTGACGAGCTGCCCCAGCTGTGGAACATCCTGCGCGGTGACATGAGCGTGGTCGGGCCGCGGCCGGAGCGGCCGTACTTCGTGGAGAAGTTCTCGGCCGAATACCCGAACTACGCGGCCCGCCACCGCGTCCCCGTCGGGCTCACCGGGCTTGCCCAGGTCAGCGGCCTGCGGGGCGACACGCCCATCTCCGACCGGGCCCGGTTCGACAACTACTACATCGAGAACTGGTCGCTGTGGTTGGACGTCAAGGTGGTGCTCCGCACCGTCTCGGAGGTCTTCCGCGCCGGCGGTCGCTGACCAGACGCAGAACCGCCGCGGGTGGTGGTGCCGACGATTCGAACTCCGTCGGCGCCACCACCCGCGGCGTTTGTCAGCTCATGCGGTGGGTGTGGTCTTGAGGGGTTCCCACCAGGTGCGGTTGTCGCGGTACCAGGTGACGGTGTCGGCGAGGCCCGCATCGAGGGTGATGC
>NZ_JBEZFA010000076.1:0-9477 GCF_040649215.1 Micromonospora sp. NPDC049044 | reverse complement strand
TCTGGTCGTTCAGTGTCGCGGTCATCACGGCACCCTCCTCACCAGGCACAACGCCTGGCAGGTCAGGCCGGAAACACCGTTAGATCCATACTCCCCGAGGGCGGGGCGGGGCGGGGCGGGGCGGGGCGGGGTGGGGGTGGGTTAGGGGGTGGGGAGGGTGAGGGTGGCTAGGACTGGGCGGTGGTCGCTGCCGGGTAGGGCGAGCACCCGCACTGCCTGGACCGCGATGCGCCGGTCGACGAGCACGTGGTCGATGGTGACCGGTGGGATGAGGTCCCCGTCGTACGGGCCCCAGGTGCCGGTCAGGCCCTCGCCGGTGACGTCGGCGGCGTCGACGTAACCGGTGCGCAGCAGGGCGCGGAGCGGACCGTGGTCGAGAGTGGCGTTGAAGTCTCCGGCGAGGATCTGTAGGCCACCGTCCGGGGTGGCCGGGGGTTGGGCGCCCAGGTCGGCGCGCCAGTTGCCGACCTGGTCCAGCGCGTACGGGGCTGACGGGTGGGCCGACTCGACCCGTATCGGGGGTGCGCCGGGGATGGCCACCGTCCCGTACGCCTGGGTGAAGCCCCAACCGTTGAGGTTGCGCCGCAGGCCGACGTCGGTGAGCGGCCAGCGCGAGTAGAGCCCGGAGCCGGGCGTGCCGATCTCCGCGTTGAGCTGCCGGTACGGCAGCAGCCGGTCGAGGCCGGCCTGGTCCAGGGCGGCCTGCGCCGCCGGCGTGAACTCCTGCACCGTGAGCAGGTCCACCTCGTTGCGGCGGACCAGCTCGACAAGCGTCCGGGCGTCGCCGGCGCCGGCGAGCAGGTTGGCGGTGAGCAGCCGCACGGTCGGCCCGGTCGCCGGCGGCTGCGGGGCGGCCAACGCCCGAGGTGCGACGACGCCGAGCAACGCCACGGCCGTCAGGGCCGCGACAGCCGCCGGCCACCAGCGCCGCAGGGCGAGTGCGAGGGCGAGCGGCAGCACGCTGAAACCCGCGATGTACGGCGTGAAGGCGAGCGCCTGCACCAGCGGACCCCGGTCCAGGCCGATCAGCCGGGCTGCCGCCCAGAGTGCGCCCGGCGCGACCGCCAGCCAGCAGAGTGCCGGGCCGAGCCGAGAGCGGCGGTACCACCGGGGCGTGGGCGGAGGCCCGTCGACGATCATGACGGTGATCCTAGTGCCTATGTCGAAACTGTTTCGTGAACGGTTTTACGTTCACGTTTCGCAATTATCTGACGGCTGATTGACAAGTCGATAAAGTGAGATCAACTATTGACTCTCGGCTTTTTCCGGTGCTACGTTCCATCTGGCTTAAACGACGCAACTCTGAGTAGTAATCCCAGCTCAGGGGGGATGTAGATCCTTCAGGAATCAATCTCACCGGTTGCCAGTGGGCGAGGTTTCCCGCACCCCAGTGTCGTCGTCCGCCTATTTATGGGCAGTCATCCGTCCCGCCCCGCGGGTCGGCCGAATTCGCACGGTCACACAAGGGGGACCTGTCATGGAAACATCTCTCCGACGCAAGGCGGCAGCTGTCACGTTCGCCGTCCTGGCGCTCACTCTGGCTGGCGGGGGGATCGCCGTCGCCCAACCGTCGGCGAAGGCGCCGCAGCCGGCCGTCAAGCAGGCGGAACGTCGCACGAACAGTCAGCCGCCGGTCACCGCCGAGTCCGCGCGCTCGGCGAAGGCCGCAATGAAGGCGGGTGGGGTCACCACGATGGCGGCGGCCAGCTGGTTCACCGTCGTCAACGCCAACGGCACCAAGGCGCGTGGCACCGGCACCGTGCTCAAGTACGGCCCCGGCGAGTACGAGGTGCAGTTCGGCTACAACGTCTCGGCCGGTGCCTTCCTGGCCACCATCTCCCGAGCCGACTCCTGCTGCATCCCGCCCGCTGGGGAGATCGCGGTCGCCCCGCGGCTGGGCACGCCCAACGCGGTCTTCATCCAGACCCGCGACTCGGCGGGAACACCTGCCGACCGAGGCTTCACCCTGCTCACCCACACACCCTGACCGAATCGACACCCGGCCCCCGCGCTCGTGCGCGGGGGCCGGGCGCTGTCCACCCGCCCTCGCCCGACGGCCCGGCCATGATCGCCCGTGCGCGACGCGGGGCGCTGTCCACCCGCGTCCGCCCGCCACGACCCCGTGCCCGACGCGGGTTGCGTGCATCCGTGCTGTCCGGGCCAGTGTGATGCCCGCGCCCACCGCCGCGCCGGTCCTGGCCCCGCCTGCCGGGTGCCGACCTGGTTGTCGGTCCTCGGCAGGCTCGCGTCGATCGTCACGCTTGCGTGCGACTCATCCCCGTTCGAGCCACCCCGGGCCGGTCCGGCCCGCACAATCCCACGTTTGCCGGGCCCCCGCCCCGGGAAGCAAGCACCGTGACGGACATCTCGGACACCCTGGCCAGCATGCCCAGCTCGGTCGATCGCGAGCCGACAGGCGTCGAGCTGGAACAGACCCTCTTCGAGGTCAAACGCGTGATCGTCGGGCAGGATCGGCTCGTCCAACGCCTGCTCACCGCACTGATCGCCAACGGGCACTGCCTCCTGGAGGGCGTACCCGGAGTGGCCAAGACCCTGGCCGCGCAGACCCTCGCCACAGTCGTCGGCGGCACCTTCTCCCGGATCCAGTTCACCCCGGACCTGGTCCCCTCCGACATCGTCGGCACCCGGATCTACCGGGCCTCCAAGGAGACCTTCGACATCGAGTTGGGTCCGATCATGGCCAACCTGGTGCTGGCCGACGAAATCAACCGTGCCCCGGCCAAGGTGCAGTCGGCGCTGCTGGAGGCGATGGCCGAACGGCAGGTCTCCATCGGCGGGCGCAGCTGGCCGGTCCCGGCCCCGTTCCTGGTCCTGGCCACCCAGAACCCGATCGAGTCCGAGGGGGTCTACCAACTCCCGGAGGCGCAGCGCGACCGGTTCCTGATGAAGGTGGTCGTCGACTACCCGAGCGACGCCGACGAACTCGCCATCCTCTACCGGATGAGCACCGACCGGCCGAGCCCGCGCCCGGTGCTCGACGCGCAACGACTGCGGGACCTCCAGGCCCACGCCGAGAAGGTCTTCGTGCATCACGCGTTGGCCGAGTACGTGGTGCGGCTGATCCTCGCCACCCGTGACCCGGGCCGCTTCGGGCTGCCGGAGATCGCCCCGCTGTTGGCGTACGGCGCCAGCCCGCGGGCCACCCTGGGCCTGGTCGCCGCCGCCCGGGCCCAGGCACTGCTGCGGGGGCGGGAGTACGTGCTGCCCGAGGACGTCCGCGAGCTGGCCGTCGACGTCCTCGCCCACCGGCTGGTGCTCTCCTTCGACGCGGTGGCCGACGGGGTGTCGGCCGAGAGCCTGGTGCGACGGCTGGTCGAAGCGGTGCCACCGCCCCGGTTGGCCACCGGTAACCCGCAGCAGACACCGGACCTGGCGGCGGCATGAGACGAGCTGACGTCGTACCCGCCGACCCGGGCCTCGCCGAGTTGGCCCCGGACCAGCGGGTACGTCGCCTCGAACTGACAGTCACGCGGCGGCTCAACGGGCTGCTGCACGGCCAGTACCGCGGCCTGCTGCCCGGACCGGGAAGTGAACCCGCCGGCAGCCGCGAGTACCGGCCGGGCGAGGACGAGGTCCGCCGGATGGACTGGGCGGTGACGGCCCGTACCGCCGTCCCGCACGTCCGCCAGGTCGACGCCGACCGGGAACTGACCACCTGGCTTTTGGTCGACGGCAGCGCCAGCATGGAGTTCGGCACCGCCGAGCTGGACAAGCGGGAGCTGGCGGTGGCCGCGGTCGCGGCGGTCGGCTTCCTGACCGCGGGCGTCGGCAACCGCCTCGGTGCCCAGGTGCTGCGGGCCGACGGGGTACGCCGCTTCCCGGCCCGCAGTGGGCGTACCCATCTGCTCGCCCTGCTCCGCACGCTGCTCACCGCCCCGCGGCCCACCCCGCCCGCCGACCGACCGGGGTGGGGGTCACCGGACCTGGCCGACGGGCTCGACGCGCTGCACCGGATCGCCAACCGACGCGGTCTGGTGGTGGTGGTCTCCGACTTCCTCGACGGCCTGCCCGACGACCCCGACCAGCCGGCGCCCTGGGAACGCACGGTGCGCCGGCTGGCCGCCCGGCACCAGGTGCTGGCGATCGAGGTCACCGACCCGCGTGAGCTGGAGCTACCGGACGTCGGGCTGATCACGCTCGTCGACCCGGAAACCGGTCGGCACCGCGAGGTGTGCACATCGGACCGCCGGTTGCGCGAACGCTACGCCGAGGCCGCCGCCGCCCAACGCGACCAGATCCACACGTCGTTGCGCCGCAGCGGTGCCACCCACCTGCCGCTGCGCACCGACGCGGACTGGAGCGCGGACGTCGTTCGGCACGTGCACGCCCAGCGTCGACTGGCCGCCGCGCCGGTCGGCCCAGCCCGGGGAGGTGTCGCGTGACCTGGCAGTCTCCGCTGCGACTCTGGCTGCTGCTCGGCGTCCTCGCCCTCGTCGGCGCGTACCTGCTGGTGCAGCGTCGGCGCAGCCGGTACGCGGTCCGCTTCACCAACCTGCGGCTGCTGGACCGGGTGGCGCCGGAGCGGCCCGCCTGGCGTCGGCACGTACCGGCCGGGCTCTTCCTGGCCATGCTGGCCCTGCTCGTCGTCGGGTTCGCCCGCCCCAGCGCCGAGGTCCGGGTGCCTCGGGAACGGGCCACGGTGATGGTGGCGGTGGACGTGTCCACGTCGATGCTCGCCACCGACGTCGAGCCGGACCGGTTGGCCGCGGCGAAGCAGGCGGCCCGCCGGTTCGTCGACGGCCTGCCCGACGAGTTCAACGTGGGTCTTGTCGCCTTCGCCGGCAGCGCGGCAGTGCTGGTGCCACCCGGCACCGACCGGGACGCCCTCGAGGAGGGGATCGGCCGGCTCGCCGAGGGCATCACCGGCGTGCAGGGCACCGCGATCGGCGAGGCCATCAACACGTCCCTCGGCGCGGTCAAGAGCCTGGACAGCGCGGCCGCGAAGAAGCCGCCACCGGCCCGGATCATCCTGCTCTCCGACGGCGCCAACACCTCCGGGATGGACCCGATGGAGGCGGCGGCCGAGGCGGTGACGGCGGAGGTGCCGGTGCACTCCATCTCGTTCGGGACACCGTCCGGGTTCGTCGACCGCGGCGGCCGACCCATCCAGGTGCCGGTCGACGGGCAAACCCTCAAGGAGGTCGCCGAGGAGACCGGCGGGATGTTCCACGAGGCCAGCACCACCGAGGAGTTGCGCGCCGTCTACGACGACATTGGCAGCTCGGTCGGTTACCGCACCGAGCGGCAGGACGTCTCGGCCCGGTTCATCGGCCTCGGACTGGTGTTCGCGATGGGCGCCGCCGCCGGCTCGATGCGCTGGTTCTCCCGCCTGCCCTGACCGCCGCGCACCACAGTCGTCGACCGTGAGGAGTACGCATGGCTGTACAGACCGGACTGGGCGAACCGCGCGGTCCCTGGTTCATCTCGCCGCAGCTCGACCCGGACGGGCGCGGGTGGTGGGATCCGCCCGAGCGTGACCCGGGCGGGCGTCGGCCCCGACGGCTGCTCGCCGCGCTGGCCGTGGTGGCGCTCTCCACCGTCTCGGGCGCCGTCGCCGGGGGCGTGGTAGCCAGCCGGGACGCGGATCCCGGCGCGGCCGCGGCGTCCGCCGCCCCGGTCCCGGCCGAGTTGGTCACCGCGGCCGAACGGACCGTACCCGGGGTGGTGTCGGTGCTGGCCGGGGGTACGACAGCCGGTTCCGCGACCGGCGGGGTGGCGACCGGCGGCCCCGCGACCGGCTCCGGGTTCGCCGTCGACGACCAGCAGCACCTGATCACCAACGATCACATCCTGGCCAAGGGCGGTGGGGGACCGGTGACAGTGGAACTGCCCGACGGCCGACGGTTCGCCGCCGAGGTGGTGGGCCGGGAACCCCGCAGCGACCTGGCCGTGCTGAAGGTGCCGGCGGCGGCCGGGCTCACCCCGTTGCCGATGGCCAAGCCGGGCGCGACCCGGGTCGGTGAACCCGTACTCGCGGTCGGCTCGCCGCTCGGTCTCGCCGGCACTGTCACCGCCGGCATCGTCAGCGCGTTGGACCGCGAGGTGCGGCTGGGCAACAACCGGCACCGCGCGGTGCAGACCGACGCGTCGATCAACCCCGGCAACTCGGGTGGGCCACTCGTCAACGCCCGCGGAGAGGTGGTCGGCGTGAACACCGCCATCGCCACCATCGACGGGAGCGGCTCGATCGGGATCGGGTTCGCCATCCCGATCGACCAGGTGCAGCAGACCGCCGACACGATCATCGGCAAGGGTGGCTGACCTGCGCGGACAGCCGAGGTGCGGCCAGTGTCGGATATCCGGCCGGACGGCATCGGACCATGGAAATATTACTGTCGGTATGGATACTGGCGGAGGTGGAGCGTCCTCTTCTCGCGGTCCTCCTGCTGGTGGGCCTGGTCATCGGATGTGCAGTGGGGTCGGCGTACGCCCGGGCACGACGCGGGTGGAACGACTACCAGACGGTCCGGAAGTCGGTGCCGGGCGCCCGTCGAGGTGCCTGGTCACTGATCCGTGGAGTCGCAGTGAAAGCCGCGGTGATCGCGTTGCTGCTCTTCGGCGCGGTGGCGTACGCGGCGGTCGGCTCCGACGAGGAAACCGCCGGGCGGCCGGCGCCCGGCCACTCCCCGACGCAGCGGGAGACTTCGCACCGATGACCACCGGTGGGTCGTCGCGGGTTAGCCTCGGGGCGTGGACGACGGACTGCGGGTGACCGATCGGTGGATCGTTCCCGCCGGGGAGTTGCGGGAGCGCTTCTCCCGCTCCTCCGGGCCGGGTGGGCAGGGCGTGAACACCGCCGACTCCCGGGTGGAGCTGAGCTACGACCTGGCCAACTCGCCGGCCGTACCCGACTGGCTGCGGTCACGGGCCCTGGCCCGGCTGGCCAACCGCCTGGTCGACGGGGTGCTGACGATCGCCGCGAGTGAGCACCGGGCCCAGCTGGCCAATCGGGAGGCGGCCCGGGAACGGATGACCGCGCTGCTGCGGGAGGCCGCCGCACCTCCACCGCCGCCGCGCCGGGCGACCCGCCCGTCGCGCGGAGCCAAGGAGCGCCGGCTGGCCGAGAAGAAGCGCCAGTCCCAGCGCAAACGGGACCGCCGCGCCGACGGCGAGTAGGCGGCGGTCGAGTCAGGCCGGCACCGCGGCGAGCAGCCGGTCGCGCAGCACGGCGGCCCGGTCGGCGAACCCCCGCTGCGCCGCCGCGTACTCCGCCCGACCGTCCGGGGTCTCCACCCGCACCGGCGGATAGCCGAGTGCCGCCAGGTCGTACGGGCTGGCCCGCATGTCAAGCGTGCGGATCTCCCGGGCCAGTTCGAACGTGTCGGCCACCAGCTCCGACCCGATCAGCGGGGACAACTTGTAGGCCCACTTGTACAGATCCATGTTGGCGTGCAGGCAGCCCGGCTGCTCGTGCGCGTGCTGCGTCTCCCGGGTCGGGGTGAGCACGTTCAACGGTCGGGCCGGCGCTGTGAAGAACCGGAACGCGTCGAAATGGCTGCACCGCACGCCCCGCTCCTCGACGACGGCGGCGGTCCGCTCCGGGGTCAGCCGCAGCGGCCAGGAGTTGTGCCGCAGCTCCTCCCGGGTCTGCCGGTAGACCATCGCCCACTCGTGCATCCCGAAGCAGCCGAGGTGCGGCGCCCGCCCGGCGGTGGCGGCCAGCAGGGAGCGGATCCAGGCGATCGACTCGCCGCGTCGGGCGCGTACCGCATCGGTGTCGAGGGTGACCCCGGCGGTGGTGGCGCGGTAGTCCCGGCCGAATTCGCCCGGATCGGCGCCGCGCAGCTCGACCCCGGCGCCCGGGTGCCAGCGACGCAGCTGGGCCGGGCGGTGCGAGTAGTAGGTGAACAGGAAGTCGGCCACCGGGTGCCGTTCACCGCGCCGCCGCCGGGCCAGGTGCGGGGTCAGCCAGACGTCCACCCGCTCCTCGTGGGCCCGCCGGCGCGCCTGCCACTGCGCCACGTCGAGCACGGCGGGGGCGAGGGCGGCGGTCACGCACCCCAGGGTACGACCGCCGCCCGCGCACCCGGTCAGGGCATGTGCACCCGCACCCCGGCGGAGAACACCCCGCTGCGCAGCTCCAACTGCTCCGGCGGGTCCCGTCCGTCGACGGTGAAGACAAGCGGCAGCACCATCCGACTGCCCGCGGCCATCGGGTCGGCGAAGATGTCCCGACCCAGGTTCGCCGCCCGGGTGGCCGGCTCGTCGGTGCTCACCCAGCGCCCGCCGGGCAGGTAGGCCCGTTGCAGTTGGCCGTGCCAGGGTTGGTGGTCGCCGGTGATGTTGCGCACGCCCACGGTGGCCTGGCAGCGTCGGCCACTGGCTGGCGGGACACCCCCGCCGTCGGTCTTCCCGGCGGTGCCGGGCGCTCCGCACGACATCCGGTAGACGGTGAACTCGAACGCCGAATCGCGAAGTGGCACCCCCACCGGCCCGGTGACCCCGCTACCCACCCACGCGCCGCTGGTGGGCTGCTTCTGCGTGTCGATCGCCGAGACCTGCCGGGTCGCCGTCCAGCCCGCGGTGCCGACGACGCCGGCCAGTACCGCCACGGCCGCACCCACCAACAACCAGACCGGCGGGGTACGCCGACGCCGCGTCGCGCTCGGGGCGGCCGGTCGCGGATAGATCGTTCCGCGACCGCCGTCGGCTCCGCTCCCGCCGCCGGGTCCGCCCCGGCCGGCCAGTGCGGCAGCCGTGACCCGGCCCGCGCGCCGACGTCGCCACACCCACACCAGGGCGGCGCTGACCAGCAGCAGCACCGCCAGTCCGGCGAGCAGCACCGGGTACCGACGCCAGGGGGGTGCCGCGGTGACCTCCGCCGCCGGCGCCGCCGCCGCCTGCCAGGTGGCCGTGGCGCAGTCGTACGGCCGGGTGCCGTCACTCGTGAACGCGCAGGCCGGCGCGGTCAGTGGCTGGCCGGGTGCGGTCGCGGCCAGCGCGGTGCCGAGCGTGGTGCTGCTGTGCGCCGGCAGTCTCAACCGCCAGGTCACCTCGGTGGTGGACCCGCCGGCCGGGGTGGACCGGCCACCGGCGCTGATCGCGGTCGGTGCCGACCCCGCCGGCAACTCCTGCCGCACTGTGGTGTCCACCGGGGCGTTGCCCACGTTGCGCACCTGGATCCGGTACCTCGGTGCCGGGCTGCTCTCCGACGCGACCGCCACCGTGACCTGCTGCGGGGGCGCCGAAGCCGGTGCCCGGGACGGCGGGGCCACCGCCGGTGGCGCTGACGGCGGGGTGGGCTCGGCGGACATCCGCGCGACCACCGCGACCGTCGGATGCGTGCGCTCCGGTGGCGCGGCCGTCGGCACCCCGGTCGGCCCGCCGCCCGGTCGAGCCGCGCCGCCCGGCGGTGGTGTGGGGCCCGGTCGAGCCGCGCCGCCCGGTCGTGGTGTGGTGTCCGGTCGGGCCGCACTGCCCGGCGGTGGTGTGGGGCCCGGTCGGGCCGCGCCTCCC
>NZ_JBEZFA010000075.1:0-9877 GCF_040649215.1 Micromonospora sp. NPDC049044 | reverse complement strand
CAGCGCATCCCACTCGACATCAGACAACTCGTAGCGACGACCCACGCGCTACATCATCCGACATCAAGATCCTTTGAAGACACGGCCTAGGGCTCTGACAGCGTGCCCGCTGACGGACGCCCCCAGGTGCGGCCGAGGAAGCAAGCCCCACGCGTGCCCCGCGTCGCCTGTCGTCGGCCACGTACGCGCCACCGGTGGAGCCATAGATGCAGCGTCGGCCATGGTGGGTAGATCCCCCAGCGCGTCAGGGCGACTTCGTCGATTCACCGGTTCGAATGTCCCGGGACCCACGTGGGCGCGGGAACGAGGCAGGATGGGGGTGCCATGAAGCTCCAACGAAAGCGAACAGGAGATCCTCCGGTCCCCGGTGGCCGGCAGATCGTCTCCCCCACCCAGCGCGACCTCTTCCTCTCGGCCGAGCGTGAGCCGGGCGGCACGACCTACAGCCTCGGCCTCGCCCTGCCCCTGCCCCGGCCGGTGGACCCGGCGCGGTGGGAGCACGCGATGGCGCTGGTCGTGGGCGCCGAGTCGGCGTTGCGCCTGCGCTTCGGCGTCCACGGGGGCGACGTGGTGGGGTGGGTGGCGGAGCAGGGATCCGAAGGTGTCGCCCGGACGGACAACGTCGCCGAGTTCGTGAAGCGGCCGTACGACCTGGCTCGCGACCCGCTCGTGCGGTCGGCCCTCGCCGGGTGCGAGAAAGGGCCGCAGGTCGCGGTCGTCGCCGCGCACCACATCGTCCTGGACGCGCCGGGCGGCGCGCTGCTCCTGGCGCGCCTCTGGGAGACCTACCGCACCGGCAGCCTGCCGCCGGTTGCTGGCGGCGATCCCTTCAGCTCGTACGCGGCACAGAGCCGCCTGGTCTTCGACACCCCCGCCGTGCACGCGGAATGGACGCGACGGCTGAGCGACGCCGGGCCGTTGGTGGCCGGGAGCACCGTCGGCGAGCCGAGGGAGGTGTCGCAGACGCTGGTCGAGCTGCCGCCGGGGATCGAGACGCGCGAAGCGGCCGCCCGTCTGCTCGCCGCCTACGGGGAGGCGCTCGCGACGGTGCTGCGCCCGGCCGGTGCGTTCGTCGTGCACGACCTGGCCAACTCGCGCCGTGGGCCGTACCGCGAGACCATCGGCTGCCTCTATCAGGTCGTTCCCGTCGTGTTCCCGCCGCGCGACCCGACCCGGACCTGGCTCGAGCACGTCCGCGGCTATCGCCGTGAGCTCGGCGACCGGCGGCACATCTCGGTGTCCCTGCAGCGGCGGCTCGGCCCGGCCGAGGGCGTGCGCTTCCACTTCAACTTCTATTCGTTCGACCGTCTGGAGGGCGTACCCGCCGTCATGGAGGTACTCGACAGTTTCCCGGATGACGAGGCGCATCTGCTCGCCAAGCCGCGGCCGGACGGCGTCCGGCTGGAGTTGCACCATCCGTGCTCGGTGGATGGTCCGCGCCTGCTCGCCGCGATCAAGAAAATCACCGAGTCGTGACCGACCTCGCCGATCCCGATCTCTACGCCGACGGCGATCCCCACGCGGTCTGGCGGCGGCTGCGCGCCGAACAGCCGCTGTTCTGGAACGAGCAGGAGGGCCGGCCCGGGTTTTGGGCGGTCACGAAGTACGACGACGCGATGCGCATCTACAAGGATCCCGCGACGTTCAGCTCGGCCAGAGGCATCCTGCTCGGCACCGCGCAGGGCCGGGGCGACCCGGCCGGCGGCAAGATGCTGGCGCTCACCGATCCGCCGCGCCACGGTCAGCTGCGCGCCCTGGTCAACCGATGGTTCACGCCGGGCGCCGTGTCCCAGCTGGAGGAGGCGATGCGCCGCATCGCACGGCGTCTCGTCGACGCGGCCGTGGCGCGGGGCGACTGCGACTTCGTGCGGGACGTGGCGGGCCCGCTGCCCGTGCATGTCATCTGCTGGCTGCTCGGCGTGCCGAGGGCCGACCGGGACATGCTCTACGAGCTGACCTCGCGCGCGTTCGGCGTCGAGGACCGCGCCGGGCAGAGCGCGGCACACCAGAACATCCTGCTCTACTTCATGGAGCTGGCGGAGCAGCGCCGCCTGGCGCCGGCCGACGACCTCGTCAGTGTGCTGGTCGAGGCGACTGTGGAGGGCAAGCCGCTCACCGACACCGAGGTCCTGCTCACCTGCGACAACCTCCTGGTCGGGGGCATTGAGAACGTGCGGCACGCGGCGGCGGGCGGAATCCTGGCGCTGCTCGATCATCCCGGCGAGCTCCGCCGGCTGCGCGCCGACCCGTCGCTCGTGCCGTCCGCGATCGAGGAGATCCTGCGGTGGACGTCGCCCGCCACCCACATCGTGCGCACGGTGCGCCGTGAGGTGCAGCTGCGCGGGCGGACCATCGACCCCGGCAGCCTGGTGACGATCTGGAACCCTTCGGCGAACCGCGACGAGGACGTGTTCCCCGACGCGGATCGCTTCGATGTCGGGCGCACGCCGAACCGTCACCTGGCAATGGGCGTGGGCGAGCACTTCTGCATCGGCGCGGGTGTAGCCCGGCAGGAGCTGCGGGTGCTCGTCGAGGAGCTGCTGGCCGGCACCGCGGCCATCGAGCTCGCGGGCGCGCCGGTGCGGCTGCGCTCGTGCGAGATCAACGGCTTCGAGCGGCTCCCGGTGAAGCTGGTGGCCTGATGCCCGTCAGACGGAGCTCCAGGTGCGGGGCTGGCGGCGCAGCGGGGGTTCGGCGGCGTCGCCCGTGTCTCGCCGCTCGTCCAGCAGGCGGTCGAGCTCGGCGGGGGTGATGCCGCCCAGCAGTTCCTCGGTGCTGACCCGCACGCCGAGGTCTGCCTCGATGGCGTTCGCCAGCTCGGTGGCGCCGAGCGAATCGAGCCCGTGCGCGACGAGCGACCGGTCCCGATCGATGTCGGCGCCGGGGCAGCGGCGGGCGAGCTCGGTCGCGGCGTAGGAGTCCCCGACGGGCGCGGGCCCGCCGTCTGCGGAGTCGAGCAGCAGCGGGGACAGCGCACCGTCGGCGAGCAGCGCCCGACACTGGCGCCGTCGCACCTTGCCGCTCGACGTCTTCGGCACCGCGCCGGGCGGGGCGAGGGCGACCGTCGCGAGCCGGACACCGTGCGACTCGGCGATCGCACCCCGGATGGCGGCGGCCATCTCGGCCAGCGGCGGGTCCACCGCGCCGCGCGAGACCTCGGCGACGATCACCGGGCCGTCGTCCTGGGCGGACCCCGGGAACGCGGCGACGCAGCCGATGCGCAGCTGCGGGTGTGCCCGCTCCGCGGTGCCCTCCAGGTCCTGCGGGTAGATGTTGCGCCCGCGCTGGATGATCACGTCGTCGCGGCGGCCGGTGACGACCAGCTCCCTGTCGTCGAGGAAGCCGAGGTCGCCGGTGCGCAGGAACGGCGCGCCCTCGTCGAGTCGGCCCGCGAAGGTCTCCGACCCGGGCGCCTCGAAATAGCCCTCGGCCACGCTGGCGCCGCGTACCCAGATCTCACCGACATGCCGCGAGGGCTGCGGCTGCCCGGTGAGCGGGTCGACGATGACGACCTCGCTGCCGGGCGCCGGCACGCCGCAGGAGACGAGCGGTCGGCCGTCATCGGCCGGCGACGCGATCCCGCCGTCCAGCGACGCCGGGTCGTAGCGGGTGACCCGCGCGCCGGATCCCGCGGCGGCACCGCTCACCAACAGTGTCGACTCGGCCAGTCCGTAGCACGGGTAGAACGACGAGGGTCGGAACCCGGCCGGACCGAAGGCGTCCGAGAACGCCGCCAGGGTGGCCGGCCGGATCGGCTCGGCGCCGAGGAAGGCGAGCCGCAACTCGCTGAGGTCCAGCCCCCGCACGCCCGAGTCGGTGCCGGCGAGCGCGTCGTCGCCGGCACGCGCCGCGCAGAGCGAGTACGCGAAGTCCGGCGCACCGGTCACCGTCGCGCGGTGCCGGGTGACCGCCTCCAGCCACCGCAGCGGGCGGCGCAGGAAGTCCAGTGGTGACATGAGCACGCACGGAAAGCCCCACTGCAACGGCTGGAGCACGCCGCCGATCAGGCCCATGTCGTGATAGGGCGGCAGCCAGATCACCGCCCGGTCGTCCGCGGAGAGGGCGAAGGCCGCTCGGATCGCATCCGAGTTGGCGGCCAGGTTCTTGTGGCTCAGCACCACGCCACGGGGGTGCCGGGTCGACCCGGACGTGTACTGCAGCAGCCCCACGGTGTCGACGTCGGCCGGTCGCGGCTCGAACGTCGCGGCGGTGTCGAGATCGTCGACGCACAGCCAGCGTGCCGACGGAGCCAGCGAGTCGCCGCCCGCGAAGAGCCCGTCGGCGAGCACCACGGCCGGCCGGCTGTCGTCGGCGATCCGCCGCACCGTGTCGATCGAGGTGGCGTTGAACGGGGGGTACGTGGGCACCGCGACCGCGCCGGCGTAGAAGCAGCCGAGCAGGGCGACGATGTAGTCGAGACCGGGCGGGTAGAGCAACAGGACGCGCTCCCCCGCCGGCAGCGCCGCGGCGACCGATCGTGCGCGGGCGTCGAGGTCCCCGTACGAGATCGGTGCCTCGGCGGGCGCGTCGTCGTCGCCGAACGTCAGGAACGTGAAGGCCGTGTCGTCCGGCCGGGTCAGTGCGGCGTGGCGCAGCCGCGCCACGAACGGTTCACTGGTCATTGGTGCCCATCTGTCGCAGGAGGTGTTCCACCTCGTCGTCGGAGAGTGTGTCCAGCCGGTCGAGGAGCCGCTCCGCCTCGTCGGGGTCGGGCCCGTCGGCCCGGCGCACCGGCCCGATAGAACCGGCAGCGGACCCGGCGGCCGAGACGCGGAGGGCCAGCTCCGCCACCGTGGGCGCCGAGAACAACTCCTGTGGCGTCACCCGCACGCCGAGCGCCCCTTCGACGCGGGACAACACCTGCATCGCGAGCAGTGAGTTGCCGCCCAGGTCGAAGAAGTTCGCGTGCACATCAGGCTCGTCGACGAGCAGCACGTCGGTCAGGATCCGACGCAGCGTCTCCTCGAGCTCGGTCGGGGGCCCGGAGTCCGACACTGCTTGCGCCGCCCGCGCGGCCTGCTCGGCCGCGAGCTCGCCGAGTGCCCGGCCGTCGGCCTTCCCACTCGGCGTACGCGGCAGCTCCGGCAGGACGAGCACGCGCCACGGCACCATGTACGGAGGAAGCTCGCGCCGTGCCGATGCCAGCAGCCGGTCCACCAGGTCGGCGCTTGGAGCGGACCGCGCGACGACGCCGGCGACCAGCGCGTCGTGGCCGGACGGTTGGCGTACCACCGCCACCGCCGCGTCCGCGACGTCCTCGTGGCGGCGTAGCGTCGCTTCGACCTCACCGGGCTCCACCCGCATGCCGCGCAGCTTGACCTGGTCGTCGGTGCGGCCGAGGAACTCGAGGGTGCCGTCCTCGCCCCAGCGGGCCCAGTCGCCGGTGCGGAAGAGGCGCGATCCGGGCGGCCCGAAGGGATCGGACACGAACCGCTCCGCGGTCATGGCGGGTTGACCCCAGTAGCCCCGCGCCACCGGCACTCCGCCGATGTAGAGCTCGCCACGGACGCCGACCGGAACCACCCGGCGGCGTGCGTCGAGCACGCGGAGCACCGCGTTCTGGATTGGGCGTCCGATCGGCACCGGCGCATCGGGTTCCCCGGTGGTGCACGGCCACCAGCTGACCTCGATGGAGGCCTCCGTCGGGCCGTACAGATTGTGCAGTTCGACGCCGACCGCGCGGCCGAACGACTCCACCAGGTCCCGCGAGAGTGCCTCGCCGCTGCAGAAGACGCGCCGCAGCGCCTGGAAACTCCGCCGCTCGCCGCCTTCGAGGAAGTGGCGCAGCATCGACGGCACGAAGTGCGCCACGGTGATCCGCTCGTCGGCCAGCAGCGCCGCCAGATAGGCGGGATCCCGATGTCCGCCGGGCCGGGCGAGCACCACCGTCGCGCCCGCGCTGAGCGGCCACAGCAGCTCCCACACCGACACGTCGAAGGTGAACGGCGTCTTGTGCAGCACCCGGTCGCCGACGCTCAGCGGCCACCTGCGCTGGCCCCAGGCCACCCGGTTGACGATGCCGCGGTGAGCAACGGCCACGCCTTTGGGACGCCCGGTCGAGCCGGACGTGTACATCACGTAGCAGAGCGAGTCGGGCGACCGATCGGATGGTACGGACCGCGCCGCGGCGGCCTCGGCGGGCGCACCCAGGCGTGCCGCGCGTTCGGTGTGGCGCCCGTCGCCCAGGACGACGGCGCAGCCGGCGTCGGCCACGATGTAGCGGAGCCGCTCGTCCGAGTACTCCGGGTCGAGCGGCACGTAGGCGGCACCCGCGTGCAGGACCCCGAGAATCGAGATCACCAGGCCGGGCGAGCGCTCGGCCAGCACGCCGACCCGCGACTCGGGCCCCACGCCGGAGGCGGCGAGCCGGCCGGCCAGCTCCCGCGCCGCCGCGTCGAGCTCCGCGTACGTCAGGTCACCGTCCTGCGAGCGCAGCGCGACCGCACCGGGGTCGGCCGCGGCCCGCGCCGAGACCAGGTCCTCGAGGCGCAGGTCGGGAAACGGTGCCTCCTCACCCTGGCCCAGCGCGAGAATGCGCTCCCGTTCGGCGTCGGAGACCAGGGTGACGTCGGTGATGGCCCGCGTGGGGTCGCCGGCCACCGCTTCCAGCGCCCGCACCAGGTGGCCGACCATCCGGGTGGCGGCCCCGGCCGGCAGGCGGGCCGTCGCGTGTTCGAGGTGGCCGACCATCTCGTCGCCCTCCTCGCGCAGATGTAGCGCGAGATCGAACTGGGCCGACCCGTTGGTCCAGTCGACCTCGGTGGCCTCGACGCCGGGCAGATCGACGACTCCGTCGAAGCGCGGCAGCAGCGACAGCAGCGCCTCGAACAGCGGCGTGCGGCTGAGGTCGCCGCCCGCGCCGGTGGCGTCGACCAGGGCCTCGAAGGGCACGTCCTGGTCGGCGAGGGCGGCCAGCGTGGCACGCCGGGTGACGGTGAGCAGGTCGTCGATCGTGGCGCCCGGCGGCAGCTGGGTCCGCACGGGCAGCACGGTGCCGAAGCCGCCGACGACGTCGCGCAGCTCGGGCCGGGCGCGCCCGGACGTCGGGCAGCCGATCACCAGGTCGTCCTGTCCGGTGTACGTGTGCAGCAGTAGCCGGAAGCCGGCCAGCACGACCGTGAAGAGCGTCGCGTCCCGCTCGGCGGCCACCGTGCGCAGGGCGTCGGTCAGGCGCGCGTCGAGGCGCACGGGGACGCGGCCACCCGCTGGACGACGCACTTGTTCCCGCGGCCCGCACATCGGTAGGTCGATGCCGCAGGCGGCGCCGGCCAGCCGCTCGCGCCAGCGTTCGAGCTGGCCCGCGAACGCGCCGCCGGCCAGCCGCTCGCGTTCCCACACGGCCACGTCGCCGGCCTGCAACGGCGCCTCCCCCAGGGTGCCCTCACCGGTGATCCGCGACCGGTAGGCGGCGGACAGGTCGCCGAGCAGGACGCGCATCGACCAGCCATCGACGACCGCGTGATGGGCGCTCAGCGTGAGGAAGCGCTCGGTCGGCGCGGTGCGGAGCACCCGGACCCGCGCCAGGGGGCCGGCGGACAGGTCGAACGGGCGCCCCGCCTCGGCGTCGATCTCTGCCTGCACGGCGCGTTCCCGCTCGGCGTCCACCAGGCCGGTGAGGTCGACCGTGGTGACCGGTGCCGGCGCGGACGCCCACACCCGCTGCCGGGGTACGCCGTCCTCGGCCACGATCGCGGTGCGCAGCGCCTCGTGCCGGTCGACGACGTCCTGCACGGCGCCGAGCAGTGCCGCCTCGTCGAGCGTCCCGTCGAGCCGCAGAGCGGCGGTGAGGTTGAACACCGGGCTGTCCGGCTGCAGGCCCTGCAGGAACCAGAAACGCTGCTGGGCCAGGGACGCCGGGAAGTGCATGACTGCCGTCGAGTGCTCGTCGGCAGTCATGCGGCCCCCTCCTCGGCGTCGTGCGCCGTTTGCAGGGTCTTGCGGGCTGCGGTCGCGATGGCCCCGGACAGCATGATGAGGACCCCCATGGCGGCGAAGATCGGTCGCGCGCCGGTCGCGTCGATGACGAAGCCTGCGGCCGGCAGCACGAACGGACGGGGCAGCTCCTGGACGCTGTTGGTCAGGGTGATGATGCGCCCCCGCAGGGCGCTCGGCACCATCCGTTGCAGCATGCTGAGACCCGTGACGAGCGTGACGGCGTTGCACCCCGATCGCAGCGCCACCAGCACCAGCGCGAGCACCAGGCCCGGCGCGACCGAGAGGGCCAGTGTGGCGGCGCCCATGGCCAGGAACCCGACGGCCAGGGCGGTCGCCGCCCGCGCCGGCTTGATCGTGCCGACGAGGACGGACCCGACGGCGTAGCCGAGGCTGCCGATACTGGCGATCAGGCCGAAGCCGACGCTGCCCACGCCGAGCTCGTTCGCGAAGCTCGGTAGGGCCACGGGGGCCGGGGCGAAGCCGAGCGTCGCCACGACGCCGATGATCATGTAGAGAACGATCGGCGGCCGGTGGCGCGCGTACCGCACGCCGGCGCGCAGGTCGGCCAGGAAAGTGACGTGCTCGTCGCGGGCCGGCGCGGCCAGCGCGGTCGCCGGGATGAGCAGCACCATCACGGCCGAGAACGCGAACGTCGCCGCGTTGAGCAGGAACGGTACCGCCGTCGGCGTGCCGGCCACCAGGAAACCGCCGACCGCCGGGCCCGCCACCAGCATCGTGTAGTTGGTGGAGGAGAGCAGGCCGTTGGCGCGTACCAGCGACCCGGGGCCGGTCACGTCGGGCACCGCGGCGGTCTGCGCGGCGTTGAACAGCGCCGTGAAGGCGGAGTGCACCAGGGTGATCGCGACCACCGGCCATAGGCCTGAGTGGACGAAGGCGAGCGGCACCAGACCCGCGGTGGCGACCCGAAGCACGTCGGCGGTCACCAGCAGGCGTCGGCGGTCGATCCGGTCGGCGATGGTGCCGGCGAACGGCCCAATGAGGACGGCCGGAAGGTAGAGAGCCGTGGTGACGATCGACACCGAGACACCGGGTGACGACGTCTGGGTGGCGAGCCAGACCAGCGCGACGCCCTGCACGGCGTCACCGAACGTCGAGATCGCGCCACCGATCCACAGTCGCCGTAGAGCCGGCAGGCTACGGAGCAGCGCGATGTATGTGACCGGCGCGATAACAGTCATGCCAGCGACCCCCGTCCGCGTGCAGCACGAGTGGGGAGCATAGCGCCGGCGGACGCGTACGGGGGACCGCAGGATCGATCCGCGTCACTTGCGCACCGACGGCTCGCGGCTAAGGCGTGTTTCAGAAGTCGTGGTGGCCGGTGAGGTTCACGGCGTGGCGGTGATCGACAACTGAAGAGGTCTCCGGTATCTGGTTCTGCGACCAAGCAAGAACTTCATACCGGAGACCTCGTGTCCAGCGTAGCGGTGACGAGGCGGCATGACCTGACCGACAGGCAGTGGGCCGTTCTGGCCCCGCTGTTGCCTGCCGCGCCAACGACGGGTCGTCCGCCGAAGTGGGAGAAACGGCAGCTCATCGATGGGATCAGGTGGCGGATCCGGATCGGGTCGCCCTGGCGTGACGTCCCGGCCGAGTACGGACCATGGCAGACGCTCTACGGCCTGTTCCGTCGCTGGCAGCGCGATGGAACCTGGGACAAGATCCTGGCCGCGTCACAGGCCACCGGCGATGCGCAGGGCCGGATCGGCTGGACGGTCAGCGTGGACTCGATGACCAGCCGCGCCCACCAACACGCCGCCGGCGCCCGCAGACACGGCCACCTCCAGAAACAACCGCCCGGCGGCGTGCACGACGAACCCGCCGATCACGCCCTAGGCCGTGTCTTCAAAGGATCTTGATGTCGGATGATGTAGCGCGTGGGTCGTCGCTACGAGTTGTCTGATGTCGAGTGGGATGCGCTGTC
>NZ_JBEZFA010000074.1:0-12632 GCF_040649215.1 Micromonospora sp. NPDC049044 | reverse complement strand
TATAAATCATAATTGGCACTGGCTTTACAAGCACCCTGTTGAGTTCTCAAAGAACAACCACACACCGACCAGAAGCCCCACCTCAGTGGAACCCCAACCGGGGCTTTTCCGCTCCGTGTCCCGCCGCTCTCGCGCCGGGCACTTTTACTACGTTACCTCACCGTCTTCGCCGTGTCAAACCGTGTGTCCCGGTCTGTCGTGCTTCGTACGGGTTGGTACCGGCGCACTCACGCAGCAGCGAACCGCTGCGTCAGGTCGTCGGATTTGGCAGAACCGGCCGCTGCGGTTTCCCGCAGTCTCGCCCGGTGCCCTGCCGGTCGTGAACCTTACCCGGTCGGCTTCGCCGCACCAAATCCGCCTCTCGGCCGATCCGGCGGAGCACCGCCCGGACCGTGTCTCGCAGGAGTGAACCCCCACTCGACCCGGTTGCCAGTTCGTTTCGGCGCCTCAGGACTTCCGTCCCGTTTGCCCCGTTCCGCGCTGGCAGAGAGAAAGTTACGCGTCTGCGGGTTTGATCGTCAAATCCGCGGGTAGCGGCGCCCGTCACACTCGCCTCGCTGACCCATCGCGCCGTCCCGACCGCCAGCTACTCGGCGCCAGACTCCGCGCTGTGACCAGGGCGAACAACGCTCAGGACAAGCACAGGTCAGGACAAGCGCCCGGTCATGACAGGCAGAGGAAAGAACAAGCGCCGGTCACGACGAGGATGGGAAACCACAAGCTCCGATCGCAACGAGCGGGGCAAAGGACAAGCTCCGGTCACGACGAGCGCGGGCCAAGACGAACGCAGGACAGGCGAGCGCGCGCCAAGACAAGCGCCGGCCACGACGGGCGCGGGCCACCGCGAGCGCCGGCCACGACGGGCGCGGGCCACCGCGAGCGCCGATCACGACGAACGGGGCCGACGAGCGGCGAGCCAGGCCCGGACGCCGAGGACGCCGGCTGTCGTCCCGATGACCAGAGACGCCGCGATCAGCAGCGCGTGCACCCACAGAAAGCTGGTGGCCGGACCCTCGGCGACGGTGCCCGACGTCCACGATCGCGGGTCCTGCCAGATGGCGACCGCGAACCGCGGCCAGATCACCCAGGTCCAGACCCCGACTCCGACCAGGAAGGCAGCCCACCCTCGCGACAGCACCATGGCAGCCGAGTATGCCAGCGCACCGGTCCACCTGGCCGTCAACGGACACCCCGCCGCAACGCCACACCGGTGCGGGAGACGTGACGGGCCATCGGTCCGTTTCTCACCCCGACGCGCTGGGCACTTCGAAACAGGACAGCTGAGGACCGTCCCCCCGGAGGTGCCCCGTGCAACCCTCGATCTTCAATCCCTGGGCCTGGCGCGACCCGGCCGCCCTGGCTGGCGGATACACCGAGACCACCCCGTCGGTCACCCCGCCGGAAGGGCAGGACGGCGGCCACGACGGTCCGGACGCCCCCGGTCCCGGCACCCCACTGGACCTGGTGGGATACCAGGTGCAGGCGAGTGACGGGCGCATCGGCACCATCGACGAGGCGAGCAACGAGGCGGATGCCGGGTACCTGGTGGTGGACACCGGCCACTGGATCTTCGGGCGGAAGGTGCTGCTGCCTGCCGGCACGGTGGAGCGGGTGGACCACCAGGAACGCGTCGTGCACGTCGACCGGGCCAAGCAACAGATCAAGGACGCACCGCCGTTCGATGCGGATTCGGCCGACCCGGAGTACCGGGAGCGCGTTGGCGCCTACTACGCCGACAACCACCTGGCCCCGCCTCGCGGGTAAAGTGAGGTCGTGGTCCGGACGGGCAATTTCGCACCGGAGGCGGTCGACCAGGTCGACTGCCGCCAGCTCGGTGCGCTGCCCGGGGTTCCGACCGGCTCCGGCGATGGCCGTGAGCAGATTCTGAGTGTCCTCCGTGCCGGTGGTCTGCGGTTCCGCGCCGGCGCGCGATGGCGGACGGCTCGCTGAGCCGATCCCGCTGACCGAGGGGGCTGACCCGCCCCGCTCGGCGCGCGCCCACGCGTGACCCACCTTCGGATACGAGAGGCATCACCATGTCCGTCGCACGAATGCTCACCGGCGACCGGCCGACCGGCCGCCTGCACCTCGGCCACTACGTCGGCAGCATCGCCAACCGGGTACGGCTGCACCACCGCTACGAGAGCTTCTTCATCATCGCCGACCTGCACATGCTCACCACCCGCAACCGCCGCGAGGACATCGACAAGGTCTCCGGCAACGCCCGGGAGATGGTGACGGACATCCTCGCCGCCGGGGTCGACCCGGAACGGGCCACCTTCTACCTCCAGTCGGCGATTCCCGAGGTCGGCGACCTCAACACCCTGCTACAGAACCTGGTGACGGTGCCCCGGCTGGAACGGGTGCCGTCGCTCAAGGAGATGGCCCGCGATGCCGGCAAGGAAGAGATGCCGTACGGGTTGCTGGGCTACCCGGTGCTCCAGGCCGCGGACATCCTCTGTGTGAAGGGTGAGGTGGTCCCGGTGGGTCGGGACAACGCCGCGCACGTCGAGGTGACGCGGGAGATCGCCCGGCGGTTCAACCACCTGTACGGCCCGGTCTTCCCGGTGCCGGAGCTGATCGCGGCGGACACGCCGAGTCTGGTGGGCACCGATGGGGCGGCCAAGATGAGCAAGAGCCGAGGGAACACCATCGCTCTCTCCGACGATGCGGCGACGGTACGTCGCAAGGTGCTCGGCATGTACACCGATCCGAACCGGGTGCGGGCCGACGTGCCGGGCACCGTGGAGGGCAACCCGGTCTTCGCGTACCACGAAGTTTTCAATCCGGACCGCGACGAGGTGGCCGACCTGGCCCGGCGCTACCGGGCCGGCCGGGTCGGCGACGTGGAGGTCAAGCAGCGGCTGATCGTCGCGCTCGAGGGGTTTCTCGCGCCGATCCGGGAGCGCCGGGCCGAGATCGAGGCGGACCGGGGGTTGGTGGACCGGCTGATCGTCGAGGGCACTGAGCGGACCCGCGAGGAGGTCCGCCAGACCCTGGTCGAGGTACGCCGGGCGATGGGGCTGACCGGCGCGTACCGGCAGGTGCGGCGACGGGCTGAGCGGAGCCGGCGGCGGACCGACGCCTCGGCCTGAGGCCGGCACCCGGCGGCGCTGTCCACTCTCCCTCGCCAGGCGCCGCCGGGAGAGCGGTGCCCGGGCGGGAGCGGTGCCCAGGCGGGAGCGGTGCCCAGGCGGGAGCGGTGCCCACGCGGGAGAGCGGATGCATCGCCGATCAATATGGCGCAGAATGCGGGGATGAAGGGGATTTCGGGCATTCGTCCGGTGCCGGCCGCCCAGACGCACCGGACCACGATGTTCGAGATCTTCTTCGATCTGGTCTTCGTCTTCGCACTCACCCGGGTCATCACCTTCATGGCCGGCTCGCCGACCGCGCTCACCCTGGCCCAGGGGCTGCTCCTGCTCCTGCTGTTGCTCTACTCCTGGGGGCCGTACACCTGGTTGGGAAACCTGGTCCGCGCGGACGTCGGCCTGGTCCGCGCGGCGACCCTTGTCGCGATGGCGGCGACCTTCGTCGCCGCGCTGGTGCTACCGGACGCGTGGCGGCAGGAACCGGAGGTCCTCGACCCGCCGCTCACCCTGGCCCTGGCCTACGTGGTCGTCCGGGCGGTACAGCTGGTGATCCTGTTCTGGGTGAGCGCGACGGACCCGCCGCTGCGTTCGACGCTGCGTTTCTTCAGCGTGCCGGTGGTGTTGGCGTGGCTTCCGCTGATCGGTGGCGCACTGCTCGGTGGGGCGGCCCAGACGGTGCTCTGGACGGTCGCGCTGCTCGTGGACATCGGCGGCGCGCGGATCGCGTCGGCTTTCCGGCCCTGGCCGCTGCGCAGCCTGGACCACTTCACCGAGCGGTTCGGCCTGGTGCTCATCATCGCGCTGGGTGAGTCGTTGATCTCGGCAGGTGCGGGGCCGCGGACGATGGCACCGGCCGGCGCCGGGATGGCGGCCGCACTGCTCGGCCTCACCAGCACGGTCTGCCTGTGGTGGCTGTACTTCGACCGGCTGGCGCCCGCCGCGCGGGGGGCGATCGGTGCGGTGCCGGGCGACCGCCGGGCCGGGGTGGCCGGCGACGCGTACGGCATCGGGCACTCACCGTTGATCATCGGTGCCATCTACGTGGCGCTCGGCATCGAGGAGGTGATCGACCGGCTCAGTGGGGAGGCGCCCCCTGCCGGCCCGCTGGGCTGGGAGGCCGCCACCGCCCTGTACGGGGGCGCGGCCCTCTACCTGCTCAGCAGGCTGATCTTCCGCCGACTGACAGTTGGTGCCGTCGACCCGACGCAGGTCGTCACCGCGCTGCTGCCGCTCGCCCTGCTGCCGGTCGGCCGATCAGTGGCTCCGTTGGCGGCGCTCGCACTGCTGACCGTCCTCCTGATCGGGATCACCTGGTTCGAGCGACGGGTGGACCGCCGTGACCTGGTGTCGTGAACTCGCGACCGAAGAAACCTCACCGAGCCGGAACGGGCCCACCTGCTGCGCCGGCTGGCGTCCGTCGCCGAAGCCTGAACGCAGGTGCCGCTGTACCCTGCCTCGATGACTCTGCCTCTGCCGGCCGGTGAGTTCGCGGCGTACCTGTTCGACTGCGACGGCACCATCGTCGACTCGATGCCGCTGCACTACCTGGCCTGGCAGCGGGCCCTCCAGGAGTGGGGTTGCGAGTTCCCGGAGGATCTCTTCTACGCCTGGGGTGGCCGGCCGACCGCCGACATCATCGTCGCCCTGAACGAGCAGCAGGGTCTGGCCATGCCGGTCGCGACTGTCGTCGAGCGCCGGGAGAACTACTACGAGGAGTTGCTGCCGCAGCTCGCCGCCGTACCCGAGGTGGTGGCACACATCCACGACGCCCACCGGCGGGTTCCGTTCGCCGTGGTCTCCGGCAGCACCCGCGCCTCGGTCACCGCCTCGCTCGGCGCGCTCGGCCTGCTGGACCGGTTCGACGTGCTGGTCTGCGCCGAGGACTACACCCGGGCCAAGCCCGACCCGGAGGCGTTCCTGCTCGCGGCGGAGCACCTCGGCGTACCCCCGGGGTCGTGCCTGGTCTTCGAGGACACCGACCTGGGCATTCGGGCCGCGACCGCGGCCGGCATGGCATCGGTACGCGTGCCGCAACAGCGCACGCCGCGTTGAGGTCTCACGCCACCGTCAGCAGCAGCTTGCCCGGGTAGGAGGTCTCCAGGCGCTTGTGCGCCTCCCGCACCTTGCCCAGCGGGTACGTCTGCGCGACATGCACCACGAACGGGCCGGCCTCGATGAGTTCGTTGAGGCGTTGCAACTGGCGGGGGCTGGCTTCGCCGTCGTACGCCCGGACCGTCACACCCGGCCGTTCCTGGGGTTCCGGCCGCACGCCGTGGGCGAAGGCGACCACTCCGCCGTCGGTGAGCGCCTCGGTGAGCCGGTCCAGCGTCTTGCCGCCGGCCATCGCCAGGATGGCGTCCACTCCGGCCGGTGCCGCGTCCCGGATCCGGGCGAGCACGTCGGTCAGGTCGCCGCGGCCGTCGAGGGACACGTCGGCGCCGAGGCGGGTCACCAGCGCGACGCCCTCCGCGCCGGACGCCACGGCGATCACGTTCAGGCCCTGCCGCTTGGCCAACTGCACGGCCAGGTGGCCCTGACCGCCGCTCGCCCCGAAGATCAGCAACCAGGCGCCGGCCGACAGGCTGAGGGTGTCCAGCCCGGCCAGCGCGGTAAGCGCGTCGGTGGGCATGGCTCCGGCGTGCTCGGCCGGTACGCCGTCGGGCACCTTCGCCGCGTAGTCCGCCTTGACCGCCGCGTACTCGGCGTAGAAGCCGCCCTTCGGGCGGGTGGTGGCGGAGACGTAGACGAGCTCGCCGACCACGACGTTCGACACCTTGCGGCCAGCCGCGATGACGGTGCCGACACCGTCGGAGCCCGGCACGATCGGCAGCGCGGAGCCCTCCGGCACCAGCACACCCTGCCGCTCGTAGACGTCCCACACCCCCACGCCAGCGCTCAAGACCTTGATCAGCACCTCGTCGTCGGCGATCTGCGGGATCGGCAGCTTCCGCAGGGTGATCACCTCCGGCCCGCCGAACTCATCCAGGGCCGCGGCCTGCATCCGCTCTGGCACATCCCCGTCAACCATGTGGATTCCCCCTCAGTGCCGGCGTCACCGTCGCAGCATGCCGGCTCGGGGACGGGCGTGCTCCGGAGCTGAGCGCCGTTCACCCACAAGGGCGACCGGCCATGCCGGGTGTGTCCCGAGCGGGCCCAACAGGCATGACCGCCAGCCCGGAGTACGGCGGCTCCGGGCGGGCGGGCCGCGACGACGGCGGCGGTGCTCCCGTTCGCCGGCGGTGGCTACGCCATCAGGAGGTTTGCGGCTCCTGACCACGCAACGCCTGCGCGACGGCGTCGGCTACGCGGGCGTCCTCGCGCACCTTGCGCCGCGTCCGGTTGCGTCGCCGGTACAGGTACGCCCCGACGACCGCGGCGACAACTACGACGAGCACCAGCACCAGCGTCCACGGCAACGCCCAGCCGTGCGCGGTGACCTGGACCGGCTTGAGCGAGGTGGTGGAGCCGGAGGCGTCGGTGAGGAGCGGGGTGAGGGTCACTGTCGCGGCCAACGAGACGGCGGGGGCGACCCCGGCGATCGGCACGGTCACGTCCCAGCTCTCGCCTGGGAGCAGTTCCGGCGGCGCGGCGATATCCTTCGCCCGGACCCTCAGCACGCCGAACGGCCCGGAGACCGATACCGCCTGCTGCCCGGAGAGCGCGGCGTTGCCGACGTTGTGGATCTTGTACGTGACGGTGGCGTCACCCTTGCTGAACGGGTTGGCCGAGCCGCCGTACGTCACGTGCGGGTCCTCGATCGCGAGGCGCGGCTTCAGCTCACCACCGACCCGCAGCTTGATCCGGATGCCGAGGCGCCGGTCGACGTTGATGCCCTCGGCCTGGTCGGCCTGGGTGAGCGCGGTGAGGATCCCACCCACGTAGTCACCGGGCGTGGCGTTGGCCGGGATGCTCACCGTGAAGGGGACCTGTGCGGTCTTGCCGGGCTGGACCACGACACTGCCGGCCTTCGGCTTCGCCCAGGCGCCGATCCCAACGGACTTGGCGTCCCTGGTGACCAGGTCGAGCTGGCCCGCGTCGGTGGTGAAGCCGTCGGCGGCGTACACGGACAGGGTCAGGGGCGCGGGGCCGCGGTTGGCCACCACCATGGCGTCCTCGACGGCGCTTCCCGGGTTGACGGTGTAGCTGTAGCTGGACCGAGCCTCGCCGTAGCTGTTGGAGGCCGTGCGGACCGTCCAGGCGACGTTGCCGTCCGCCGCCAGAGCGGGGCCGGCACCGACGCCGACGGTCGCGACTGCGGCGAGCAGAGACAGCGTGGTGGTACGAGCAAGCTTCTTCCAGCGCGTTACGGACGGGTACATGTCGGATCCTTGAGGTGATCTTGATAAGGCGGCAAATGGGTGGCGGGGCAGGCCCCCGAAGGTGCCTACCCCGCCCGGTGGAACAGCTGGATCAGCTGCTCAGTGCGGTGATCGTGAGCGTGGTGCGGTAGCTACCCATCGCGATGCTGTCCGGGATCTTCAGATCCAGGTCGGCACCGAGGCGGGCGCCGCCCCGCGCGTGACCCTGCGCGGCCGCGGCGAGGGCGCTGGAGACCGAGAGGCCCTTGCCCTGGTCGTCGAGGGACGACAGCACCGGAGCACCGGCCTCGGCACCCGCGCCGCCGTCGAGCAGGTACGGGGTCCAGCCCAGGTAGGAGCCGGAGAACTTCTTGTCGGCGTCCTGGAAGTCGCCGACGTTGGCCGAGATCGACCACGGGGCGAGCGAGCGGCGGCTGTCCGACACGAGGATCGGGTTGATCTTGCCGGTCGCCTCGAAGAAGGTGCCGTTGCGCTCCTGGGCGGTGCCCAGGTCGACAAGGCCGTTGTAGCCGTCGATCGTCCAGCCGAACTCGCCCGGAGCCGGGTTCGGCACGTTGACCTGGATGGCCTGACCGTCACCGTGGTACGGGTGGATCGCGGTGCTGTCCACGATCGAGCCGACCGGCTGCCCCTCGGCGGTGTTGGTGCAGGAAAGGCCCTTCTCGACCGCCGCGTTCGGCGCCGCGCAGGTGCCGCTGCGGATGTTCTGGAGCACCAGCTTGTCGGCCTTGACCTGCACCTTGACGTAGCTGCGGACGTGCTCCTGGTTCTGCGCCGAGTTGAACCAGTAGTTGCTCGGGTTCAGCGGGTCCGGGCCGAGGCCGGTGGGACCGGTGCCGGTGGTGCCCGGCTTCTTGATGTCGTAGTACTTCGAGCCGGAGGCCGAGTTCGCCGTCACGTAGATGACGCCGCCCGGGCCGGGGAACACGTCGGCAGCGCCGGGCTGCTCGGCCGGGTTCTCCTTCTGGCCGTTCTTGATCGAGTAGCTACGGGTGTAGACGTGGTCGTGCCCCTGCAACACCATGTCGATGCCGAGGTCGGAGAACGCCGTCGTGAAGTCCTTCCGGCGGGCCGCGTTGTCCCCGTCGGTGGAGTGGGTAGCCGCCGAGTAGATGGAGTGGTGGTAGACGAGCACCTTCCACTTGGCCTCGGAGCCGTGCTTGTTGACGACGTCGGTGACGTACGAGACGTGCGCCGCGTCGCCGCCGGCGGAGCCGTCTGCCGGGTTGACGTAGCTGTTGCTGTTCAGATCGATGAACAGCACATCCTTGTAGATGTACCAGAAGTCGCCGCCGGAGCGGGTCGCCTGGTCCCCGGAGTAGTACTGGGCCGAGCGGTCGGTGTTCGGCGTGAAGTGGTGCTGCTCCCAGGACTTGCCGCCGACATCGTGGTTACCGATGGTGGCGGCGAAGGGGTACTGACGCAGCTGCTCAGGGGCCAGGAACGAGTCCCACTGGCCCTCGTCGTTGGCACTCTCGACGTGGTCACCGGCGGAGACCAGCAGCTCGGTGTTCGGGTTGGCCGCGGTGGCGACCTTCAGCGTGTCCTCCCAGCCGGCCTGGTCCTTCAGCCGGTCACCGGAGGAGCCGATCTGCGGGTCGCCGAAGAAGAGGAAGTCGTAGTCGCCCTCGAACGCCCGCGTCTTGAAGGCGTACGCCGGGGACCAGCTGCCCTCGGCGCCGACCCGGTAGGAGTACGCCGTGTTCTCGCGCAGGTTGCTGATCGTGGCGTGCCTGTTGAAACCGGTGGTGGAGGTGTTCGCCGCGCCGACGGCCTCGAAGCTGACGGCGCTTGCCGGAAACTCGCCGTTGACGATCTCGGCGGTCGGGGCCAGCTGGATCTTCTGCGCGGTGTCCGCGGAGGAGTACCAGCTCACGATCCGCTGGGTCTCGTTGGCGCCGACGCCGAGGATCACGCCGGTGATCGTGGTGGACTCGGCCGCGCTGGCGGTGGCCGTCAGGCCGCTACCGAGGGCCGCGCCCATTCCCAGGAAGCCGGCTGCGACCCCGGCGACCACGCGCCGCCGCACAAGCCCGGGGGCCCGTGTCGAGGTGCTCAATGTCATCGACATTGTTCCCTTTTCAAATAGAGAAATGGATGGTGACTTCACCCGACGCCGGGGAAGTAAATCCACGCTTTCGCCGCCTGATGAACCGACCATGAACGTGATCTTGCGAAAGCCTGCACTTCGCGAACTACTTAGCCCCACTCAGGACCCGGAAACGCGCTGCACAAACCAGATCAGCCCCATGACGGACACGGCTGCGGAAACACCGCCGGTCGCCCAGATGCCGGCTTTCGGCGCACGACGGCGCAGGACGAGCAGCAGCGGGAAGACCACTGCGATAATCGTCAACTGAACGACCTCGATGCCGATGTTGAACACCAACAGCGACCACAGCAGGGTCCACGACCAGGCCTCGTCGATGCCCAACGCGCCAGCGAAGCCCAGCCCGTGTACGAGGCCGAAGCAGAACACCACAGCGAGCCGGATCCAGCCGGCCCGGTCCAGGCTGAGGTGACCGTGCCCCGCCGTCTCCAGGTCGGTAGCGTGCGCGCCGCGTCGCCAGATCCCCCACAGGTGCCAACCGGCGACCACGGCGATCGACAACGCGATGACCGGCTCCACCACCGCCCCCGGCACCTCGACCAAGCCGAGGGCCGCGAGCATGAACGTCACCGAGTGCGCCAGGGTGAAACTGGTGGCCGCGAGCACGATCTCCCGCAGCCGCCGCGAGCCGGCGATGAGCGCCAGCAGGAACAGGATGTGGTCGATCCCGGACAGCAGATGTTCGGCGCCCAGCAGGAAGAACTCCCCGAACCGCTCGTACCAGGCCTGCGCGGTCGAGAAGGTGGGGTTGGCGCTGTCCAGCGCCGTGCTGCCCGAACGGCCGTCGATCTCGTAGGTGACGATCGTCTTGGTGCCCTTGACGTAGTCCTCGCCGTCCGGGAACAGCGTGCTGCGCACCTCGTGCTCGTTTGCCCGCTCGGGGCAGGTCCAGTCGAACAGCAGATTCGCGTACGGCACACCCTCACGCTGGCCGATCGTCGGGTCGCCCACCTGGGTTGGCCGACAGGCCGCGTCACGCGCGGTGACCGAGAACCGGTCGGAGATGTACCTGAGAACCGTCGACGAATGGCTCTCCAGAGCCGCGGCCTGGGCGTCGCCGTCGCCCGCTTCGAATGCGGCGGTGCCCACCTGGAAGAGCGGGTCGTCGTCGACCGCATCCGCGGCGGACACGACGAGAAGGTCGTATTCGAGGTCCAGCGCCGTCCGGATGTGACCCTCGTCTCCGGCCGTTATTTTCGCGTACACAGTCGACGAAAACCCGTGCGCGGACGCCGTTCCTGCGCCCAAAAATGGAACCACCGCCGCAGCAATCCCGACAGCGGTGACGATAACGGTACGGCGGACGCGCCCGAACATGCGACTCCCTCGGTTGGCCAGTGCACGTTGCATGGCGCGGGTGAACACCAGCCCGCGTGCCGACGAACCGCCGGAAAACAAAGACCTCGAACGGTCGTACGCAGATAAACGGCGCAGGGAATTGAGATAGGAATACGAGGCTGCCGTCACCGCTCGAAAGGACGACCACCTTGCGCCCCCCGCTTCGGGCCGTTGCCATGCTGGCCGCGACCGCCGCGCTGGTCACCGCCTGCAACTCCGGCGACGACTGGTCACAGCCGCACCCCGCGCCCAGCGCCGTGGGGACTCTCGGCCCCGGATTCGTCGCCCCCTCCACCACCCCCGCTCCGGAGGCGACGATCACGCCGCAGCCCGGCTCGTGGGCGGGGGTCCACCCGCCGAGGGACTACCGGGTGGTCCTCCTCACCGCCGGCACTGACGACCCGACGAAGGCGCTCGTGACGGCCGTACGGGAGTGGGCCGACGACGAGCACGCGGATCTCCGGACGATCGTCGTCGGCAACGCCCACGATGCCGTTCCCAGCATCGCCAAGGCCATGGAGATGAACCCGGATCTCATCGTCAGCGCCGGGGGTGACCTCGTCGATCCCCTCGCCCTGGTCACCCCGAACCACCTGGACGAGAAGTTCCTCGTGGTGGGCGCCGAACTCGCCGAGCCCACCCACAACGTCACATCTGTCGACTGGGAAGGCGCGTCGTTCCGCGGGGAAGGGCTCGGCATGTCCTCGACGTACGACCCGAAGTCGTTCACCGCCGAGCGCTGCGCGGCGGCCATCCGGGCGGGTGTGGCAGCGGTCCTCAACGACCTGACCGGGATCGTGGTCTGGCTCTGACGGCGGAGGATCGGGGCTGTCCGCCCCGCTGTCGGCAGGGCCCGGTGCGGGGTCGTGCGACCTCCGCACCGGGCCCCGTGGGTCAGGGGGTTGAGCAGGTGGGCGTCATCCCCGCACCGCTGCCGGTGCCCTGGTAGCCGAATTCGGTCGACTGCCCAGGAGCGACGGAGCCGTTGTAGGCGACGTTGGTGAACCGCACCGTGCCGGTGTCGCCGCTGCGGTTTGCGCTCCAGACGCCGGTGATGCCGGCACCCGACGGCAGGGTCATGGTGACGGTCCACCCGTTGACCGGCGTGGCGCCGGCGCTCACCCGCACCGTGGCGACGAAGCCGCCGGTCCACTGGTTGATCGACACCGTCGCCGTACAGCCACCATTCGTCGGGGGCGGCGTGGTCGGAGGCGGCGTGGTCGGGGGCGGCGTCGTCGGAGGCGGCGTCGTCGGAGGCGGCGTCGTCGGGCCGTCTGTCAGCACCGGGGTCGGCCAGTCCCGCCAGTCGGCCAACCGGCCCAGCGCCCTGCTGGAAATCCGCATCACACCCGGTTCGTTGCCCGTCCTCAACAGGAACTTCCGGATGTTGTTCTGGAGCGGGGTACGCCACTCGGGGCGGTTCGCGCAGTGGCTGCCGTCCTGCACGTCGGACCAGTAGGTGATGTTGTCGCCGGCACCGAGCGCCCGGTAGACCTCCGCGCCGGCCAGGGCCGCCACGCTCGCCGACCGGGGGCCGAGGTTGGCGATGTGCGGGTTGTCCATGATGAACAACCCGCGCGGCGCGACCATCGCGACCATCTCGTGGGTGTCGACCGGGAGTCGGTTGGGGTTGCCGGTGAAGGAGCCGAACGCGTCACCCAACCACGGCTGCTCGCCGTAGGCCGTGTCTTCAAAGGATCTTGATGTCGGATGATGTAGCGCGTGGGTCGTCGCTACGAGTTGTCTGATGTCGAGTGGGATGCGCTGTCGAGG
>NZ_JBEZFA010000073.1:0-12642 GCF_040649215.1 Micromonospora sp. NPDC049044 | reverse complement strand
GAACTCAACGGACGACCACGCCAAACCCTCGACTGGCAAAATCCAGCCGAGGTACTCCACAAACACCTGGTTGCAACCGCCACTTGAAACCGCCTTGACCGGGACACCCCGGTTTCCAGAAAGCCGAGTCGATCAGGGTTGGGTGCGGGCGAAGGCGCCGTCCTTCACCCCGGCGACGAACGCGGTCCACCCGGCGGCGCCGTAGACGAGTGTGGCCGCCGCGCGGTCCTTGCTGTCGCGTACCGCCACCCGACCAGACCCATCCAGCACCGGCCCCGCCTCGACGCAATTGCCGCCATTGTCCGGGCTTCTGGTGCTGACGTGCCAGGCCACGTTAGGCATGGACTCGCTCATGACAGCTCCTCCGCGAGTGCTGTTATCAGCTTCGCCGACTCGCTCACGCTGAGTGCGGCCTCCCTCAGGCGATCGTACGCGCGGACGTACCGAAGAGCTCTGCCCGACTCGAGTAACAGGCGACCGCCGAGGGTTTCGGCGTGGGCCACGTCGGGATACGGAGCTGGCATTCATCTGCCGGTGGTGGTCGACGACCTGGCTGGGGCCCTGGACCTGGCCCGGACGCTTGCTCGCGTGCTGGCCTCGATGCCGCAGGTCGACGTCGGCGGCACCACCGTCTCGGCCGAGGATACGCAGGACGTACGGCATTGGGTGTTCTGCGACCGCCTCATGGCCGTTGCGTACGCCAGGCCGACCACGCCGGAGCCTGCCTGCCCGGCGATGATCCCTAGGCTGGGCTCCTGATAGCGTGTTGATGTTGCACCTAGGGTTCCGCTCTCACCCGTGCTGGCGCGTGGGAGGTCAGTGACCGAGCGGTGCCAGCGTCGGATACTCCGGCGTCGCAACTGACGGGATAAAAGCCCTGAGGTCACTTTTGAGTGCCTTCAGGGAGGTTCGTGATGACGTCAGTTGGTGCCGCGTGAAGGCCTTGGGGCGCTACCGCCGGGTTTTGCAGGCTCGTCAAGTGCCGCGCTTGGTGTCAGCCATGGTTGTCGGTCGGCTGCCGAACGGCATGCGTCCTTTAGCCATCGTGCTCCTCGTTCATCAGCAGCAGGGTTCCTACGCGATAGCCGGGACGGCTCTGGCAGCGCTGATGATCGGAACCACCGCAAGCGCACCGTTTCGCGGGCGGGCCGTCGATCGATGGGGACAGTCACGCGTTCTGGTCGGCCTCGCCGTGTTGCAGACCGGCGCGCTTGCAGGGTTTGTCTCCGCCGCGCTGACCCGACAGGGCGCGCCGGTATTGTTTCTGCTCGCCGCCCTGATGGGTGCGACGAATTCCACGCTCGGCGGATCCATGCGGGCGCTGTGGCCCGTGGTCGTCGATGCGGACGACGACCTGCCGGTTGCCTACGCACTGCAGGCACTTCTTGAGGACCTGATTTCCGTGGCTGGCCCGCTGGCCGCTTCGCTGTTGCTATTGGTCACGTCACCCGCTGCGGTGCTCGGCCTGTCCGGAGTCGCGGCTGTGGCCGGGACCGCTGCCTTTGTCACCGCTCCCGCTTCCCGCTCCACCGGCGGGCGGACGGGCCAGCGCACGAGCGTGCTGGGAAGTTTGAGCGCGCCGGGGATGCGGCTGCTGATATGCACGCTCGCCTCCACGGGAGCCGTGATCGGGGTCCTCAACGTCGCCGTACCCGCTCTCGCCCAGAACCAGGGCACGCCCTCGGCTGGCGGCGTGCTGCTCGCGATCATGTCGGCCGGCAGCATGTTGAGCGGACTGTGCTATGGCGCCCCGAGATGGAAGACCAGCCCTGGCCGCCGTTACCTGTGGCTGACCGGCATTTTCGCGGCTATGGTCGCTCCCCTGCCGGCAGCAGGATCGGTCGAACAACTCGGCGGGTTACTCGTGCTCGTCGGACTTGCCTACGCACCCACCATGATCACGGCCTATCTCCTGCTCGATGACCTCGCTCCAGCCGGCACCCTCACCGAGGCATACACCTGGCTGGTCAGCGCCAACGCCGGCGGCGTCGCACTGGGCTCGGCACTCGCCGGTCTGGCCATGCAGCACGCCGGTATTCACTGGGCACTCGCCGTTGCTGCCGTCAGCGCCACCATCGGCCTCACCGTCGTGACCGTTCGCCGTGCCGCCCTGCTCACACTCGTCCCCGTCACCCAACCGGACACCGTAAGTGGTGTCCTCAAAGAATCACCACGATTGCAGTAGAGAGGACCCCAGCGCTCCTTCATCCGACATCAGGATCCTTTGACGACACACCCGGCAGCACCCGCCCCTAGCCGACCTCCACGACGACCAGCTCGCCGACCTGTTCGCCGATCGTGGTGCGGGCCTCGGTGGGCAGACCGGCGTCGGTGATCAGGACGTCGGCGGCCTCCAACGGGGCGATGGTGGCGATGCCGATGGTCTCCCACTTGGTGTGGTCGGCGAGCACCACGAGCCGGCGGGCGGCACCGATCAGACACCTGTTGACTCCGGCCTCCAACAGGTTGGGCGTGGTGAAACCGGTACGCGGGCTGAGCCCGTGCACGCCGAGGAAGAGCAGGTCGACGTTGAGGGCGCTGATCGCCGCCTCGGCCACCGGCCCGGTCAGGGCGTCCGACGGGGTACGGATGCCGCCGGTCAACACGACAGTCTGGTCGGCGCGCGGGTTCTGGTAGAGCGCGTCGGCCACCGGGATCGAGTTGGTGACCACTGTCAGCCCGCGTACGTCGGAGAGCAGGGTGGCAAGCCCGGCGGTGGTGGTGCCGGCGGAGAGGGCGATGGCCATCCCCGGCTCCACCATGCTGGCCGCCCGCTCGGCGATGGCCCGTTTCTCCGCCTGCTGCCGGATCGACTTGGCGGCGAAGCCGGGCTCCTCTGCCGAACCCGGCCCGGCGAGCGTCGCGCCGCCGTGCACCTTGTCCACCAGGCCGCGCTCGGCAAGCACCTCCAGGTCGCGGCGGATCGTCATGTCGGACACGCCGAACCGGCTGACGAGCTGACTCACCCGCACGCCGCCACGTTGGCGGATCAGATCGAGGATGGCGGTCTGCCGTTGTTGGGCGAGCAACTCAGGGAACCTCCTTCACACCGGAGACATCAACCCTGTCCTCCCGGACGACGGCCACCTCACCGGCGGGCACCGTCAGCTCACCGGTACACGGTGCGCCGGTCAACAACTCGACGCCGTGCGCCGGTAGCCGTACCCCGGTGTCGGTGTGGTTGAGCACGAACAGCCAGCTCCGGTCGCCGTCGCGTCGGCGTACCACCTCCACGCCGGTCGGTGCCGGCGCGGCCGGCCGGACGCCGGCCTCGTCGACGAGCCGGGCCACCAGCCGGTCGGTGGCCGTCTCGTCCAACCGGGTGCCGACATACCAGGCGGCGCCGTCGCCGAGGCGGTGCCGGGTCACCGCCGGCACGCCCGGCAGGGGCCCATCGGTGTACGACGCGAGCACCTCCGCGCCCTCGGCGTGCAGCCACTCGGTCCACACGTCGGCGGTGCTGCCGTCGTCGAGGCGGACCTGCTCGCCCTCGCGTAGTGGGAAGAACTCCTCGGTGCGTACGCCGAGCAGGTCCCGGAACGCGCCGGGGTAGCCGCCGAGGCGGATGTGGTCGTTCTCGTCGACGACTCCGCTGAAGTAGGTGACCGCCACGGTGCCGCCGCCCTCGACGTACCGGTGCAGGGCCTCGGCGTCGGCGTCCCGGACCAGGTAGAGGGTCGGCACCAGGACCAGCCGGTAGCCGCTGAGGTCCGCCGACGGGTGCACGATGTCGGCGGTCACGCCGGTCCGCCACAGTGCGCCGTACAGGGCGTTCAGCCGGTCGGCGTACGTCACGTCGGCGCTGGGGTGCGAATCCAACTCGACTCCCCACCACGCCTCCCAGTCGAACAGGACTGCCACGTCGGCGTCGACTCGGCTGCCGCGTACCTCGGCGAGCGCCTTGAGGTCGGCGCCGAGTTGGCAGACCTCGCGGAACACCTTGGTGTCCGGCCCGGCGTGCGGCACCAGCGCGGAGTGGAACTTCTCGGCGCCGGCCCGGGACGCGCGCCACTGGAAGAACAGCACCCCGTCGGCTCCCCGGGCGACGTGCGCCAGACTGTTGCGGCGTAGTTGTCCGGGCAGCTTGGCCACGTTGCGCGGCTGCCAGTTGACAGCGCTCGTGGAGTGCTCCATCAGCAGCCACGGAGCACCGCCGGCGACGCCCCGGGTGTGGTCCGCGGCGAGCGACAACCCGAGGTGCGCCCGCGGGTCGGCCGCGTTGAGGTAGTGGTCGTTGGAGACCAGGTCCACGTCGTCGGCCCAGGAGTGGTAGTCCATGTGCTTGGCCAGGCCGATCATGAAGTTGGTGGTGATCGGCTGGCGGACCAGCTCCGTCAACACCTCGCGTTCGGCGCGCAGCTGGGCGCGCTGCTCGTCGGAGGAGAAGCGCAGGAAGTCGAGCTGCTGGGTGGGGTTGGCGAAGGTCGGAGCGGTCCGCGGCGGGTTGATCTCGGCCCAGTCGCCGTAGCGCTGGCTCCAGAACGCGGTGCCCCAGGCGTCGTTGAGCCGGTCCAGGTCGCCGTAGCGCTCCCGCAGCCAGCCCCGGAATGCCTCGGCGCTGACGTCGCAGTAGCAGTGCACGTTGTGGCAGCCCAGCTCGTTGGAGACGTGCCACATCACCACGGCGGGGTGCTCGGCGTACCGCTCGGCGACCGCCCGCACCAACGCCAGTGACCGCTCACGGAAGATCGGCGAGCTGGGGCAGTACGCCTGTCGTCCGCCGGGCCAGAGGATCGCTCCGTCGGCGCGGCGGGGCAACGTCTGCGGGTACGCCCGGGCCAGCCAGGGCGGCGGGCTGGCGGTGGCGGTGGCCAGGTCGACCTGGATTCCTCCGCCGTGCAGGAGGTCCAGCACCCGGTCCAGCCAGTCGAACTCGAACCGGCCCGGGGTTGGCTCCAGCCGGGCCCAGGAGAAGATGCCGAGCGAGACCAGGTTGACCCCGGCCCGGCGCATCAGCTCGACGTCCTCGGACCAGACCTGCTCGGGCCACTGCTCGGGGTTGTAGTCGCCGCCGAAATAGATGCCGTTCCCGTGCCACTGCCGCATGAGAGCTGAGGGTGCACCCGGTACGGCATTGAAGTCAACAAGTTCCAACATCGATTCACTTTCCAACGTTTACCGCGTAACGGCCGTATCACAACTGGGTTATCGAAGGTGAACTGCCCTCTTGACAGCGGTCGACGGACGGGTAGCTTGAGGCCCCAATGGCCGTTCGTGTTCACCAATGTGGATTCTCGGTGGATCCCGATGGGTGATCACGTTGCCGGACCTCTTCGACCACCTCTGACGGCCCTTCGCGCAGCACCTCTTCATCCGCAGGAGGCACAGATGTCCCGTCCCCGATCCCAAGCCGAGTACCTGGCTCGACTCGTACCGCCCTCCGTCGCCGGCATCAACCGACGCTCGCTGTTGGCTGGTGCGGCCGGCACGGGCGCGCTGCTCGGCACCGGTCTGCTCGCCGGCTGCGGCGACGACTCCGGCTCCGGCGGGTCCAGCAAGGACGTGTCGCTCGGCTCGAACCAGTCCGACCCCAAGCCCAAGGACGTGATGGTCAAGGTCACCGACGGGTTCAAGACCGCGTCCGGGGTCCAGGTCGCCATCAACACTGTCGACCACAACACGTTCCAGGAGAACATCAACAACTACCTGCAGGGCAAGCCGGACGACGTGTTCACCTGGTTCGCCGGCTACCGGATGCGCTTCTTCGCCCAGAAGGGCCTGGCCGGCGACGTCAGCGACGTGTGGAGCAAGCTCTCCGGCTACTCCGACGCCTTCAAGAAGGCGTCCACCGGCGACGACGGCAAGCAGTACTTCGTGCCCGGGACGTACTACCCGTGGGCGGTGTTCTACCGCAAGTCGGTCTGGCAGCAGCACGGCTACCAGGTGCCCACCACCCTGGACCAGTTCACCGCGCTCGGTGAGCAGATGAAGAAGGACGGGCTCACCCCGATCGCCTTCGCCGACAAGGACGGCTGGCCGGCGATGGGCACCTTCGACATCCTCAACCTGCGGATCAACGGTTACCAGTTCCACATCGACCTGATGGCCGGCAAGGAGGCCTGGACCTCCGACAAGGTCAAGAAGGTCTTCGACACCTGGGCCGGCCTGCTCCCCCTGCACCAGCCGGACAGCCTCGGCCGCACCTGGCAGGAGGCCGCGCAGTCGTTGCAGCAGAAGAAGAGCGGCATGTACCTGCTCGGCCTCTTCGTCGGTCAGCAGTTCAGCAACGACGAGCAGGACGACCTCGACTTCTTCACCTTCCCCGAGATCGACCCGTCCATCGGCGCCAAGGCGCTGGACGCCCCGATCGACGGCTACATGATGGCGCGCAAGCCCAAGAACGAGGACAACGCGCGCAAGCTGCTCGAGTACTTCGGTGGCAAGGCCGCCGCGGACATCAACCTCAAGAACGACCCGGCCGTCCTGGTCGCCAACAGTGGCGCGGACGTCGCCGGCTACACCGCGTTGCAGAAGAAGGCCGCCGAACTGGTCGGCTCGGCCACCGAGATCGCGCAGTTCCTCGACCGGGACACCCGACCGGACTTCGCCTCCACAGTGATGATCCCGGCGATCCAGCAGTTCATCAAGAACCCCAAGGACATTGACGGGCTCACCGCGTCCATCGAGAACCAGAAGAAGTCGATCTTCACTGACTGACGGCGGAAGGGGAAGGACATCGTGTCCGACCTGCCCCTGATCCAATCGGATCGCGCCGTGCCGCCGCCGGCCCCGACCACCTCCACGGGTGGTCGTCGCCGGCGGCTACGGCTCCTGTCCCGCACCGACCGCGTGGTCATCACGCTCATGGTGCTCGTCCCGCTGCTGCTCGTCACCGGACTCGTCTGGCTGCCGGCCGCCGCGACCGTCCTGCTGTCCGGCACCAACTGGGACGGCATCGGCCCGTTGAACGAGATCGAGTTCGTCGGCGCACGCAACTACAGCGACGTGGTGAACATCTACCCGCCGTTCGTGCCGGCGATCCAGCACAACCTGCTCTGGCTGGCCGCCCTGTTCGTGGTCGCCACCCCGTTCGGCATGTTCCTGGCCGTCCTGCTGGACAAGGAGCTGCGCGGCGGCCGCTTCTACCAGACCGCGCTCTACCTGCCGGTGGTGCTCTCACTCGCGTTGATCGGCTTCGTCTGGCAGCTGCTCTACTCCCGCGACCAGGGCCTGATCAACGCGGTGTTCAACAGCAACGTCGACTGGTACGGCGACTCGAACGTCAACATCTGGGCGGTCCTGATCGCCTCCGGCTGGCGGCACGTCGGCTACATCATGCTGCTCTACCTGGCCGGGCTGAAGGGCGTCGACCCGTCCCTGCGGGAGGCCGCGGCGGTCGACGGAGCCTCGGAGCGCCGGACGTTCTTCCGGGTGGTGTTCCCGGTCATGCGGCCCATCAACATCATCGTGCTGGTGGTGACGGTGATCGAGTCGCTGCGGGCGTTCGACCTGGTCTGGGTGGTCAACAAGGGCCGCAACGGGTTGGAGCTGATCTCCGCGCTGGTCACCCAGAACGTGGTGGGTGAGGCGAGCCGGATCGGCTTCGGCTCGGCGCTGGCGACGATCATGCTGGTCGTCTCGCTCGTCTTCATCACCATCTACCTGGCGACCGTGATGAGGGAGAACCGGGAATGAGCACCACGACCGCCACCCGGCGCGGCGCGGACGAGACCGACCGGCCGCACCGCCGCCGCAAGCTCACGCCGGCGCGGCTGCTGTTGCACGGCTTCCTCATCGCCGTCGCGCTGGCCTGGCTCTTCCCGATCGCCTGGGCGGTGCTGACCTCACTGCGCTCGTACGACTACACCGCCGCCAACGGTTACGTGTCGTTCGGCGGCTGGACCCTCGACAACTACGTCACCGCCTGGCGGACGGCGGAGTTCGGCAAGCACTTCCTGAACTCGGTGTACATCACCGTGCCGGCGGTGCTGCTCACCCTCCTTCTCGCCTCTTGCGTGGCGTTCGTCATCGCCCGGTTCAGCTGGAAGCTCAACATCGTCCTGCTCGGGGTGTTCACCGCCGCCAACCTGCTGCCCCAGCAGGCGCTGCTCATCCCGCTGTTCCGGCTGTTCACCGAGGTGCCGCTGCCGGAGTTCATGAGCGACTCCGAGCTGCTCTACGACAGCTACTGGGGGCTGATCCTGATCAACGTGGCCTTCCAGTGTGGCTTCTGCGTCTTCGTGCTCAGCAACTACATGAAGGCGCTGCCCCGCGACCTGTACGAGGCGGCGATGGTCGACGGAGCCAGCATCTGGCGGCAGTACTGGCAGGTCACCATGCCGCTGTGCCGACCGGCCCTGGCGGCGCTGGCCACCCTGGAGGTGACCTGGATCTACAACGAGTTCTTCTGGGCCACAGTGCTGATGCGCACCGGTGACAAGTTTCCCGTCACCAGCTCGCTCAACAACCTGCGCGGTGAGTTCTTCACCGACAACAACCTGGTCTCGGCGGGCAGCGTGCTCGTCGCGATCCCCACTCTGGTGATCTTCTTTATGCTCCAGCGGCACTTCGTTCGGGGCCTGACCTTGGGAGCCTCCAAAGGATGACCATCCTGCACCTGCGCCGCGCGCGGACCAGCCTGGTGCTCGACGCGCGGGGCCCGGGGTTGCCCCGGATCGTGCACTGGGGCGGCGACGTCGGCGACCTCGACGACGACGGCCTGCGCCAGCTCACCGAGGCGACGGTGCCGCCGGTGGTGCCGAGCAGCTTCGACGAGCCGCCCGTGCTGTCCCTGGTGCCGGAGGCGAGCGCCGGCTGGAGCGGCCGCCCAGGGCTGGCCGGGCACCGCGACGGCCGGGACTGGTCCACCTCGTTCCGCCTCGACGGGTTGGACGTGCGCGACGGCAGCCCCGACCCGGGCCGCGTGGGCGCGGGCGGGGAGGGGGTGGGCGTACTCCCGGCCGACAGTGCGCACGGCGGCCCGGACGCCGCGCGGGTGACGGTGCTGGCGTCGGACCCGGCCGCCGGTCTGTCGCTGACCAGTGAGATCACCCTCGACCCGCACGGCCTGCTGACCGTCCGGCACCGGCTGCGCAACGACGGCGAGACGGCGTACGAGCTGCGGGAGCTGACCCCGGTGGTGCCGGTGCCGGCGGTCGCCACCGAGTTGCTCGACCTGACCGGTCGGTGGTGCCGGGAGCGGTCCCCGCAGCGGCACCCGTTCCCGCACGGCGCCTGGGTCCGCGAGGGTCGGCACGGCCGGACCGGGCACGACGCCACGCTGCTGCTGGTGGCGGGCACCGCAGGGTTCGGCTTCGGCCACGGCGAGGTGTGGGCGGTGCACACCGCGTGGAGCGGCGACCACGTCACATTCGCCGAGCGCCGGCCCACCGGCGAGTCGACGCTCGGCGGCGGCGAACTGCTGGCCCCCGGCGAGATCCGGCTCGCCCCCGGCGAGTCGTACGACACTCCCCTGCTCTACGCGGTCTGGTCCGACACCGGGCTGGACGGGCTCAGCGACGTGCTGCACACCCACCTGCGGGCTCGACCCGGGCACCCGCGCTCCCCCCGCCCGGTGACCCTCAACGTGTGGGAGGCGGTCTACTTCGACCACGACCTGGACCGGCTGCGGGCCCTCGCCGACCGGGCCGCGCAGCTCGGCGTGGAACGCTTCGTCCTCGACGACGGGTGGTTCCGCGGCCGGCGTGACGACACCGCCGGCCTCGGTGACTGGTACGTCGACGAGGGCGTCTGGCCTGACGGCCTGCAACCGCTCATCGACCACGTGACCGGACGGGGCCTGGAGTTCGGTCTGTGGGTCGAGCCGGAGATGGTCAACCCCGACTCCGACCTGTTCCGCGCGCACCCGGACTGGCTGCTCGCCGTGCCGGGCCGGCTGCCGCCGGCCTGGCGCAACCAGCAGGTGCTCGACCTGGGCCGCCCGGAAACCTACGACTACCTGCTGACCCGCCTCGACGCGCTGCTCATCGACCATCCCGGCATCAGCTACCTCAAGTGGGACCAGAACCGGGACCTCACGGAGGCCGGGCACCACGGCCGCCCCGGCGTGCACGGCCAGACCCTGGCGGTCTACCGGCTGCTCGACGAGTTGCGCCACCGGCATCCCCGCGTGGAGATCGAGAGCTGCTCGTCCGGCGGCGCCCGGGTGGACCTGGCCATCCTGGCCCGCACCGACCGGGTCTGGACCAGCGACTGCAACGACGCCCTGGAACGTCTCAGCATCCAACGCTGGACCAGTCTGCTGCTGCCACCGGAGCTGACCGGCACGCACATCGGCCCGCAGCGCTCGCACACCACCAACCGCGTACACGACCTGAGCTTCCGGGCCGCTACCGCGCTCTTCGGCCACCACGGCATCGAGTGGGACGTCGCCTCGATCAGCACCGCGGAGCAGACCGAACTGGCCGCCTGGGTGGCGCTGCACAAGCGGCTGCGCCCACTGCTGCACTCCGGTCGCGTGGTCCGGGTCGACCACCCGGACCCGGCCGTCTGGGCACACGGCGTGGTCGACCACGACAAAACCCGAGCGGTGTACGCGGTGGCGCGACTGAGCACCTCCGCCACGCAGTCCCCCGGCGCGGTCCGGCTACCGGGCCTGGACCCGGAACGCCGTTACCGGGTTCGGCCGGTCCCGGAGGTACCGATGCCCGCGACCATCGACCGGTCCCCACCGGCCTGGTTGGCCACCGGGGTCGTCGTCCTCACCGGGGCGGCGTTGGCCCGGGTGGGATTGCAGATGCCCGCACTGCACCCGGAACAGAGCCTGGTGTTGGAGGTCGCCGAGGCCGGTTAGAAAATTCTTTGGTCGGGGTGTCGAGAACGGTGCCGGCTGCTTCTACCTCAGGGTGAGAGCACCGAGGACGGTGCGCAGGCGTGAGGAGCCAACCATGAAGTACATGCTGCTGATGCAGTTCAGCGCCGCCGGGGCCGACTTCCCGAGCATCGACACCTGGACCCCGGCGGAGGTCCAGGCGCACATCGCGTTCATGGGCGAGGTCAACGAGAAGCTCACCGCCGCCGGGGAGTGGGTCGACGCGCAGGGCCTCGGCGGCCCGCAGCAGGCCCGGATCGTCCGCGCCGGTGAGGGCGGAGCGCCGATGGTCACCGAGGGGCCGTTCGCCGAGACGAAGGAATTTCTCGCCGGCTTCTGGATCGTCGACTGCGACAGCCCGGAGCGGGCGGTGGAGTTGGCCGGGTACATCTCCACCGCACCCGGCCCCGGCGGCCGGCCGCTGAACATGCCGATCGAGGTGCACCCGTTGATGTCCGCCCCATCCCCGGAGCTGTGACGACTGATCACCGACCACCACGTCGAGGACCTGCTGCGCGAGTTGGCGCCGCAGGTCCTCGGCGTGCTCGCCCGCCGGTTCGGTGACTTCGCCACCGCCGAGGACGCGGTGCAGGAGGCGCTGCTGGCCGCCGTCGCCCAGTGGCCGGCCGAGGGGTTGCCGGCGAACCCGCGCGGCTGGCTGATCCAGGTCGGTTACCGCAGGATGATCGAGCTGGTCCGCGGTGAGCAGGCCCGGCGCCGCCGGGAGGACCTGGTCGCCCGCCACGACCCGGACGACCGGCGGTACGCACCGGCCGCGGACGAGGAGCTGACCGCCGAGCGGGACGACACCCTCGTCCTGCTGATGCTCTGCTGCCATCCGGCGCTGGCCCCCACGGCGGCCGTGGCCCTGACCCTGCGCGCCGTCGGCGGGCTGAGCACCGCCGAGATCGCCCGCGCCTTCCTGGTGCCCGAGTCGACGATGGCGCAGCGGATCAGCCGGGCCAAGCAGCGCATCCGCGCATCAGGGCTGCCGTTCCGGATGCCCGACCCGGCGGAGCGGGCCGATCGGCTCGCCAGCGTGCGGCAGGTGCTCTACCTGGTCTTCACCGAGGGACACACCAGCACCACCGGCCCGGCCCTGCGCCGGATCGACCTCGCGGCGGAGGCGATCCGGCTGACCCGCGCATTGCACACGCTGCTGCCCGACGACAGCGAATCGACAGGGCTGCTGGCGTTGATGCTGCTCACCGAGGCGCGTGGTCCGGCGCGGACCGGGCCGTCCGGCGAGCTGATCTCGCTGGCCGACCAGGACCGCAGCCGCTGGGACGCGGCGGCGATCGCCGAGGGCGTCGCGCTTGTCACCCGTGCGCTGCCGCGTGGACCCGTCGGTCCGTACCAGGTGCAGGCCGCCATCGCCGCCCTGCACGACGAGGCGCCGAGCACGACGCAGACCGACTGGCCGCAGATCCTCGCGCTCTACGAGGTGCTCGAACGGCTCGTCGGCAGCCCGGTGGTGGCGCTCAACCGGGCCGTGGCGACCGCCATGGTGCACGGACCCTCGGCCGGCCTCGCCGCCCTCGACGCGCTGGCCGACGACCCCCGACTGGCCGGGCACCACCGGCTGCCCGCCGCCCGGGCCCACCTGCACGAGATGGCCGGCGACCGGGAGCAGGCGATCATCGACTACCGGACCGCCGCCGCCCGCACGAGCAGCCTGCCCGAACAGCGCTATCTGATCATGCGGGCCGCGCGACTCGCCGCCGAACCCGCGCCAGCCAAAGCCGACTGACCGAGCTCCCCGACTTCACCCACGTGGTGGGCGCGGTCGGCGCTGGGGCGGTCGGCCGGGTCCGTGCCGGGGCGCGAGGGCGGGGCGCCGAACGCGGGGGCGCGGGGGCGCGGGGGCGCGG
>NZ_JBEZFA010000072.1:0-18728 GCF_040649215.1 Micromonospora sp. NPDC049044 | reverse complement strand
CGCGGCGGGCCCCCGGCCGGCGGGGCCGTCGCGCCCGGCCTCCGCGGCCGGGGGGGCGGGGGGGGGGCGGTCCCCCCCCCCCCGCCCCGGGGGGGGGGGGGCCCCGCCCCCCCCCCCCCCACGACCGTGTCGTTCATCAGTGGTCGACCACCGGACGGATCTCCACACCGCTGTGTGCCGCCTGCACCTCGGGAAGCAGTGCCGCCAGCGCCAGCACCTCGTCCAGGTCGGCGGCCTCCAGCAGGTAGTAGCCGCCGAGCGCCTCCTTGGTCTCCAGGAACGGACCGTCGGTCGTGTCGAGCTGGCCGAGCGCGTCCGAGCGCAGCGAGGTGGCGGTGGGCGCCGATTCCAACTGGTGCCCGCCGATGATCCGTGCGCCGGCTTCGGCAACGAACGCCACGTGCGCGGCGTCGTGCGCCTTCCACTGTTCGTCGGTCATCGCGTCCCACTGCTGCGCGTCGCCGTAGATGAGGATCATGTACTTGGCCATGTCTCGTATCCCATCGTGTACTGGCCCCGTCGGAGGTGGCCCTTACATTGACGACGAGCCAGCAGGGCTCCGGATCGACAGCCGGGACGACTTTCTCGGTCCGACGACCGGGAAATCATCGCAGGCGCCGAGTGTCGGTGACGAGTGCCCCGGCGGCGCGGCCCGCCCGGGCGGGGCAGGGAGGAGGATCGACGTGGCAACTACCCGGCAGGTTCTGTTCATCCAGGGCGGCGGTGCGGGGGCACACGACGAATGGGACGACAAGCTGGTCGACAGTTTGCGACGCGAGCTCGGCGACGGGTACGAGATCCGCTACCCGCGGATGCCTGACGAGGACGACCCGACCTACGACAGGTGGAGCGCGACGGTCTGGCGGCAGCTCGCCGCCCTGGCCGGTGGTGCGGTCGTCGTCGGTCATTCGGTGGGCGCGACCATCCTCGTCAACGCGCTCGCCGAGCGCCCACCGGAGCGAGAGCTCAGCGCGATCGTGCTAATCGCCGCCCCGTTCGTGGGCCCGGGCGGCTGGCCCGCCGACGAGTTCGAGTTGCCGCCCGACCTCGGTGCGCGGCTGCCGCCGGGAGTGCCGGTGCACGTGTTCCACGGGCTGCGGGATGGCACCGCCGCACCATCGCACGCTGACCTGTACGCCGGCGTCATCCCGCACGCGCGGCTGCACCTGCTGCCCGGGCGTGATCACCAACTCGACGACGACCTGAGCGAGGTGGCAAGAGTGATCGAAGATGTTTCGAGGGAGGTGGGCGACGCGTGACACGTGGACGGGTGTTGGTGGTCGGCCTCGATCCGGTCAGGATCCCCGGCTGGGATCCCGCGCCGGTGGTGGCGGCGATAGCACGCGGTCAGGCCCGCTTCGACGATCTCGGCATCGCGGCCGACCTGTGCCTGGTGGCGCCCGACGAGGACGCCGAGACGGCCATCGTCGAGGCGCTGACCCGGACGGACTACGCCTGCGTGGTCGTCGGCGGCGGCATCCGCAAGCACGAGCCACTACTTGTGCTCTTCGAGAAGGTGGTCAACCTCGTCCGACAGCATGCTCCCGGCGCGGCAATCGCCTTCAACAGCAGCCCCGAGGACACTGCCGACGCCGCGCTGCGCTGGGTGCACTAGGCCACTCCGGTCAGGTGCATCCGACGGTCGCCGGCGGTGCCGCCTCCGCTGGTCGCGCGGAGGCGGCACCGTCGCTCGGGTGGTGGCGCGGGGTTCAGCTGCGGGTGGCCCACTGTTGGTTGGTGCCGCCGTTGCAGGCCCAGAGGATGAGTTTGGTGCCGTTGGCGGTGGCGGCGCCGTTGGCGTCGAGGCAGAGCCCGGACTGGACGCCCGTGATCGTGCCGTTGGCGTTGATGTTCCACTGCTGGTTGGTGCCGCCGTGGCAGTCCCAGATGATCGCCTGGGTGCCGTTGGTGGTGCCTTGGCCGTTGGCGTCGAGGCACTTGTTGCCGTACACCTGGAGTTGTTTGCCTGCGGTGTAGGTCCAGCGTTGTGCGGTGCTGTTGCTGATGCAGTCCCAGAGCTGCACCTGGGTGCCGTTGGTGGTGGTGCCGTTCGGCACGTCGACGCAGCGGCCGGACTGGCCGCCGACGACCTGGACGCCCTGTTGCGGGTTACCGCCAGCGGCCGGCGCGTAACCGGCGGCGGCGATGTTCGCCTGTACGGCGTCCTCGGTCGCGGCCGTCGGGTAGCCGGAGGTCAGCACGCCTTCGAAGAAGGTGCCCCGCCCGGTGATGCTGTTGTCGCCGCCGATGCCGAGCAGGATGGCCCCCTCCTTCTTCATGGGGTGGTAGCCGTTGGGGCGTCGTCCGTCGAAGTAGGTGGTCAGGCCGCCCGACTGGGCGCTTCCGCCCCGGATGGCCCAGTGGTTCGGCTCGCCCTTGACCATTGCCGTGACGAACCGGTGGTTGATGGACGCGATGTTGTTGTAACCCGCGTTGACCCCGGAGAACAGCCCCCACTCCAGGTCGGCCATGATCCAGGGCCCGGCGCCGGCGCCGTAGCCCCACTGCTTGTTGGCGCCGAAGTAGACGGTTTCCATGATGGCGCGTTCGTCGGCCTGGACGTTGGTCTGCGCGTTGCCGTAGTCGAAGCAGCACCACTGGTTGTAGTGCGTGCCGTCCACGACGGCGTAGATGCCCTCGGGCTGGTCGCCTGTCGCGACGCCGTTCGTGTTGTTGTTGCGGTAGCCGGTGCCGGGGGCGATGTAGACGCCGTACGCCTTCTGGCCGCCGATGGTGACCGGTGCCGCCTTCGCGTCGGCGAGGTTGTCGTACCCGCCGGGGGCGGGGCCGACGAAACCGCCAGGAGGTGCCTGGGTGAGGCGGTTGTTGCGGCCGGACTGGTCGTAGAGGACGGTGATGACGCAGTTGGTGTTGGCGCAGAACGAGTCCTGCGTGGCGGCGTTGACGAGGCCGCCCTCGCTCAGCACGCCGATGTCGCGGGTGGTGTTGTCCGAGGAGCGCCGGACCTGGTAAAGCGGGCCGTTGTACGCGCCGTACAGCGCGCGGGTGGTGCTGTGGGCGGCCACGCAGGGGGTGCCACCCGAGGCGTAGATGTCGCACGGTCCGGTGCCGGCGGCGTGGGCGACTCCCGGCGCGTCCGAGACCACGTAGATGCTGGCGCCGAAGGCGAGAACCAGCAGGGTTCCCGCAGCGGCCATCAGGCGACGCAGTCGTCTCTTCACATTCATCGGATCCTCTCGCGGTGTGGTGGGGCGTGGCGGTGACGGTGGAGCTGGTGCTGGCGCACTGACCGCCGGGCCGGCGTGGTCAGCGCCGTCGGTGGCGCACGGCGATGCGTGGGGTTCCGCCCGGAATGGATGACCGCGGCGCGGGTTTGGACCGCTATCGGTTCCCGGCTACGTCACACGTCACACGTTTTTACATTAATGGGCGTCCATGTGTTGCGCTAGCTTCCGCGCTCATCGGGATTGGCATCGCCAGCCATCCGTCTCGCGGAGTGCCGGAATCGTCGGTTCTGCCGGTGCTGGCGGCGAACTTCCAGACGTCGGCCCGAGAACCAGGACGGATATGCTCGTCAGCGAAAACAGTGCGTCCCCGTGTCGGGGCAATAATCGATTCGAGGGCGCGGTATGAACATCGGGGAGATCGCCCGCCGGGCGGGAGTGTCCCGCAGCACCGTGTCGTACGTGCTGAGTGGGAAGCGGACCGTGTCGGAGACGACCCGGCAACGGATCCAGGCGGTCATCGACGAGTTGGACTACCGACCGAACGCCAGTGCCCGCGCGCTGAAGGAGGGGCGCACCCGCACCCTCGGCCTGGTCATTCCCCCGGCGAGCCAGCGGTTGACCGACATGCAGTTGGGTTTCGTCGCCAGCGTCGTCGAGGCGGCCGCTCGCCATGACCTCGATGTGCTGCTGTCCCCGTCCGGTGGTGACCATGACCGGTCGTTCGAGCGGATCGTCACCGGGCGTCGGGTGGACGGCGTGGTCCTGATGGAGATCCGCCTGGCCGACGACCGGGTGACCCGCCTGACCAGAGCCGGCCTGCCGTTCGTCACGATCGGGCGGACAGCCGAACCACACGACACGAGCTGGATCGACATCGACTACGCCGGGCTGATCGCCCGTTGCGTGCACCACCTGGCAGATCTGGGGCACCGGCAGGTGGCGCTGGTGAACCGCTCGGCCGAGTTGGTAGCGGCGGGTTACGGCCCCAGTCATCGCGCGCTTGCCGGCTTCCGGGCGGCGGCTGTCGAGCGGGGCCTGATCGGCGCGGAGGTCTGCTGCGGCGACGACACCGCCTCCGGCGAGGCGTGCGTGGAGCAACTGCTGGTGACGCACCCCGACGTCACGGCCATCGCCACCATCAACGAGGCCGCGCTGCCCGGAATGCAGCGTGCGCTGACCGGCGCCGGTCTGTCCGTGCCCCGCGACTTCTCCGTCACCGGTGTCGCCGCCCAACACTGGGCGGAGGACTTCCGCCCGCCGCTCACCGCCGCGGATGTGCCGATGGTCGAGATGGGCGCCGAGGCCGTGTCGCTGCTGCTGGAGAGCATCGCCGCCCCCGACGCCGTGCCACGCCACCGGCTGTACAGCCCGCCCATCTCGTTGCGCGCCAGCACCGGCCCGGTCCCGGCCCGGCGAGTGGACGCCGCTACCCCTTCGTAGCCCGCCGCTCCTCCTGACCGGCGGCCAGGATGAGATAGCTGCTGGCGGTCCAGGTGTACGCGCGGTCCCGGAGCCCGGCCCCGGTCTCGGCGTCGAAGTTCTCCGCGAATCCGGACTTCTCACACAGCGCCAGGAACCGTCGACTGATCTCGTCGGCGATCCTGGTCTGCCCGGCCCGCCGCAGGCCGTCCTCGACCAGAACTGTCGACGGTGCCCAGATCGGGCCACGCCAGTAGCCGTCGGCGAGATAGTGCGCCGAGTCGACCGGCTCGGTGGCCAGCCCGTGGGTGGTCAGGTGGGTTTCGACCCCTCGGGCCAGCGCGGCGGCGACCGGCGCGGGCAGGTCGGCGCCGAGCGCGACGGGCATCAGATCGAGCAGGCTGCGACTTGCCCGCCGCTTGCCGGTGTGCGGGTTGCGGGAGGTGAAGCGGTCACCGTCCCACAGGTCCCGCAGCATGGCGGCATGGATCCGGTCGGCCTCCCGGGACCACTGCTCGGCGGGCTCACCCAGCTCGCTGGCGAGGTCGGCGAGGCAGCGCAGCTGCGACACCAGGAACGCGGCGAGGTCGGCCGTCTGGAGCACCCGGTCGACGTCGAAGGTTGTCGCGTTGTCCCAGCCGCTGTCGTTGCCGTGCTGGTAGTGGGGCAGCTCGTGGCCGGGGGCCCGACGCGCGTCGAGCCAGAACCGGGTCCAGTGGGCCAGCCGGTCGTACGTCTGCGCCAACGCCGCCCGGTCGGGTGGCTGGGGTAGGCGGCGGCGCAGGTGCCGGAGGGCCCAGCCGTGGATGGGTGGCTTGACGTAGTTGTGCAGCACCTCGGAGTGCGTGACCGAGTCGGGTAGGGCACCTGCCTCGTCCTGGTGGTCGAAGGGCAGGTGGAACTGGTGCCAGGCCAGCTCCGGCTCGCCGGCGGCCAGGGCGATCGCGTTGAAGCAGTGGTCCCAGCTCCACACCTTGTCCATCCAGTGCTTGGACATCAGCACCGCGGGCCGGGTGACGAAGCCCGCCGGGGCGACGGTGGCGGACCACAGGACGTACGCGGCGAGTTCGGCGGCCGGGGTCTCCGCGCCGCGCCACGGTGCGACAGCGTCCACGAAGGCGCTGAACTCGGCGGCCCGGTCGCGGCACAGTTGGTCGAAGGCGACCGACCCCACGTACGGGCGGCGGGCGGTGGCGTACTCCTCGATCGCGATCTCCCAGGGTTGGTCACCGGGAAGGTCCACGCACCGGTCCGCGGCGCCGAGCGCCTCGACGCCGGTGGTCCGTTGGAGCGCACCGGAGAGCACCGTGATCCGGTAGCGGCGACCGGTCTCGTACGAGGTGAACACGTGGGAGCCGTCGACCGGGTCGTGGTAGAGGTAGGTGCCGCTGAACGGGGTGAGGGTGCGCGCCGCCGCGGCCACCCGCAGGCCGAGCCGTCGGCCCCGGACCCGCAGGGTGTCCGGGCCGTCGTAGACCGCCTCGATCCGGCCGGTGCCGTTGCGCCAGGTCAGCAGGGCGGGGGTGGCGACGACAGTGGCATCGGCGGCCGTGGGGCAGAACTGTAGTACCGGATGTAGCCCGTTCTGGTGGGAGACCAGGTGCAGATCGTCGGCGTACGTCTTCTCGGCGACCACCGGGGAGATGTTGAACCAGGCTCCTCGGTAGCTGAACGGGATGTCCTGGACGGGGAACTCCGGACCGGACGGGGCGACGGTCATGGGTGGCGGATGCCTTTCTGTGGTGCGGGGTGGTCAGTCCTTGACGGCGCCGGCGGTCACGCCCATCGAGACGTAGCGCTGGGCCAGGATCAGCAGCACCGCGGCGGGGATGGAGGCGACGACAGCGGTGGCCATGATGGCGTTCCACTGCTGGTTGTTGTTGCCGATGTAGTGGTAGATGCCGAGGGTGATCGGCTGCCTGTCGCCGCCACCGGCAAGGGTCGAGGCGAAGATGAAGTCCGACCACGACCACAGGAACGCGAACAGCGACACCGTGACGATCGAGTTGCGGCTGACCGGCAGCACGATCGACCAGAAGGTCCGCAGCCGACCAGCGCCGTCGACCACTGCCGCCTGGAGCAGCTCGTCGGGGATGCCGGACATGAAGGCCGTGAAGATCAGCACAGCGAACGGCACCGCCAGCGTCGAGTCGGCCAGGATCAGGCCGGGCAGTGTGTTCAGGACGCCGAGACTGAGGTAGATGGCGTAGAAGCCCATCGCCATGATGATGCCCGGGATCATCTGCGCGATGAGCAGGACGAAACTCAGTGCGGTGCCGCCGGGTGGCCGCAGTTTCGCGAGCGCGTACCCGGCGGGGGCGGCCAGCGCCACGGTGAGCGCCACCGTACCGAGACCGACCAGGAAGCTGGTGCCGAGGTACGGCAACTGTTGGTCGAGTACGGCCCGATAGCCGTCGAGTGTGCCGTTTGTCGGGAACAGGTGCGGGGGAGTGGCCCGCATGTCCTGGTCCCGGGTGAACGACACGTTGATCATCCAGTAGACGGGGAAGAGCATCAGCCCGGTGAGCACCAGACCGACCGCGGTCTTCCACCAGACCCGGGGGGTGGAGGTGGTCATTGCAGGTTCTGCTTCCGCTGGATCCGGATGTAGAGGAGCCCGGCGATCAGGGCCATCACGATGAGCAGGTTGCCGACGGCCGCACCCGGACCGAACTCGGGCAGCAGGTTGCCGAAGCCGAGTCGGTAGGACCAGGTCGCGAGGGTGGCGGAGGAGTTGGTAGGGCCACCCTTCGTCATGATCCAGATGATGTCGAAGACCTTCAGCGTGTAGATCAGCCCCAGCAGCAGCGTGATCGCGGAGACGGGGCGGAGCAGCGGAAAGGTGATCCCCCGGAACCGTTGCCAGCTCGATGCGCCGTCGAGCGCGGACGCCTCGTACATCTCGACCGGGATCGCCTGTAGCCCGCTGTACAACACCACCAGGTTGAACGGGATGCCGATCCAGATGTTCGCGATGATCACCGAGGTCAGCGACCAGCCCGGCGAGGTGAGCCAGTTGACCTGGTCGATCCCGACGACACCGAGTGCCGCGTTGACCAGCCCGGAATCGCTGTTGAGCAGCCACGACCAGGTCGAGGCCGAGACGATCAGCGGCAGCAGCCACGGTACGAGGATCAACGCCCGCAACGTACGCGACAGTGGGAAGTGCTGGTGGAAGAAGAGCGCCAGGGCCATGCCGATGCTGAACTGGAAGACGAGCGACGCGGCGGTGAAGATCAGGGTGTGCGCCAGTGTGGACCCGAAGGCCGGATCGGTCAGGACGGTCCGGTAGTTGTCGAGCCCGGCGAATGGCGCGCCGCCCTGCACGAACGAGCGGACGGTGTACTCGCGCAGGCTCAACTCGAGATTGCGGTAGAGCGGGTAGGCGTAGAAGGCCAGCAGGTAGAGGGTCACCGGTGCCAGGAAGCCCCAGGCCAGCCAGCGGTTGGGTCGACGGGCGCGGGACGGGGGCGGCCCGGGTGGGGCGAACTTCGCCGCCCCACCCGGATCCGGTACGGCAGTGGTGCTGTCTGTCGTGGGGAGCATGGTGTCGGTTCGGCGCGATTACCTGGTCGCGGCCTGAGCGGCGGTAAGCGCCTCGCGTGGTGACTTCCCACCGCTGAGGGCCGCCTGTACAGCGGTCCACAGGGACTCCGAGATCTTCGGGTACTTCGTGCCGAGGTTGTCACCGGTGCGGCCCTTGGCTGCCCGGACCGCCTCCACCCAGACCTTCAGCTTGGGGTCGGCCGCGGCCTGCCGATCCTGCACGGCGGCGACTGGGGCGACGTAGGAGAGCGTCGTGTCGGTGGTGAGCAGGTTGTCGGCATTGGTGAGGCAGGCGACGATCTTCTGTGACGTCTCGTACCGGCTGGTCTTCTTCTGCACCGGGATGGAGACGAACTCGCCGCCGGTGGGTGCCGGTGCCGGGCCGCCGGCGCTGGCCGGGATCGCGATGGTGCCGTAGGAGAAGCCGAGCTTCTCCGCGTTGGCCAGCTGCCAGGTGCCGTTCTCGGCGAACGCGTAGTCGCCGGTCGCGAACTCCTGCCAGCTCGTGGTCTGGGTGTTGTTGATTACCGAGTTCGGCGCGAGGCCCTGCTTGAGCCAGTCGGTCCAGAGCGTCAACGCGGACACCGCCTGCGCCGAGTCCAGACTGGTCAGTTGGGCGCCCGAGCCCCAGAACCAGGGCAGGAACTGGAAGCTGCCCTCCTCGGTGCCGATCGCGGAGAAGGTGATGCCCTTCTTCCCCTTGGCCTTGATGGTGGTGAGGGCCGCGGTCAGCGACGGCCAGTCCTTGATCGAGGCCGGATCGACACCGGCGGCGGTCAGCAGGTCCTTGTTGTAGTAGAGAGCCAGGGTGTTCGCCCCGATCGGCACCCCGTACGTCTTGCCCGTGCTCTGACCGGCGCCGAGCAGGTTCGGGGCCATCGCCGAGACGTCGAGCTTGTTGTCGTCGGTGGTGGTGAGCGCGCCGGCCTCGGCCAGTGTCGAGATGACCGGGTTGTCGACGATCAGCACGTCCGGTGAGTTGCCCTGCTGCGCGGCGAGCAGTGCCTTGTTCGTCAGGTCGGTGGTGTCGTAGCCGGTCCGCTCGACCGTCGCCCCCGCCGAGGTGCCGCACTTCTTGAGCAGTGCGACCCACTCGGAGTCGGCGGCGAACTGCGGATAGGGGTCCCAGACGAGGTAGGCGCCGCCGCCGTCGCCGGACCCGTCGCCGGAGGACGACGAGCAGGCGCTACCGGTCACTGCGGCGAGTGCTATCACGGCGACGGCGGCCAGGCGCCGTCGACGACTGAGTCCTGTCATGTGGTGCCTCACTTCAGTCGATCGTCAGGTGGGGTGTGCGGGTTGACCGTCGGGGGTCGGACGCCGTCCGACCATGAGGCGAACCGATTCGACAAATCGGTTCGCACGAAGATAGGTCCGTCGCTGCCGGCTGGTCAAGGGATGGCCTGACGTTCTCAAGGTTGCGCTGTGAAACGCCACCTTCACCGCGTCGTCACTTCATTGACATGGTTCAGTCTCTGGTCCTACGATCCGTGCGAATCGATTCGCAAGCGCAGCCCTCCGGAGAGCGTCCCCCGCGCCCCACCAAGGAGCCGCCCGTGAAAACCCCGTCCCCCGGCAGGTCACGACGAGCCCGCGCGCTCGTCGCTCGACTCGTGGTCGGCCTGCTCGCCGCCACCACCGCCGTCAGCGTCGCCGCGTCCCCGGCCCAGGCCGCCGACGAGTCGATAAGCGTCAACTTCGCCACGGACAACGGCACGCCGACCTACCGCGCGTCCGGCTGGATCTACGGCATGACCGAGAACGCCAGCGGTCCGGCCGACCACTTCTACCGCGACGTCAAGTTCCAGTACATGCGCGCCGGTGGCGCGCAGCTCGCGGGCAGTGGCTGGGTCGGCGGCACCTACGACCGCCGGTGGAACTCCACACTCGCCCAGGCGCGTCGGACCACCGCCCTCGGCGGGAAGTTCATCATCCTGCCGCACGACCTGTGGGGTGCCGACGGCGCCGGAATCTCGCGCTTCCCCGGCGACAACGGCAACTGGACCGACTACGACAACTTCCTGACCCGGCTCATCACCGATGTCCGGGCGTCGGGGCTGAACGTGCAGTGGGACATCTGGAACGAACCGAACATCACCATCTTCTGGAACCGCCCGATCTCCCAGTACCTCGAGTTGTGGCGCCGCACCTACCAGCGCCTGCGGGTGGAGTTCCCCAACCAGCTCATCGTCGGTCCCAGCTGTGCCTGTGTCCCGTCGACCAACCACGCCTTCTGGAACCAGTACCTGGACTTCGTCCGCTCGACGAACACGGTGCCGGACATCATCAGCTGGCACTCGCTGCCGGGCGACCCGGTCGCCAACGTCGCCGCCGCGAACGCCACCCTCGACCCCCGTGGCATCGCCCACCCACGGCCCTACCAGATCAACGAGTACGGCGCGCCCGACGAGCAGAACCCGGCCGACGGCGCCTGGTACATCGCGCGGCTGGAACGGGCGCGGGCCGACGGCCTGCGGGCGAACTGGGCCAGCGGGGGCAGCCTGCACAACGACCTCGGCAACCTGTTGATCCGCAACTCGGCCGGCCAGCACCAGCCCAAGGGGGAGTGGTGGAACTACCGCTACTACGCCTCCCAGACCGGGCAGATCGCCGCGGTCACGCCCAGCCAGTCGTACGACGCGTTCGCCACCAAGGCGACCGGCACCGCGAAGGTCCTCATCGGTGGTGGTCGTACCACCGGGAACCTGAGCGTCAACCTGCAACGCCTGGACACCACGAGCGGCATCGTGGAGAACAACCAGGTCCGGGTGCTCACCCAACGCATCCCGCACAACGGCGGTGGTGCCGTGCCGGGGCCGATCACGGTCTCCAACAGCGTGGTCGGCGTGTCAAACACCAACGTGACAGTGAACGTGCCGTTCACCAACCAGACCGACACCTACACCGTCACCCTGCTGCCCCCGTCCGACGGTGGCTTCCAGTCGGTGGCGGTGGCCCAGCACTCCCAGCAGTGCCTCAACAACCCGGGCCAGGGCACCGCTGACGGCAACGTCCAGCAGCAGAACTACTGCGACGGCGGTGACCAGCAGGTCTGGAACTTCCGGCCGGTCGCCGGCGTGGCCAACACGTACACCGTTGTCAACCAGCAGAGCGGCAAGTGCCTCGACGTCAGCGGGGTGTCCACCGCCGACGGCGCCGCGGTGCACCAGTGGACCTGCCTGAACAGCTCCAACCAGCAGTTCACTCTCCGCCGGGTGACCTACTCGGGCAACGACTCGCACGACTACCAACTCGTCGCCCGGCACAGCGGCAAGTGTGTGGACGTCAGTGGTGTCTCCACGGCGGCCGGCGCGCTTGTCCACCAGTGGACCTGCAAGGCGGTCAACCAGGGCAGCACGTTGAACCAGACGTGGCGGATCCTGGGGCGGTAGTCGTCCCGGGGGGTGATGCGCTGGCTGTCCGCCCAGCAGCCAGCGCGTCACCGGACGCCACATTCATTGACATGAATTAAACAAAGGTCATACCATTCGCTGCGATCCGCCATCGCCACCACCCGCCCGTGGCGCGTCGACGATCCCCCCGCGCTTCCACGACTCCGAGGAGCCACCTCGTGCGAACCCCGTCCCGCAGTGGGCCAGGAACAGCCCGCGACCTCATCCCGAGACGCCAACGCGTCCGACGTCTGACCCTCCTGGCTGGCGCCCTGGCCGGGGTGCTCGTCGTCGTCGGCATCGGCGTCGGCACCACCCCCGCCAGCTCGCCGTTCGCCGCCGAGGCCGCCGCGGCGGCGACCATCGAGCCGGGGCAGAGCACCCGGATCGTCGGCGCGCCATCCGGTCGCTGCCTCGAGGTGCCCAACTCCAGCACCACGAACGGCACCCAGACGCAACTCTGGGACTGCAACGGCACCGCCGGCCAGACCTGGACCTGGACGTCGAGCAAGCAACTGCAGGTGTACGGCAACAAGTGCCTGGACGCGTCCGGCCGGGGCACCACCAACGGCACCCAGGCGATCATCTGGGACTGCAACGGCCAGAACAACCAGCAGTGGAACGTCAACAGCAACGGCACCATCACCGGCGTGCAGTCCGGGCTCTGCCTCGACGCCAACGGCGCCGCCACCGCGAACGGCACCAAGATCATCCTCTGGGCCTGCAACGGCGGCGCCAACCAGCAGTGGTCCTCGCCGAACACGCCGCCGACCAGCGCGCCCCCGACCAGCGCACCGCCGAGTGGTGCGCGCCCGTGTGACATCTACGCCTCCGGCGGCACTCCGTGCGTCGCGGCGCACAGCACCACCCGGGCGCTCTACGCGGCGTACACCGGCAACCTCTACCAGGTCCGGCGCTCGTCGGACAACACGACGCGCAACATCGGGCTGTCCGGCGCGGGCGGCACCGCCAACGCCGCGACACAGGACTCCTTCTGCACCGGCACCACCTGCGTGATCACCGTTGTCTTCGACCAGTCCGGGCGTGGGAACGACCTCTGGTACCAGGGGTCGAGCGTGGTTCCGGGCAGCCCGCAGAGCCGGCCGGCGGTCGCGACGACCGAGTCGCTGACCGTGGGCGGCGCCAAGGCGTACTCGCTCTACATCAACCCCGGTAACAGCTACTGGCGCGACGGGCACCTCACCGGCGTGCCGACCGGTGCCGCTCCCGAGGGCATGTACATGGTGACAAGTGGCACCCACGTCAACAGCGGCTGCTGCTTCGACTACGGCAACAGCGAGACGACGCGCAAGGCCGACGCCGCGGGGGCGATGGACGCCATCAACTTCAGCAAGCAGTGCTGGTTCGGCGGCTGCTCGGGCAGCGGGCCGTGGGTGCAGGCGGACCTCGAGTGGGGTCTCTTCCCCGGCGGCAGCCAGAGCTGGAACCCGAACCAGCGCGCCTTCACCAGCAAGTTCGTGACCGCGACCCTCAAGAACAACGGCACCAGCCGCTTCGCCATCAAGGGCAGCGACGCCCAGTCCGGCAGCCTCTACACGCTGTACGACGGCTCGCTCCCGCCCGGATACAGCCCGATGAAGAAGCAGGGCGCGATCATCCTGGGCAGTGGCGGTGACTGCTGCAAGCCCGACGGCGGCGCGAACCTCAGCGCCGGCACGTTCTACGAGGGTGCCATGGTCGCCGGCTACCCGTCCGACGCGACCGAGAGCGCCGTGCAGGCCAGCGTGGTGGCCGCCGGCTACCGCTGACCCCGGCGGCGACGCCAGCACGACGTGCGCCGGTCACCATCGGATGGTGACCGGCGCACGCTCTCGTCGACGCCCGCCGGCTCCGACCGGCGGTCGCGACCGCCGACGCTCCGGGGAGGTACGCGTGGCGTGCGTCCCCGGAGTGCCGCTGCGGGTCAGGCCACCGAGCAGGACGCGCCGTTGAGCGTGAACGAGCTCGGCCTGGCGGTGTTACCGGTGTGGGTGGCCTGGAAGCCCACTGTCACTGAGCCGTTGCTGGGGATGCCGGCGTTGTAGCCGACGTTCCTTGCCGTCACCTGCCCCGAGTTGGGGGAGTAGGAGGCGTTCCAGCCCGAGGTGATGGTCTGGCCGCCGGGCAGGGTGAACACCAGGGACCAGCCGTTGACGGCGCTGGTGCCGGTGTTGGTGACTGTGATGTTCTCGGTCAGCCCGTTGTTCCAGGCGTTGACGGCGACCGTCACCCGGCAGGCACCGGAGTCCGGCGGCGGGGTGGTGGGGTTCGGCGGTGGCGTGGTCGGGTTCGGCGGCGGGGTGGTGGGGTTCGGTGGCGGCGTGGTCGGGTTCGGCGGCGGGGTCGTCGGGTTCGGCGGCGGCGTGCTCGGGTTGGTCAGGCCGAAGAACTGGATGGCGGACGCGGCCATGCCGCTGGCGGGCAGACTGTGCCCGGCACCCTGGATGCTGTACGCCTCGACCTGAACCGTCCCGCTGCTGTCGGCGTACCTGCGCCGGTTCCAGTTCGGCTGCGGGGTGTCGGTGGAGGTGGGCGTCTGGCTCAGCCCGAACACGTTCGTCCACTGCTCGATCGACTCCTGCAACAGCGAGTACGGCACGAGGGTGTCGCTGGTGCCGTGCCACAACTGGATGCGCGGGCGGGGCCCGGTGTAGCCCGGGTACGCCTGGCGGACCGCGTCACCCCACTGCTGGGGCGTGCGGTTCATGTTTCCGCCGGTGCACTGGCTGCTGCCAGGCGGGTAGTCCGCAGCGTTGGCAAAGCAGTTGTACGGCACACCCATGAACGCGGCGCCAGCCTTGAACACGTCGGGATAGAGGGCCAGCATGTGGTTGGTCATCATGCCGCCGGACGAGCTGCCGGTGGCGTAGACCCGGTCCGGGTCGGCCGCGTACTGCTGCTGCACGTGCCGGATCATCGACACGATGGACACCGGGTCACTGCCCCCGCCGCGCCGCTTGGCGGCGTCGGACCAGGTGTCGAAGCAGTTGCCGAAGCCGGCCTGCTGGGTGGCGGACGGGTAGATCACGATAAATCCGTACCGGTCGGCGAGGCTGGCGAACTCGCTGCCGGAGTAGAAGCCGGGGCCGGACCCGCCGCAGCCGTGCATGGCCACGATTGTCGCCGGCCGGGCCGGGCGGTTGTCCGGCACGTAGACGTGCATCCGCATCCGGCCGGGGTTGTCACCGAAGCTCGTCACCTCGGTCAGTGACGCCGCGTACGCGGGTCGGCTCGCGGGGACCGCCAGACCGGCCGCCACCAGCGACACCGCGAGGGTGAGCAGCAGTTTCCTTCTGATTCTCAACGGACGACTCCTTTGCTTGCCTGTGCAGGCTGTGGATGGCGCGCGATCCGCCCGCGGGTATGCCCAAGACCCGCCGTGATCGCACGATGCCCGCTACCGGTGGCTCGCCCTGCCCGGCTCCGGACCACATCGCGTGGCGATCAGTGTTCTCCTCGGACCAACAAGTGTCAATCGATGTACTTCTATCGGGTGTGGGCCCGTCGACGCCGGCTCGACGGCGCGCCGTCTACAGTCGTCACACCGTCCCTGAAAAGCACGGAGCGCCTGTGGCAAACCCGTTCGACATCGACGAGATCTACCCCGACGACGGAGACCAACCGCTCCGCCTGCCCCGGCGGCAGGTCGGCAACTCGCCGCAGGGCGTCACGGTGACCCTGCTTGCGGATTACACACTGCGGACTCGGGCCGCGATCCCGTCCGCCGCCATCGTGGCGCTGCTCGCGGAGAGCGGGGTGACCACGGCCGGCGCGCGCACCGCGATCAGCCGGCTGGCCCGGCGCGGCGTCCTGGAAGGCAGCCGGCTGGGACGGCGTAGTTCCTACCGACTCAGCCGCGCGGCCGCTGCCAACCTCTCCGCCGGCGGCAGGTGGATCCTCGCCTCGACCAGCTCGACAGTGCGGTGGGACGGATGCTGGACGATAGTCGCGTTCTCGCTACCGCAGGACCGGAGTGCCCAACGCCGGGCCCTTCGTGCTCAGCTGCGGTGGCTCGGCTACGCGCCGTTGTACGACGGACTGTGGATCTCGCCGGACGAGTTGACCCCTGTTGCGCGGGCCCAGCTCGACCAGCTCACCCTCGGTGCCGTCACGGTGTTCCGCGGGCGGCAGACCGCGATCGCGTCCGCCATCCACCGCGCCCCGATCGAGGCCTGGGACATCGCGGAGATCGGCCGGAGCTACCAGGCGTTCCTCGCGCACTGGACGGCGGTGTTGCCCCGGGTGGCAGCCGGCGAGATCGACGGAGCGGCCGCGGTGCGGGCCCGGACCGAGGTGATGGACACCTTCCGGCGCTTTCCCGTCCTCGACCCGCGGTTGCCCCTGGAACTCCTGCCGGAGAAGTGGCTCAGGAGGCCGGCCCGGGAGTTGTTCGAGGCCGTCTACGACGGCCTCGGGGCGCCGGCCGAGCGACACGTCCGTGCGATCGTCGCCCGGTTCGCCGATGGCGAGCTGCCCGGCATCGAGGCCCACACCACCGCCGACCTCCTGACTGGAGTACGCCCCCACGTGCGGCCCGCGGAGCCGGCCCACGGCTGAGCCGCTTGTTGATCGCGGCCCGCCGCGCGGTGGCCCGGGTAGCTGGGTGCGTGGTCCGGGCCGGGTCGGCGGCAACCCGTCCGAGAGTGACCCCGCCCGTACACCGGGTGGCTGAGCACCGCCCTGTGAGCGATAACAGTGGCATCGAGATCGGCGCGTGCGCGAGGCGTGTCAGGCGCCGCTGATCCCCAGCAAGGCAGCGCGTCGCCACGACGGTGACGAGGCAGGCTTCGGCGGAACCTGACCTCGACAGCATCGATACAGGCTTATGTTACGCCTTGACGAACGTCATGTTATCGCTCACCCTCGATATCGAGGAAGGCAGCACCTGTGGCTCACCGGGCGAGCCGCCGCCGACCCTCAGGATCACGACGTCCCAGGGCATGCGGACGTCGATCAAGCGTCTTCGGCAGCGGTGTCAGCCTGCCGGACGACGGGTGTCGGTACCCACGGTCGGCACCTACCGCACCGCTGCCAACCAAAGCTGAGCGCGTCGTGATCCACGCCAGCTTCCCGGACCGACGCTGGCGAGAGAGTGGCACGTCACCACCACCGTTGCGACCACCACCGAAAAGGAACGACATGAAACCCAAGAGAACTCTGCTGGCGGCGGCGACCCTCGCCGTCGCCCTCACCGCGGGAATGACGGCGGTGCTCGCCCCCACGGCCAGCGGTGCCGGCACCACCCTGAAGGCGGCGGCGGCCGAGAAGGGCCGCTACTTCGGCGCGGCCGTCGCGGTGAACAAGCTCTCCGACAACGCGTACGTGACGATCCTGAACCGCGAGTTCAACAGCGTCGTACCCGAGAACGAGATGAAGTGGAGCTCGACCGAGCCGCAGCAGAACTCCTTCACCTACTCCGGTGGTGACCGGCTGGTCAGTCACGCGCAGGCCAACGGCATGAGCGTCCGGGGCCACACGCTGTTGTGGCACGCGCAGCAGCCGGGCTGGGCGCAGGGCATGTCGGGCAGCGCGTTGCGCAACGCGGCGATCAACCACGTCACGCAGGTGGCAACGCACTTCCGGGGCAAGATCTACGCGTGGGACGTGGTGAACGAGGCGTTCGCCGACGGTGGCAGCGGTGGGCGGCGTGACTCGAACCTGCAGCGCACCGGCAACGACTGGATCGAGGCGGCGTTCCGGGCCGCGCGGGCGGCGGATCCGGGTGCGAAGTTGTGTTACAACGACTACAACACCGACGGGATCAACGCGAAGTCGACGGGGATCTACAACATGGTGCGGGACTTCAAGTCCCGTGGTGTGCCGATCGACTGCGTGGGTTTCCAGTCGCACCTGGGCACCACGCTGGCGTCGGACTACCAGGCCAACCTGCAGCGTTTCGCCGACCTCGGCGTGGACGTGCAGATCACCGAGCTGGACGTGATGACCGGCGGCAACCAGGCCAACATCTACGGCGCCGTGACCCGCGCGTGCATGAACGTCTCACGCTGCACCGGCATCACCACCTGGGGCGTGCGCGACTGCGACTCGTGGCGTGGGTCGGACAACGCCCTGCTCTTCGAGTGCAGCGGCAACAAGAAGGCGGCGTACACGAGCGTCCTGAACGCCCTCAACGCCGGCTCGACCACGCCGACCACGCCCCCGCCGAGCAGCGGGGTGGACACCAGCGCCTGGTACGTGTTGCTGAACCGCAACAGCGGAAAGGCGTTGGACCTGTATGCCTCGGCAACGAACGACGGCGCCCGGATCAGTCAGTGGTCACGGAACAACGGCACCAACCAGCAGTGGCAGTTCGTGGACTCGGGGGGCGGCTACTACCGGCTGAAGTCCCGCCTCTCCGGCAAGGTGTTGGACGTCTACAACTTCTCCACCGCCGATGGTGCGGCGATCGTGCAGTGGAGCGACGGCAACGGCACGAACCAGCAGTTCCGGCTCGCCCAGTCGGCCGACGGTTACCTGCGGGTGATCAACCGCAACAGCGGCAAGGCCGTCGAGGTGCAGGGCGCCTCCACCGCTGACGGCGGAAACATCGTCCAGTACAGCGACTGGGGCGGCACCAACCAACAGTGGCAGCTGGTCCGCATCGGATAACGACCGGCCGGCGTCTGGCTGGAAACCGCAGCGGCCCGCCCCATCCGTCGGGGCGGGCCGCTGCGGCTGTCAGTCGGCCGTACAGCTCAGGCTGGTCGGCGGCTGGCTGCCGGCGCTGAGGTAGCCCACGGTGGTGGACGCTCCGACCGCGAGCTGTCCGTTGTAGCTGGCGTTGGTCACTGTCACCTGGTTGCCCTGTTGGCTGAAGCTACCGTTCCAGACCTGGGACACCGTCTGCCCGGAGGGGAAGGTGGCGGTCACCTGCCATCCGGTGGTCGGGGTGGAACCGGAATTGGTGATGGTGAACCTGCCCTCGAAGCCGCCCTGCCAGGAGTTGACAACGGTGTTGGCGACCCCACAGGACTGACCACCCGGAACCGTCGGCGTCGGCGTCGGCGTGGTGGTGGGCGTCGGAGTTGGAGTGGGCGTCGGGGTAGGCGTCGGGGTGGGCGTGGGGGTGGGCGTGGGGGTGGGATCGACGCCGGTGCCGCTGAACTGCCACCAGTTGATGTTGAACAGGGTGCCGGTGCCGCCGGCGAAGCGGAGATACAGGTCATGGGTGCCGGTGGCGCCG
>NZ_JBEZFA010000071.1:0-18907 GCF_040649215.1 Micromonospora sp. NPDC049044 | reverse complement strand
CGAACTCAACGGACGACCACGCCAAACCCTCGACTGGCAAAATCCAGCCGAGGTACTCCACAAACACCTGGTTGCAACCGCCACTTGAAACCGCCTGGCGTGGACACCGCGATTTCCAGGAAACCGAGTCGATCATGCCTGCGGGCAGGGCGAGGGCGGGCAGGGCGAGGGCGGGCGGGGCGAGGGCGGTCCCGCCGGGCCGGGTGGGCCCGGGCGCTTGGCTCAGAGGTCAGCCGACGGCGAGCGCGGCGGCGACGAAGAGCACCAGGCCGACGGTCAGGTAGGCAGTCGGTGGACGCAGCCAGCCCCGGCCGGTGTCGGAGAGCGCCAGACCTCCGGTTCGGAGCCCGTAGAGCCCGATCGCGAAGATCGGCAGCCCCGCCACCAGGGCGATACCGACCACGACGTTCCCGGCGTCCACCGGATCGCCGGTCACGCCCGCGAGCAGCACCCGCAGCGCGGGAACCTCGAAGATCAACACCAGCAGGGCGAAGAGTACGGCCAGCACCGGCCGACGGGTCCGGTAGACGCCATCGGCGGTCGGCGGATACACCGACGGCTCGGCGGTGGGCAACTCGGGGCGGGGTCCGATGCCCGGCATCGGACCGGTCGGCATGTCCAACGGATGCGGCGTCTCGCCGCCGCCCCGGGTGGGCTCGATGATCGGATACCCGCTGAGCGGGGCGGGACGGACCTGGTCGGCGAGCACACCGGGCGGCGTCTCGGCGACCGGCGTCGCCGAACGGACGGCCTCCTCACGGCCGACGGTCAACGGCGCGTCCGTCGCGGCCGACTCCCGGGCGGCCCGACGACCGGGAAGCTCTCCGGAAATCTCCGACGGGTCCCGGTCAGCCCGCCGAGACCGGGTCACCCGGTATGCCTCGGTCTCCGGCCGAACGTCAGCCAACGGGTCGACCGCGCCGAACCGTCCCGAGTCGGGTTCGCCCGCACCGAACCGGCCGGGCTGGGCGTCCACCGCACCGAAGCGACCCGAGTCCGACTCCGGAGCACCACCGAACCGGCCCGCGTCCACCGCGCTCAACCGACCCGAGTCCGACTCCCCAGCACCACCGAACCGGCCCGCGTCCACCGCGCCGAAGCGCCCGGAGTCCGGCTCCCGGCGTCGGCCGACGCCGGTGTCCTCGACGGAGCGGGTCCCGTCGGGCCCACGCTGCTCGGGAACCTCGTCCCGGTACCGCGGTTCGCCCGCGGCGCGCCACTCCGACTCGCCGTAACCGTGACCCCGCTCGTCGGGGTACCAGCGCGACTCCTGATCTTCCGGGAAACTCCGTCGTCCGTCCACGTCAGGCACCGTATGCGACCGGCCACGCCCGCGCCATTTCGGCCCGACCCGCCGCGGCCTCCCGTTCGATGATCACCGCGACCGGACGACCCGCAAAGGGAACGCGCCGCCGCCTCCGCGAGCGTTGATCAGGTGCTGAAAAGTAGGTCCGCAGCCGGCCTGGCGACTACTTTCCATCACCTGATCATGGTGAACGGCGCCATTGTCAGCCGGTCCTGCCGCCCGGCACCGGCGGCGGTGTCCGCGAGCTGTGCCGGGCTGGAAGTCGCTGACCGGTTCGTTCGTGCCCGAGGCGCCCTAGCACAGCGTGGGCTTGATCGGGTGGTCGTCCACAGCGCAGTGGTTATCCACAGTCGATCTTCCCTGGGGGTCGCGGTGTTCGCACTCCGGCAGGCACCGTGCCGTCCATGACGAAGCGGAACCAGGCAGTCGGCGCGTACGGGGAGCGGTGCGCCGTTCGGCACCTGACCGAGGCCGGGCTGCGCCCGATCGCCCGAAACTGGCGCTGTCCGGCCGGGGAGATCGACATCATCGCCTGGGACGGGCCGGTGCTCGCCTTCTGCGAAGTGAAGACCCGCCGGGGTGACGGTTTCGGCACCCCGGCCGAGGCGGTCGTACCGGCCAAGGCCCGCCGGCTGCGGGGGCTCGCCGCGCGCTGGCTGACCGAGACCGGCACGACCGCCGAGGAGGTGCGTTTCGACGTGCTGTCGGTGCGGCTGCCCGAGGCCGGCCCGGCGCAGGTCGACCACCTCAAGGGCGCGTTCTGAGATGCGTACGCCGAAGGGCCGGTGACGGCGTCATGAGCTACGCGAAGGTGCTCTGCGTGGGTCTGGTCGGGGTGACCGGCCACCTGGTCGAGGTGGAGGCCGACCTGGCCGCCGGCCTGCCGGCAGTGGTGATCTCCGGCCTGCCGGACACCGCTCTGCACGAGGCCCGCGACCGCGTCCGCGCCGCGGTGGTCAACTCCGGTCAACGCTGGCCCAACCGGCGGATCACCCTCAACCTGCTGCCCGCCACGCTGCCGAAGTTCGGCTCGGCCTTCGACCTGGCCATCGCCGCCGCTCTGTTGGGCGGCTCGGGTGAGCTGCCGCTGCTTCCGCTGGAGGGTGTGGTGGTCCTCGGCGAGTTGGGGCTCGACGGCACGGTCCGGCCGGTGCGCGGCGTGCTCCCGATGGTCGCCGCCGCGGCCCAGGCCGGCGTCGAGCGGGTGGTCGTCCCGGTCGGCAACGCCGCCGAGGCCGCGGTCATCCCCGGGGTACTGGTGCGAGCGGTGGACCACCTGCACCGGCTGGTCTCCTTCGTCCGCGACGGCACCCCGCTGATCGAGCCACCGGCAGCCGCGCCGACACCTGTCGTCGGCGGGCCGGATCTCGCCGACGTCGCCGGGCAGCAGGTGGGCCGACGTGCGTTGGAGGTGGCCGCCGCCGGTGGGCACCACGTGGCACTGCTCGGTCCCCCGGGCGCCGGCAAGACGATGCTCGCCGAACGACTACCGTCGATCCTGCCCGAGTTGGACGACGAGGCGGCGTTGGAGGTGACAGCGCTGCACTCGGTCGCGGGGCTGCTGCCGCCGGGCGGTCGGTTGCTGCGACGCCCACCGTTTCAGGCACCGCACCACACCGCGACGGTGCCGTCGCTGGTCGGCGGCGGCTCGGGGCTGGCCCGGCCGGGCGCGGTGTCGCTGGCCCACCGAGGCGTGTTGTTTCTGGACGAGGCGCCCGAGTTCAGCAAGGGCGCGTTGGAGGCATTGCGCCAACCCTTGGAGCACGGTCACATCCAGCTCAGCCGCAGCGGTGGCGGCACCGTCTACCCGGCCCGGACCCAGTTGGTTCTGGCAGCCAACCCTTGCCCCTGCGCGAAACCGGCCGGCGACTCCCATTGCGAGTGCTCCGCGTTGGTCCGTCGTCGCTACCTGGGCCGGCTCTCCGGGCCGCTGCTCGACCGGATCGACGTACAGGTGCGGCTGATGCCCGTGCGGGCGGCGGAGTTGATGGCACCCGACGGCGACGTCGAGTCGTCCGCGACGGTCGCCGCGCGGGTGGCGGCGGCCCGACAGGCGGCAGCGGCCCGCTGGGCCGTCCTCGGCCGAAGGCTCAACGCCGAGGTGGACGGCCCGCATCTGCGTCGACCGCCGTGGCGGCTGCCCGCCCGGGTCACCGCCGAGCTGCGCGGCCGGCTCGACTCCGGCTCACTGTCGGCACGCGGCTTCGACCGGGTGATCCGGATGGCCTGGACCATCACCGACCTGGACGGCCGGGACCGGCCAGACCGGGACGACGTGCGGGAAGCGATCCAACTCCGGACGGGAGAAGCGATGTGAGTGCCGACGACGAGCGCAGGCTGGCCCGGGTCGCGCTGACCTGGCTGGCTGAGCCGGGCACCCGCGTGGTCTACCACCTGGTCGAACGGCTCGGGCCGGTGGCGACCCTGAACCTCCTGCTCGACGGGGGCAGCCCGGACGGCTGGCTGCGCAGCACGGTGGCGGCCAAACTGGCCGGCGGTGACGCGCGGGCGGTGGCGGCCGAGGCGCTTGAGCGCGCCGACCGGCTCGGTGCCCGACTTGTCACGCCGGAGGACGAGGAGTGGCCGGCCCGGGTCGCCGACCTGGCCACGCTGCGCCTGCCGGACGTCGCCCGCCGGGTGGACGGTGAGACCGCCCCACCGCTCTGCTTCTGGGTACGCGGAGGCTGGCCGCTGGGCGAGGCCCTGGATCGTTCGGTGGCCGTGGTGGGGGCGCGGGCGGCCACCGGGTATGGGCAGCATGTCGCTACCGAGTTGGGATACGGCCTGGCCGAGCGGGACTGGACAGTCGTGTCCGGTGGCGCGTTCGGCATCGACGCCGCCGCCCACCGGGGTGCCCTGAACGCCGGTGGCCTGACCGTCGCGGTGCTTGCCTGTGGACTGGACCGGCCGTACCCGATGGGGAACGCCGCACTCTTCGACCGGATCGCCGACACCGGGTTGCTGGTCAGCGAGTGGCCGCCCGGCGCCGAGCCGTTGCGGCCCCGGTTCCTGATCCGCAACCGGGTGATCGCCGCGGGCACCCTGGGCACCGTCCTGGTGGAGGCGTCGGCGCGCAGTGGCGCGACCCAGACCACGCGGCGAGCCTTGTACACGCGTCGGGCGGCAATGGTGGTGCCCGGGCCGGTGACCTCGGCGATGTCTGTCGGCGCGCACGAGTTCCTCCGCGACAACCCCAGGGCCCGGCTGGTCACCGGTGTGGCACACGTACTTGAGGAGGTGGGCCGGATCGGCGCGGACCTGGCTCCGCCGGCGCGGGGCCCACAGCGGCCCGCCGACACGCTCGACGACGATGCGCGCGCACTGCTGGAGGCGTTACCCCGTCGAGGGGCCAGGGGTGTGGACGCCCTCGCGACCCGGGCCGGTCTCGACGTGCGCACCACGATGCGCAAGCTGTCCCTGCTTGAGGAGTTGTCGATGGTGGTCCGTCGCGATGACGGTTACGCCCTCGCCGCGCTGCCGACGGTCAGCAAGAGGGAGGCCCCGATCTGAGCTGGACGAGGACGTCGCGCTCCCACACCGCAAGTTCTGCCGCGAAGTCGCTGCTGCCGGGGTCGGATTCGTCGAGGTACGGCTTGAGAGCGCCAGCCGCGGTGACCAGGCCCGCGGCGCGGACCAGCCGGCGTAGGTCTGCTGGGGCCAACTCACGCCACTGCGGCGCGACGCGTACCGCCACCTCCGTCGGCATCGGCAGGCAGGCCCGGAACGCGGCGATCGCGTGCCGGGGGTCCAGCAGCGCGACCTCCGGTGTGGGGCGGGCGTGGCCGAGGGCGACGCTGGTCAGGAGCAGCCGCCGGACGGCCGCCTCATGTTCGTCGATGCCGTTGGTGTCCTGGGTCCGCCGGAGCACCACGTCGTAGGCGACGGAGTGGGTCCGCCAAGCTACCGGGGAAACCTCGGCGCCCTCCTGAGTGAGTTGCGTCGTGAACAGTTGCAGAACGCCCAACCACTCGTTACCCGTCCACTGCACGTGATCGGGCTCAGCAGAGAGCAGCCAAGTGACGAGGCCCGACCGGTCGAGCCTCGTCACCTGCTCCCAGTCAGCGGTCACCGGACCGGCACGCCGAGCTTCGCGACGGCGTTCGATGCCACGCTTCTCGCCGCCAGCGTCGGTTCGGTAGTGGTCGGTGTGCTCATCGATCTCAACTCCCCACTAACAGTCAGGGGCGTTACCGATCACGACCGCCGCACCCGCGCCCAGCACGTCGGCGCCACAGGTGACAGTCGGGTGCGGATGACCTTATTGCCTTCGACGGACTCCGACACCACCCCGAGGGCGTCCTCGCCCGGACATCGGCATCGTCGTGACCGGTGGAGCGCACCCGTCCGCCGTAGGCTGGTGGTGTGTCAGCTGCCAGTGCGGGGGCCGGAGCCGACGAACCGGCGCGTCCGCGATGAGCCGGCCCGACCGGAGTACCCGGGCCATGCACCAGGCGCTGCCGCCAGCGCTGCGGGACGCCGTCGACGACTTCGCCGAACACCTGTCCCGGGTGCGGAACCGGTCCACGCACACCGTCCGCGCGTACGTCACCGATCTGGTCTCGCTGCTCGACCATGCCGTCCGGATGGGCTGCGTCGACCTGACCGAGCTTGACCTGTCGGTGCTGCGCAGCTGGCTGGCACGGCAGCGCACCACTGGTGCGGCGCGCACCTCGTTGGCGCGGCGGGCCGCGTCGGCGCGGGCGTTCAGCGCCTGGGCGCACCGAGCCGGGTTGCTCTCCGTCGACGTCGGTGCGGGGCTGGCCAGCCCGCGTGCGCACCGGGACCTGCCGAGCGTGTTGCGCGCCGACCAGGCGGCCGCGTTGGTCGAGGCGCCGGCCCGGCGAGCACCGCCCAACAACCCGCCACCCCCCGACCTACCGCACCCAGCCCGCACCGGCCCAGCCCGCACCGGCCCAGCCGGCACCGAGTCCGCAGCCACAGACCTCGCCCGCACCGGCCCCGCACGCACCGATTCGGCGGCGGCCGCACCGAAGGACACCGCGGTGCCATTGCGCGACCGGGTACTGCTGGAGCTGCTGTACGCCACCGGCGTACGGGTCAGTGAGGCCTGCGGGCTGGACGTCGGGGATGTCGACAGCGGTCGACGGGTGATCCGGGTGTTCGGCAAGGGCGGACGGGAGCGCTCGGTGCCGTACGGGGTACCCGCCCAGCGGGCGCTCGACGACTGGCTGCGCCGGGGCCGCCCGGCGCTGGTGGGCGACCGCTCCGGGGACGCGCTGCTGCTCGGCGCGCAGGGTGGTCGGCTCAATCCGACGACAGCACGTCAGATCGTCGGTGCGTACGCCGAGGCCGCCGGTCTGCCCCGGACGAGCCCGCACGGTCTACGCCACTCGGCGGCCACCCACCTGCTTGAAGGTGGTGCGGACCTACGCGCCGTGCAGGAGCTGCTCGGCCACTCGTCGTTGGCCAGCACGCAGATCTACACGCACGTCTCGGTGGAGCGGCTGCGTGCCGCCTACCGCCAGGCCCACCCGCGCGCCTGATCAAGCTCCGCGGAGCGGGAGCGCCGGCGGTTACGATCATCAAGTGAGCGTCCCGCAGCCCCCTGAGCCGATTCCGGGCGCCCGCCTGCTCTTCTCCCTGGACCCGGCGGTCAGCCACCTCAACCACGGCTCGTTCGGCGCGGTCCCGATCGGGGTGCAGCGCGCCCAGCAGCGGCTGCGTGACGAGATGGAGTCCAACCCGCTGCGCTTCTTCACCAAGGGGCTGGTCGACCGGATCGCCCACACCCGCCGACACCTCGCCGGGTTCCTGGGTGCCGACCCGGACGGCAGCGCCCTGGTCGGCAACACGACGACCGGTGTCGCCGTGGTGCTCCAGTCGATGGGCCTGCGGGCCGGCGACGAGGTGCTCAGCACCGACCACGGCTACGGGGCAGTGAGCCTGGCCATCCACCGCGAGTGCCGCCGCACCGGGGCGGTCAGCCGGGTCCTGCCGATTCCACTGGCCGCGACCGACGATCAGCTCGTGCAGATCGTCCGCGACGGCCTGCGCCCCGGCCGGACCCGACTGCTCGTCGTCGACCAGCTCACCTCGGCCACCGCGAAGCTCTTCCCGACCGCCGCCATCGTCGGGGTGGCCCGCGAACACGGCACACCGGTCCTGGTCGACGCCGCGCACGCCCCGGGGATGCTGGCCACGACGGTGGCCAGCATCGGCGCCGACTTCTGGGTGGGCAACCTGCACAAGTGGGCGTACGCCCCGCGCGGTACCGCGCTGCTGACTGTGGCACCGCAGTGGCGGGACCGGATCGAGCCGCTCGTGGTCTCCTGGGAGCAGGAGTCGGGCTTCCCGGCCCGGATCGAATGGCAGGCGACGCTCGACTACACGTCCTGGCTGGCCGCCCCGGCCGGGCTGTTCACGCTGCGCAGTCTCGGCCTCGACCGGGTACGGGCGCACAACGCCGCACTCGCCGCGTACGGCCAGCGGGTGGTGGGGGAAGCGCTGAAGGTGCCCCCCGCCGAGCTGCCCGACCCCGGCGGGCCGGGGGTGTCTCTGCGCCTCATCCCGTTGCCGGCCGGGACGGCCGCCACCATCGACGCGGCGCGGGCGTTGCAGGCGCGGATCGGCGAACGGCTCGCCGCCGAGGTGGCGGTGATGAGCTGGAACGGCAGTGGGTGGTTGCGGCTCACCGGTCAGGTCTACAACGTCGCCGACGAGTACGAGCGGCTGGCCGTGCGGCTGCCGGCGCTGCTCGCCCAGCGCTGACCCCGCGGGTGCCGGCCCCACCGACCGGCAGCAGTCGCACCGGGCCGAGGCCGAGCAGTGCCAGCGGGTCGAGATAGTCCGCGCCCCGGCGCAGGCCCCAGTGCAGGCAGGCTTCGGCGGGGCAACCCGGGTGGCCCGGCAGCAGCTCACCGAGGGGCGTGCCGGCGGCGACCGGTTGACCGGGACGCACCGTCGGTCGCACCGGCTCATGGGTGGTGCGCAGCCCGTCGGGGTGCCCCACGGTGATCACCGGTCGGCCGGCAACCAGGCCGGCGAAGAGCACGGTGCCCGGACCGGCGCTGCGGACCACCGCGCCGGCCGGCGCGGCCAGGTCGACGCCCCGGTGACCGGGCAGCCACGGTCGGGGCGGCGGGTCGAACCGGCGGACCGGACGAGGCGGACCGTCGACAGGCGGGCGGTACCGTCCGGCGGACGCTGAGGCGGACGTCAGCGCCGCGGCCGGCACGGTGGGCACCGGTGCCCGGCGAGGGCCCGCCGTGACCAGCACGACCAGCCCGCAGAGCTGGACGATCAGCGCGAGGGGAAGCGCGGCGCGGAGCAGCCCGGGATGGTGGACCGGGCCGATGCGCGGTGCGGATGGCTGTCGCATGACAGCAGCCTCGGGCCGCAGCCGGGCCGTCCGCCAGCCCGGCCGAGGAAGCTGTGGACAACAAACGGTCCTGTGGACGACCACCCGGAAGATTCGCTGATCTGCTATGCCCGGGCCGTGGAGACGCCGGCCGCGCTGGGTCGCTCCCCGGCCGTCAGCACCGAGGTCGACCGCTCGTACGGCCGGTCGTCCACTGCCGCACTGCCTGGCTAGGCTGGGTGGCGTACGGCGGGTGCCGCCGTGTGGACCGGGGAGGCCCAGGCATGACCACTGTCGATGACCGGACGCCGACGGTGGCCGACGTGAGCGGCCCGTCCCGGCTCGCGGCGCCGGACGAGGCGATAAGCGCCGAGGAGTTGCAGCTCGCCGCCCGCAACCACGGCATCCCGTTGGAGGCGTTGCGCTACGACGTCACGCCCGCCGGGCTGCACTACCTGCTGATCCACTACGACATTCCGGAGGTCGACGCGGCGGCGCACACGCTCACCGTCGGCGGCGCGGTGGACCGCCCACTGACGGTAAGCCTCGCCGACCTGCGGGAGCGGCCACGGGTCACCCGGCAGGTGACCCTGGAGTGCGCCGGAAACGGTCGAGCCCTGCTGCACCCCCGCCCGGTCAGCCAGCCGTGGCTGGTCGAGGCGGTCGGCAACGCCGAGTGGACGGGCACCCCCCTCGCGCCGCTGCTGCGGGAGGCGGGCCTCGGGCCGGACGCGGTCGAGGTGGTCTTCACCGGCGCCGATCACGGGGTCGAGCGCGGGGTCGAGCAGGACTACCAGCGGGCGCTGCCGGTTGCCGACGCGCTGCGCGAGGAGGTGCTGCTGGCGTACGAGATGAACGGCGCTCCCCTGCTGCCCCAGCACGGCGCTCCGCTGCGGCTGATCGTGCCCGGCTGGTACGGCATGGCGCACGTCAAGTGGCTGCACTCGATCGAGGTCCGGACCGAGCCGTTCGAGGGGTACCAGAACGCGGTGGCCTACCGGGTGCGCACCGACGCCGACGACCCGGGCGTGCCGGTCACCCGGATCGAGCCGCGGGCGCTGGTCCGCCCGCCCGGCTTTCCCGACTTCATGTCCCGTCGCCGGGTCGTACGCCCCGGCCCGTGCACAGTGGACGGTAGGGCCTGGTCCGGGCACGCCCCGGTGGTGGCCGTGGAGGTCACCACCGACGGTGGGCAGAGCTGGACGCCGGCCGAGCTGGACCCGGCGGCGGCAGGCGACTTCGCCTGGCGGCGCTGGCGGTACGAGTGGACCGCCACCCCGGGCCGGCACGTGCTCGGTGCGCGGGCGACTGACGCGTCCGGGCGGACCCAGCCGGTCGAGCAGCCATGGAACCGGGGCGGCTTCGCCAACAACCTGGTGCAGCGGGTCGAGGTGCTGGTGCCGGCCGAGTGATCGGCGGCAGGTGCTACACCACGGGTGGGGGGCCCGCGTTGCAGCCGGGCGCGGTCAGCCGCCGAAGCCGGAGTCGGCCGGCAACGAGATGTCGGGCTTCTCCAACTCCTCGACGTTGACGTCCTTGAAGGTCATCACCCGGACGTTCTTGACGAAACGGGCGGGACGGTACATGTCCCACACCCAGGCGTCGTGCATCTCGACCTCGAAGTAGACCTCGCCGTCGGAGTTGCGCACGTGCAGGTCGACCTGGTTGGCCAGGTAGAACCGACGCTCCGTCTCCACCACGTACGAGAATTGGCGGACAATGTCGCGGTACTCCCGGTAGAGCTGCAGCTCCATCTCGGTCTCGTACTTCTCGAGATCTTCCGCGCTCATCGCACTCCGCCTTCCATGGCCACATCTTCCCCCACCGACGTCTGAGGCCGAGGCTGCTCGCCCAACGCCACGCCGACGGTACCCCCTGACGCCCCGGAGCGCTCCATCGGCTCTTCCCGGTCGAATCCGCCGGGACGTCTGGCGCGCGGCGGCCGTCCGTCGCGGCCGGAGACCGCTGCGACATTGACGTACGAGAACCGGTGCTCCTGGCACGGCCCGTGCTCGCGCAGCGCCGCCGAGTGCTCCGGGGTGATGTACCCCTTGTGCTCGGCGAAGCCGTACGCCGGGAACACCGCGTCCAGCTCGACCATCAGCCGGTCCCTGGTGACCTTGGCGAGCACGCTGGCCGCCGCGACGCACGCCGCCACCCGGTCACCCTTCCACACCGCCAGGCCGGGCACGCCCAGGCCGTCCACGCCGAAGCCGTCGGTAAGCACGTACTCCGGGCGGGTGCTGAGGGAGGCGAGCGCCCGGCGCATCGCGGCCAGGTTGCACACGTGCAGCCCGCGGGCGTCCACCTCCTCGGCGGGGATGACCACCACTGCGTACGCGAGCGCCCGGTCCACCACCTCGGCGTACACCCGTTCCCGGCTGGCCGGGGTGAGCAGCTTCGAGTCGGCCAGCCCCTCGATCTCGCCGGGCCGGCCTTCGGGCAACACTGCGGCGGCGGCGACGAGCGGACCGGCGCACGCGCCGCGGCCGGCCTCGTCGGCGCCGGCGACGTGCCGGAAGCCTCGCCGTTGCAGCGCCCGCTCCAGGGCGTACAGGCCGGCCTCGCGGCGCACGACGGTGCGCGGTGGGGTCAGCACGACGCCTCGTTCCGGTCGGTGGTGGTCGACCGCCCCAGCCGGGTCAGCAGGGCGGGCAACTCGGGCGGATAGAAGCGTTCGCCGCTGGCCGCCAGGTCGTCGGGCAGCCACCAGCGGTGCCCGGCGATGCTGCGCTTCTCGACGTCGGTGAAGCCGACCGTGTCCACCTGCCAGGACGGCACCCTGAGGAGGAAGAAATCCTGCGCCTGGCGGTACCACGTGCCGTCGAACGGGAACTCCGTCGCGTCGGACCAGACCGGCTCGCCCAGCTCGGCCGGGTCCACCCGCAGCCCGGTCTCCTCGGCCAACTCGCGGGCCGCGCCCGCCGCCGGGGACTCGTCCGGGTCGAGCCCGCCGCCCGGGGTGAACCAGTAGCGGTGGCCGGGTCGGGTCGGGTCGAAGCCCTCGAACAGCAGGACCCGGCCCGCCGTGTCGACGAGCAGCACGCGGGCCGCGCGTCGAGAGGTGTAGACACGGTCGCCGCTGTTCGCGACTGCGGGGCTCGCAAGCTCATTCCTCGCGCTCACGTTCACCGCCCCAGCCTGCCAGACCGACGGCGGATCGCCCACGCCCCGCCGGTCTACGGCTTGGGAATGCCGTCGAACTGGTCGGGCACCGTCAGCCAGGTGGCCCGGCTGACCGGCCAGAAGACGGTGAACGCCCGCCCGACCACGTCGTCCTCGGGGATGGTGGCCTCGGTGATGTTCTGCCCGGACTGCTGCCAGTGCTCCAGCGAGTCACCGGAGGCCGAGCGGTGGTCGCCCATCACCCACAGCCGGCCCTTCGGCACGGTGATGTCGAACTCCTGGTCGGCCGGCTTGTCGCGGACCCCGTCCATGGAGAAGATGTACGGCTCGTCCAGCGACTTGCCGTTGATCATCAGCCGTTCCTGCGGGTCGCAGCAGACCACGTGATCACCGGGAACGCCGATCACCCGCTTGATGAAGTCCTCACCCTCGGGGTTGCCGCTCCACTCGATCGGAGCCTTGAAAACGATCACCTCGCCCCGGTGCGGCGAACGGAAGTCGTAGACCAGCTTGTTGACCAGCACCCGGTCATCGATCTTGAGAGTGTTTTCCATGGACGGGGAGGGGATGAAGAAGGTCTGCAGCACAAAGGCGCGGACCAGCACCGCGACCAGGATCGCCACACCCAGCAGGATCGGCAGCTCCTTCCAGAAGGAGCTGCGCGGCTTGTCGGTCTGCTCGTCAATCACGCCAAGGAGCCTACGTTGCCGAACTGGACGTCATCGACCGGAACGCGCGGGAAGCACGTAGTGCGGCCGCCAACGGCAGGATCAGCAACACACCACCCTGCGGGGTCGGTCGCACCGGGGGCGCGCCCGAGGATGCCGTGCCCGGGGCGGGCACGTCGTCGAACGTCGCCGGCACCGACAGCGGGTTCCACCGCGACGAGGGCCAGACCACCATGAACGCCCGGCCGACCACGTTGTCGATCGGCACCGGGCCCTGGCAGCGCGCGTCCTGGGAGACCTCGCGGTGGTCGCCCATCACGAAGATCTGACCGGGCGGTACGACGACCTCGTCGAAGCGCCGGGAGCGGCACTCCGACGGGTTGGGCGGCAGGTCCAGCGGGGAGTCCCGCAGGACGTACGGCTCGTCGAGGGGCGTGCCGTTGACAGTCACCCGCCCCTGGCTGTCGCAGCATTTGACCCGGTCGCCGGGGAGACCGATCACCCGCTTGATGAAGTCCTTCTCACCGGGACGGCTCACGCCGACCAGGTCGCCGACGGTCCGGGTCAGCTTGCCGACGAAGCCCGGCTCCGGCTGCTCGTCGACCTGCGGCGCCCAGCGGTCGGTGCCCCGGAAGACCACCACCTCGCCGCGGGCCGGGTCCCGGACGTCGTAGACGACCTTGTTGACAAGCACCCGGTCACCGATGAGGAGGGTGTCCTCCATCGAGCCGGACGGGATGAAGAACGCCTGGAGCAGGAAGGTGCGAATCAGCACCGCGAGGCAGAACGCCACCACGAGCAGCAGCGGAAGCTCCTGCCAGAGCGGCATCTGCCGGCGGCCACGGCGGGCGCGTCGGCGCCACGGATCAACGGTGCCGTCCTCGTCAAGCGTCTGCACCACGCCACTCCCCGGTCCGCAGAAACACCACCGCCCGGGAGCCTCGTCGAGGCTCCACGGGCGGCAGTGGACGGCTACCCGCCCCGATGGGCGGGCCCGCCGCCATGCTGCGCCCGTGACGACCAGGGTAGTGCGATCTGGTCGTTACGGCATACGCGCAGCTCAGGCGGCGTGGCGAGCGGGAAGTCAGCTGGGCTGCTTCTCCCGCTTCTCCTTGATCTTGGCCTTCTTGCCGCGCAGCTCGCGCAGGTAGTACAGCTTGGCGCGACGCACGTCACCGCGGGTCACGACCTCGATCCGGTCGATGCCCGGACCGTTGATCGGGTAGGTGCGCTCGACGCCGACGCCGAAGCTGACCTTGCGGACCGAGAAGGTCTCGCGCAGACCGTCGCCCTGGCGGCGGATCACGACGCCCTGGAAGATCTGGACACGGGACCGGTTGCCCTCGACGACGCGGGCGTGCACCTTGACGGTGTCACCGGCCCGGAAGTCGGGAAGGTCGGTCCGCTTCGACTGGGCGTCAAGGGCGTCCAGGATGTTCATCGCTGCGTCCTCGTAAGGCTCACGGCACACCGTCACTCGGTGCGCGGATGGGTGATTCTGATCCCCAGGTGGTCGGCGGGCCGACCCCGATCGGAGATCCTCGCAGCCGCCCGCGGGCGCGGACGGATGCGGCAACCCCCCTACTTTGCCACATCCCCCGGTGGCAGCTGAAATCCGGCCCGGTCCAGGGCCGCGATGTCCCGTTTGTCGAGCCGATCCGCCGGCAGCGCGGCGAGCAGGTCAGGGCGGCGAGCCGCGGTCCGCAGCAGACCCTCCTCGCGCCGCCAGCGGGCGATCTTGCCGTGGTCACCGGAGCGGAGCACCTCCGGCACGTCGTGCCCGCGCCAACTCGGCGGCTTGGTGTAGATCGGCGCCTCCAGCAGCCCGTGCGCGTGCGACTCCTCGTCAAGCGAGCCCGCGTTGCCGAGCACCCCCGGCAGCAGTCGGGTGACCGCCTCAAGCATCACCAGGACCGCTACCTCGCCGCCGAAGAGCACGTAGTCACCGAGCGAGACCTCGGTCACCGGCATCCGGGTGGCGGCGTGCGACAACACCCGCTGGTCGATGCCCTCGTACCGGCCGCAGGCGAAGAGCAGGTGCGACTCGGCCGCCAACTCGTACGCCATGGCCTGGGTGAACGGCGCGCCGGCCGGCGACGGCACCAGCAGCCGGGGCGGCGGGGCCGCGGCCGGCGCGAGCGCGTCCAGCGCCTCCCCCCACGGCTCCGGGCGCATCACCATCCCCGGCCCGCCGCCGTAGGGGGTGTCGTCGACGGTGCGGTGCACGTCGTGGGTCCAGGTCCGCAGGTCGTGCACGGCAAGCTGGAGTACGCCGTTGGCCCGCGCCCGACCGATCAGCGACAGCTCCAGCGGGGCGAAGTACTCCGGAAAGATCGACACGACGTCGACGCGCATGGGGGTGGTCCTAAAGATCGAGCAGTCCGGCCGGCGGGTCGACGATCACACGTCCACCGGCCAGGTCGACCTCCGGAACGATCGCCCGGACGAACGGGATCAACGCGGTGCGCCCCTCGGGGCGGCGCAGCACCAGCAGGTCCGAGGAGGGGGCGTGGTCGATCCGGGCCACCTCGCCCAGCCGTTCGCCGGCCGGGGTCACCACTGCCAACCCGACCAACTGGTGGTCGTGGAACTCCTCCGGGTCGTCCGGCGGGGCCACGTCGGCGCTGTCCACCACGAGCAGTGTCCCGCGCAGCGCCTCGGCGGTGTTGCGGTCCGGAATGCCCTCGAACGCGACAAGCACCCGCCCCTGGTGGAAGCGGGCATCCTCGATCGTCAGCTCGGCGGGAACCTGGAACGGCACCCCGGGCCCGTCGGTGATGGGCGGGGGTGTTGCCCCGGGTTCGGTGCGCAGCACCGAACCCGGGGCGAACCGTGCTTCAGGCTCGTCGGTCCGCACTTCCACGGTGACCTCACCGCGAACGCCGTGCGGCTTGCCGATCCTTCCGATGACGAGCTGCATCAGTACGAGTCGACGATGTCGACGCGTACCCCGCGCCCGCCGATGGAGCCGATCACCTGGCGCAGCGCCTTGGCGGTCCGACCGGACCGCCCGATCACAGTGCCAAGGTCCTCGGGGTGTACGCGGACTTCGAGCCGCTTACCCCGACGGGAATCGACCATCCGCACCCGGACGTCGTCCGGGTGGTCGACGATGCCCTTGACCAGGTGCTCCAACGCCGGACGCAGAGGCATGTCAGGCCTGCTCACCGGCGTCGGCAGTGGCGGCGGGGGCCTCGGCCGGGGCCTCGGTCGCCGGCGCCTCGGCCGCAGCCTCGGTCTTCGGAGCCTCGGCAGCCTTGGCGGCCTTCTTGGCCGGCTTGGCCGGGGTCTCCGGGGCGAGCCCGGCGGCGGCCTTCGCCTCAGCCTCGTACGCCGCCTTGCGGTCGGCCCGCTCGGGGGCGACGAGCAGCGGCGGCGGGGCCGGCAGGCCCTTGTACTTCTGCCAGTCACCGGTCAGCTCCAGCAGCCGCTGCACCGCCTCGCTCGGCTGAGCGCCGACGGACAGCCAGTACTGGACCCGCTCCGACTTGACCTCGATGACCGAAGGGTCTTCCTTCGGCTGGTAAACCCCGACGAACTCGATCGCCCGACCGTCACGCTTGGTGCGCGAGTCGGCGATGACGATGCGGTACTGCGGGTTGCGGATCTTGCCCATCCGCAGGAGCCGGATCTTTACGGCCACAGTTGTTTCGCTCCTGTTGCGATCTCACCGGCCCGTATGGGCGGTGTGCATGGGTGAGCGCCGACCGGACCCGTGGGGTTGGGCCGGAGACTACTCGGTGGACTAGCGACGTGCCCGGGTTAGAGGGCGCCGGACGCGCGCCGGATACCAGCGACCCATTCTGCCAGATCCGCCGTCGATCTCGCGCATCGGACCCGGACACCGGGCCGGCGGTGACCCGGAACACCTCTCAGCGCACCGGCGGACGGTCCCACCCTGGCGGCAGTTCATCCGGTACGTCCCAATCCGCTGGCGGGGTGAAGTCGCACCAGGTGCCGTCGAACGGGAACTCACCGGCCTCGGCGAGCGCGATCACCCGCTCCCCCTCGGCGCGGACCGCCTTCTCGTCGGTCACCCAGTAGTCGGCACCGAAGGCGAGGCGCTCGACGAACTCGTCCTCGTCCTTCCAGCCCCAGCTCAGGTCCGGGCGTACCACCACGTCGAGGTCCTGGTCCACCACGTCGACACCGGCCACCGGGCCGTCGTCCCAGCGGACGCCGGGCTCCTCCAGGTTGACGTACCAGTTGGCGAATCGGCCCTGCGCGTCCCGGAACCACCAGACGGAGTGCGCCGCCCCGGTGGGCAGGAACTTCAGCAGCGGCGGGCCGTTCCAGCGCCCGTGCGCCAACCGGTACGACGACGAGATCCACTGGGCGAAGGGCATCGCCCGCATCCCCAGCCCGGCCTCGGTCACCTCGTGGGCCACCGGCGAGTCCCGGGCGATCCACACCAGCAGGCCCCGCTCGTCGTCGCTGACCACGCGGCCCGGCCGGACCCAGCCGATCCGGCCGTGCCGCACATTCCGGTGCATGATCAGCCGACCTGCCGTAAAGCGCACGGCAGCACCTCCGGAGCTGTTGACAGGGGGCCCTTCCGCTGCCGCGGGCGCAGGAAGGGCCCTTCCACACGCCTCAGTAGGCGCGGGCGAGGATGGCGATCAGGTCGGGCTCGTCCTCGGAGTCCGGTACCGAGCCGTCGGCGCGCAGCAGGCAGCGCACCGTGACGCCCTGGCCGTTGGCCTCGGCCTCGCCGGCCACGCCGACCGCCGACCACGGCACCTTGGCCCAGCCGGTGGCGGCCGCCTCGATCGCCTCGGCAAGCGTCGACACCTCGACGGTGCGCGACTCGCGGTTGGCCAGCGCCTGGTCGTGCAGCACCTGCTGGTCGGTCTCCAGCGCGGCAAGCACCGCGGCGACCACGTCGGCCACCGGCGTCGGGGACTTCGACCCGTCGGTACGACGCACCACTGTCGCGTTGCCGACGGCCAGGTCACGGGGGCCGACCTCGACGCGTACCGGATAGCCACGCAGCTCGGCGTCGACGGCCCGGCGGCCGAACGCGGTGTCGGTCCGGTCGTCGAGCGCGACCCGGACACCGGCGTCACGCAGGCCGTCGCGCAGCTTGGCCGCCGCCTCGCCCACGCCGTCGCCGTCCTTGACGATCATGACGTACGCCTGGATCGGGGCCAGCTTCGGCGGCACGCGCAGACCGTTGTCGTCGCCGTGCGCCATGATCAGGCCGCCGAGCATCCGGGTCGACGTGCCCCAGGAGGTGGTCCAGGCGTGCTCCCGGCCGCCCTCCTTGGAGGAGTAGCTGATGTCGAACGCCTTGGCGAAGTTCTGCCCCAGCTCGTGACTGGTGCCCAACTGGAGGGCCTTGCCGTCGCCCATCATGCCTTCACAGGTGTACGTGGCAGTCGCCCCGGCGAACCGCTCGCGCGCGGTCTTCAGGCCCACCACGACCGGGATGCCGATCACGTTGACCATCAGATCCTCGTACGCCTCGTGCAGGATCCGCCGCGCGTACGCCCGGGCGTCCTCACGGGTGGCGTGCGCGGTGTGCCCCTCCTGCCAGAGGAACTCGCTGGTCCGCAGGAAGATCCGCGGACGCAGCTCCCACCGGACCACGTTCGCCCACTGGTTGAGCAGTAGCGGCAGGTCCCGGTACGAGTCGATCCACTTGGCCATGAACTCGCCGATCACCGTCTCGCTGGTGGGACGCACCACCACCGGCTCGGCGAGCGGCTTGCCACCACCGTGCGTGACGACCGCCAGCTCCGGCGAGAAACCCTCGACGTGCTCGGCCTCACGCTTGAGGTAGCTCTCCGGGATGAAGAGCGGGAAGTACGCGTTCTCCGCACCCGCCGCCTTGATCCGGGCGTCCATCTCGGCCTGCATCCGTTCCCAGATGGCGTAGCCGGCCGGGCGGATGACCATGGTGCCGCGAACCGGGCCGTTGTCGGCCAGCTTCGCCTTGGCGATCAGGTCCTGGTACCAGCGGGGGAAATCCTCCGCACGGGGAGTGAGCACGCGTGCCATGACCGCACATCCTATGCGCCACGCGGGTCCCCGCCGCGCCCGGGAGGCGCCGCGCCGCGCGAGCGGCGTAGGGCGGGCGCGCGGCCCGCATTTGCCGGGGGGCGGCGGGCGCTGGGGCGGGGGCGCGCAGCGGGCGCTGGGCGGGACGGCGACCCGCCCAGCGCGGGGCGCACGGCGGGCGCTGGGCGGGACGGCGAGCCCGCCCCTCGCAGGGCGCACGGCGGACGCTGGGCGGGACGGCGAGCCCGCCCCTCGCAGGGCGCACGGCGGACGCTGGGCGGGACGGCGAGCCACATCGTGCTCCCGCCATCCCCGATCGACCAGACCGCCACGGCCCTGGCCGACCTGGCCGTGCACCTCTTCACCGCCGCCGCGACCACTCGCCCGCCCCGCTATCTTCAACATCAAGGTCGTCCGCTGACCGAGCGGAAACAGCCCGAAGGGGGCCTGCGCCGAGCGCAGACCCCCTTCGGGTACGCCGATCACGGC
>NZ_JBEZFA010000070.1:0-21022 GCF_040649215.1 Micromonospora sp. NPDC049044 | reverse complement strand
CCTGAACGCCTTCGCCATCACCTTCAGCGACCGCTTCCCAGCCGCTGAAACCTACTAACCAAGATCGCCGGAAACACCGTTAGCGAGACAGCCCCACACCAGTCACCTAGAGCGTGTGTCGAGATGAGCGATGGTGCCTGAAGTGGGGTGACGGACGGTTCGGCGGGTCACAGATCAGTGACGCGCTCCCTGGCGCCGTTCATGGGGTGGGTTCGAAGACGGCGCGTACGCAGCCGTCGAGCTTGTTCTTGAACATGTTGTATCCCTGGGGTGCTTGGTCGAGTGGCATGGTGTGTGTCGCGAGGTGTTCGGTGACCAGTTCGCCGCGTGCCATCCGGTCGAGCAGCATCGGGATGTAGCGGTGTCCGTGCTGCTGGGCGCCGCGCAGGGTGAGTCCCTTGTTCATGACCGCCCCGAGCGGGAACTTGTCGACCAGGCCGGCGAAGACGCCGAGTAGGAACACGCTTCCGCCCTTGCGGCAGTGGTAGATAGCGTCCCGGGCGGCGATCGGACGGTCTGATTCCAGGCGCAACTGCTGTTTGACCTGGTCGTACAGGTATTGCAGTCCGGTGCTGTGGGACTCCATTCCCACCGCCTCGATGCACACGTCAGGCCCGCGCCCGCCGCTGCGTTCCAGCAGTTCACCGCCGACGTCCTGGGTTTGGTAGTTGAGCGTCTCCACGCCCAGGTACTTCTCCGCCATCTGCAGCCGATTGGCGAGACGGTCGATGATGATCACCCGTTCCGCGCCGAGTAGGACCGCCGCGCGTGCGGCCATCTGGCCCATCCCGCCCGCGCCCCACACCGCGACCACGTCACCGACCTTGACCCCGCCGAGGTCCGCGCCCATCCAGCCGGTCGGGGCGGCATCGGAGGCGAAGAGAGCGCGCTCGTCGCTCACTCCGTCGGGGACGGTGAAGGCCCCCTGGTCGGCGTACGGAACGCGGATGTACTCGGCGTGGCTGCCCGCGAAGCCGCCGAGCGCGTGGGAGTAGCCGTAGCAGCCTCCGGGTGCGAAGCCCCAGAGGTTCTCGGTGATGGCGGGGTTGGTGTTGCCGTTGTCGCATAGGGAGTACTGCTGCTGCTTGCAGTACCAGCAGCGGCCGCAGGAAATGAACGAGCAGACCACTACCCGGTCGCCCACCTTGTGCTTGCGCACCTGGGGGCCGACCTCGACCACCTCGCCCAGAAACTCGTGCCCGAGGACGTCACCCCGCTCCATGAATGGGATGTACCCACCCAGCAGGTGCAGATCGGAACCGCACGTCGTCGTCTTGCGTACCCGGATGATGGCGTCCTGCTCGTTGCGCATGGTCGGGTCTGGAACCTCGTTCACCGACAGTTCGTTGACGCCTTGCCACATCAGTGCCTTCACAGTCGCCCCTCCCGCCGGCCCTGCCGCGTCGCCATCTGCAGTGGTTTGTTGACCGCCGTCGTCTGGGTGGTGGGGGGAGAGCTGGGGTGCAGCACCTCGCCGGTCTCCAGGAGCTGTTTCGCCTCGCGCAGCGCGGCACGGATGGCCTGGTTGGGATCGCGACCCGTAAGTCGCCTGGCTCCTGCGGTCACCGGCGACTGGGCGCCGTCACGCAGCCGGACCGCCAGCTCGATGCCGCGGTCACCCGCGGCGCGGCGGATCTTCACGTCGACGGCGTCACCGAGACCGGCTAGCGGCTCGGGAAGCGGTGAGTCCTGGGTCAGCTCGTCGCGGACCGGGTTCACGGTCACCACGTGCCACCGGGGTTCGCGCCGCATCAACGGGCTCCGCTGCAAGGGCCCTTGACGGCCCGACGGGAGCAGGAATCTGCGGACGGCCCATCCGCCGACCACGACGACCCCCGCCTTGACCAATGCCCTCATGTCTGCCCCCGAGTTGACCGCGGCCGTCGCCGCATCTGCCTGACTGGCGACTCCGTCATGGACAAACCCTGTCATATCAGTGCGCTGTCACGCTGACGATTCCCGCACCCGGCGAGGGCGGTGGTACGGGCGCTACACCACGCGGGCGAAGGACGTCACCGCTTGCCGATCAGCCGAGCCACCAACAAGCCGATTCACCGGCCGGAGTGCTCCTCGCTAAGCAACGTACGGAGGTGGCACCCCCACGGGGTGCCGCCTCCGCGCGTCAAAGGGCCGAGCCTTGGTCACCTTCCGCCGTCCGGGTGCAGCAGCACCTTGGTCCAGCCGTCGTTACGGGCATCGAAGTTCCGATAGCCCTCCGGTGCCTGGTCCAGCGTGAGTTCGTGCGACACCAGGAAAGAAGGCTCGGCCTTGTGGTTCGCGATGAGGTTCAGCAGTTGCCGGTTGTAGGCCTTCACGTTGCACTGCCCGGTTGCCATGCTCTGCCCCTTGAACCAGAACATGCCGTAGTCGAACGGCACCTTGCCCTGTTTCTGCAGCTGGTCCGGCGACCCAGGGTCCATCGGCACGTACACGCCAACCACGCCGATCGTGCCGCCGAACCGCACGGAGTGCACGAGGTTGTTCAAGGTCAGCCCCGACTTCTCCTGGCCACTCGGGTCGTGCGCCTGGTAACCGACGGCCTCACAGCCGCGGTCCGCGCCCATCCCGCCGGTCTGCTCCAGGATCTGGTCGACCGGTGACCCCTTCGAATCGTCGATCGGCATCGCGCCGATCTGCTCGGCCAGGCGCAGCCGGTCCGGATGGCGGTCGACCACCATCACCTTGTTGGCACCCTTGATGATCGCGGAGTACGCGGCGAGCAGACCGACCGGTCCGCCACCATAGACCGCCACACTGTCGCCGGGTCGCACACAGGCGAGCTCGGTGGCGTGCCAGCCGGTCGGAAAGATGTCCGACAGCATGACGTAGTCCTTCTGCCTGCTCATGTCCCGGGCGTCCGGCGGCAGGACGAGGCAGTTGAAGTCCGCCCATGGCACCCGCAACAACTCGGCCTGACCGCCGCTGTACGGACCCATGTCGGCGTACCCGTAGGCCGCGCCCGCCATGCCCGGCGCCGGGTTGGCCACCAGGCAGAACGCGGTCAGACCCTGGTTGCAGTTCGCACAGGACCCACACGACACGTTGAACGGCAGGCACACCATGTCGCCGACCTTGACCAGATCGACGCCTTCACCGACCTCGATCACCTCGCCCATGTTCTCGTGCCCGAGCACACGTCCAGGCTCCATGTCCGTACGTCCGTCGTACATGTGCAGGTCCGACCCACAGATGTTCGTCGTCGTGATCCTGACCAGGACATCCGTCGGTCGCTCGATCCTGGCGTCGGGGACCTCCTTGACGCTGACCGTCCGTGGCCCGTCGTACACAACTGCCTTCATTCACTACCCCCGCGTGAAGATTCCGCTCCTACTGCGGCTCCAAGACCGCCTGGTAGTCAAATTCTTGCAATCCGCTTCGCCCCTCACCTCGTGATCCGCGCTATTGGGTCGGTTGCGAGGATCTGGTTATCGTGGGCGTTGGTGGGTAGCCACCGGCCGTGAGCAGGCCAACCAACGACATCGGCACCTGGTCGGACACCAGCCGTGCCAGCTCGTTCAGCGATGCCGTCTCACCCCCGACGAACTGTCCGACATCAACACCGCCGCCCGAAGCGGCGGCAACGACATCGTGCTCGACGCCCTGCTGCTGCGCCTGCACACCGAAACCGCCTGCCGACGCGGCGGCGCCCTCGCCCTACGCCTGACCGACCTGGACACCGACCACGGTTGATCCGCCTGTCCGAGAAGGGCCGCCCCCTGGGTCGAGCGGCACTTCGGCTACGGGGTAGCCGGTGCGTACGCCGGGCACGCCGACCGCGGCGGACCGGCCACCACCACCTACATCAAAGCCGACCTGCACGCCGCCGCTACCGCCTTGGCAGCCCTCACCGGTCAGCCACACCCACTGGCCTAGCCGAGAGCGAGCAGCGGTTCCCCAACCAGAGCCGTACCCAGCGCTCGACTGCTCGGTGGCAGGGGGCCGGGGCAGGGCGTTCAGCGAAGGCGAGGAGGGCTGCGATCGTTCGGAGGATGGCGAGGGCCAACGCGCACAGCCCGATCCGGGCGTCGAGTGTCATTCGGAGGCCAGGTGTCTCGACTAACGCTGCTGGCGCGACGCGGTGAGCGGGTGCCGGCGCTGGCTGCAGTGGCAGGCGGCCGAGGTACCGAATGAAGATCACCGTCCGAATCTGGTTGGGCGGGCATCCGTAACGGCCGCTCGGACAGACGCTGACGGCGCGTGCCGGCTGGCCGCCGGTCCGTGCCCGCGAACGCCAAGGGCATTTCCTGTAGGCGGCGGGGCGTGAAAGTTCCGGGTGCGCTCCGGGACGTGGGGCTTGAGCTCCCCGTCCGGAAATGCGGACAAGCAAGTTCTCGCCACGGCCATCTGGACACCTCTGTGCCGGCTGTACGGCATGGGCCGCCGGCAGGCCGGGAGCCGACAAGCGCGGGAAGGAGGGTAATCGACTCCGTTACCCTCCTTTCCGCGCTTGTCCCCCACGCGTCCGTCAGCTGAGGCATCTATCCCACGGGCAACGTCCTGACCGGGGTATTCAGGTGGGGACCTCTTCGGCGTGCCGGAAGCGTCAGTACCCGTGGCCGACACAGAATGCTGTTGAACACGGCGGGCGGACGTAAGCGGTCGGTGGACGCTGCACGTTTACTGTCGCCCTGGCGTTAAAAGACCCAGGCGAGCCCAGCGACGAATGGCCGGTGATCCGCGATGCCAGGAGACGGGTTCGGATCTCCGATGTCGAGTTGAGGGGTCTATCACCAGGCCCGTAACCGGTCCGGCCGGTTGCAGCTGTTGTGCCAGACCACGAGCGACCCCGATGGCACTGGTTGCTGACTTGTTTGTCGCTGCTTCGGGTAGCTACCCCCATGCGTGGTGCCCAGGACCCTTCGCCCGATCTGCCCTCCGGTGTCGACGCTGTAGCGGCCGAGGTGCGGCAGGCGGCACAGCGGGCTCGCCAGCGTGGGCGTCAGGGTTGGCAGGTGCGGCTGCGACTGACGAACGTCATCCTGGTGATCACGGTGCAGACGGCGCTGGCCGCGGCGTTGTCCTGGTTCATCGGGCACGACGTGTTGGGCATCCCTGCGCCGGTTTTCGCTCCGTCCGCGACGGTCGGGACGAACGTCGCGGCAATCGGCCAGCGGGTCCGTCGAACCGTCCAGACGCTGGTCGGCGTGGTGATCGGAATCCTCATCGGGGATGCTCTGCTCTATACCGTGGGCCCGGGACCGGTGCAGCCCGCCAGGGGTGGCTCCACGGTTCAGGCATATTGATACCTGAACCGGTGATCGCATCGACTTCAAGCAAGAGGATCCGCGGCGTACGCCGACTTCGCGTACGTCGCCTTCACGGTCGGCATGTCCTACGCCCCGGGCGAGAGAACGAACCGACAAGCAACCGTGTGCAGCTGGATCGCGCTCGGGCACGCGCTGCTCTCCTACACCTTCGGAACCGGCATCCTGGCCCCGCCTGGTCGCCAATCTCGGCCAGTCGTGACCCGCGGATAGGGGTGTGAACTGGTTGGTTGCTCAGCCACTACCGCCGCGGACGTCGAGTCAACTCGGCGGCGGCTGTTGCCCCTGCGGTCCGGCCAGCCACGTCGTGACCTGCCTCAGTGGCTGGCTGCTGTTGACGATCTTCTTCATCCGCTGCCACGCTGCGTGGGCCGGAGACCCTCCCAGCACTCCGCCGAGCCCTCCCATGCTGCCGCCAGCCACCGTCCCGCTGCTCTGCGCAATTTGCTGCGTGCTCTGCCCGAGCTGCTGGGTGGCATGCCCGAGTTCTTGGCCGACCTGCTGGGTCGTCTGCTGCAGCGTCTGCGACAGCGGTCCATCGGGTCCCAGCGCCTCCTGCGCCGTCTGCCCGACCTGGTTCACGGTATTGTCCACCGTCTTCGCCAACGACTCGATGATCTGGGGGTTGCGCTCGATCGTGCGGAGGGCGCTGTCGAGAATGCCCCGAAGCTCATCGAGCCGAACCTCGAGCATCACCTCGGCCTCGACGCCCTTGATGTCGACCTTCACCGTGCCGAGATGCGCCTGAACGCCCACGTCCAGCTGGAGCAGGCTGCCCAGCCGTGCTCGCAGCGAAACGGAGGCGTCCAGATCGTCTACCTCGACGTAGACCTGCTCAACCTTGACCTGCGGGATCTGGAGGACGACGTCCGGGTCTGACATCGTCTTGCTGCTGCGCCCGCCAGCCGGCTGAGGAAGGCCGTGCGCACCATTCTGCGGGACGAGGGGGCGTTCGCCGGGCATGGCACCCGTTGGGCCGGCGCCGACACCGCGGTTCTCGCCCGGACCGGCGGATTCCGCGCCGTCCTCGGCATCGCGCTGCCCATCAACCCGCTCACGCGGTTGCGCCGGCAACTCCTGTGCGCCCGTGTCCCGGCTCTCCGGTTCGGTCATCACGCACTCCTCGGGCCTCGCCTAACGTCCGATCGGGATCAGGTGCCGATCCGGCGGGGCTGGAGCTGTCCCGACCCTGGCCCGGTCAACTGCCAGAACTCCTGCGGCAACTGGTCGACGAAGTCCCCGTACTCTTTCGCGCCGGCAGCCTCACGGAGGGTGTCCAACACGGCTCGCGCTCCATCGGTGGCCACCTGGTGGTCCACCCCTGCCCGGGACTGCACCCGTTCCAGGAATTCGTTGAGGCCGAACCGTTCCGAATCTTCGGTGGGCCTGGACACCACGCCGCGTAGCTCCTCGGGGAGTCGAGAGGCAAGGTCCCTCGCCTGGCCACCGGTGACCCGTTTGGCCACGGTCTCAAGCGTGGCGCGGGTGATCGGTCCGGCCTTCTCGGGCGGAACCTCGGGTCGTGCTGCCACCGACTGAATGAACTCGCTGTAGTTCACTGCGGATCCCCTCTCGAGCCGGATTGCGGCGGGTACCCGCCGCCGTCGGGGTGAAACGACGGTTCGTCCGTCCTCAGGGTCGCGGCGGAGGAGTGTGGGTGATACGTCGGGTCACGGGCGACTGGTACAGGCCAGCGCTGGTGATGGCGTAGAAGACGGGCAGCAGGACGAAGATGGCCAGGCCGACCAACGGCGCGACCAGGTAGCCGACCAACCCCGCGAGGACGTACAGGACGACCCCGGCGAGGGCCCTGAACCGCTCGACGGGAGAGAAACCGCCCTTGGCCTTGTCCTTCAGCAGGTCCGGGTTCTTTGCCAGGTAGTGGTAAAACGCCAGCCAGGTAGCGCACAGCAACGCGCCGATCAGCGCTGAAGTGGTCAGGCGCGGGCTCACGGCCAGGGCGTCGCACGCCACCCGCTGACCGTAGGCGAACCGAGGCGCCCCCGGGTCGCGGGTTGATCACCTACGGGCCGGATCCGTCCCGGTTTCCGGCGTGGTCGATCCGGCCCGGACCGTGCCATGCTGCACAGACCCGAACGGAGGACGACGATGGCTGCTGGCGATGCCGTACAGGTGCGGCCGGCGCGGGGGGCGCTGCGACCGCTGGTGTCCGGGGCGACGCTGGTCGCGCTCCTGGCCTTGCTGTTCGGGCTGCCGTGGTGGACGTTGACGGTGGCGGCGCGGTGGCCAGCGCCGGTGGTGGCCGCCGGCACGAGCGTTTTCGTTGTCGCGCTGGTCGCGTTCCCCGTTCTGATGTATCTCGGGCACGGCCGCCGGCGGCTGGACGCGGCGGCCCGGGCGGGGGACACACTCCTTGGCCTGGTCTGGATCCTGTTCGTCTGGGCGCTGCTCGGCAACGTGGCCCGGCTCCCGCTGGCCGCCGCGGGGGTCGCCGATCCGGTGCGGTCGCGGGCTGTGGCGGTCGGTGCGGCGGTCGTCTCGGTCGTCCTGGCCGTCTGGGGGTACTCCGAGGCGATGCGAGTGCCCCGGGTCCGGCGGGTGGACGTCACCGTGGATCGGCTGGGTGCGGGTCTCGACGGGGTCCGGGTGGTGCTGCTGACGGATACCCACTATGGACCGATCGACCGTGCCCGCTGGTCCGCGCGGACCATCGAGGTGGTCAACGGGTTGGCTGCCGACATCGTCTGCCACACCGGCGACATCGCCGACGGTACGGTCGACCAGCGCCGGGCGCAGGCTGCGCCGCTGGGCGCCGTCCGGGCCCGGCTGGCCCGGGTGTATGTGACGGGCAACCACGAGTACTACGGCGAGGCTGAGGGCTGGATCGAGCACATGCGGACCCTCGGCTGGGAGCCGCTGCACAACCGGCACCTTGTGGTGGAGCGGGGTGGTGCCCGACTCGTCGTCGCCGGGGTCGACGACGTGACCGCCGCCTCGTCCGGCGTCGCCGGTCACCGCGCCGACCACGCCGCGGCGCTCGCCGGCACCCTTCGAGCGAGGTAGCACCGACCGGGCCAACACCTACCGCCTCACCTGAACGTGACCGGGATTCCCCGGTCAACTCCGCTGGCTATCCCCGGGCCCAGGGATCCACCCGCATGCACCCCGATGAGGTCGACGAACAGTTCCAGCCGGGTGACTTGCCGGAGACGATGGGAGGATCCATCGCGAGCGGCGCAGCGGCGGGATGGCACTCACCGACAGAGTCTCCATCGTGGGGCGCTGGTCGCGCGGGCGATCCCGTTCTGTTCCCGCCGGTTGGGTGCCGACCCGGGACGTGAACTGCGAAACGACGTCAATTGAAGGGTGTCAGGGCAGGTTGTCAGCGGCCGGCGTTGGTAGCCGACGCCGGATCGCGGCGTGGTGAACGGGAAGCGCGGCGGCGGCCACGTCGTGGACGACGGAGTCCAGCAGGCGTTGGACGCGGGGCTGCTGCCGGGAGACGAGTCGAATGTCGTCGATGATCATCGCCAGGATGGTGTCGTACGAGATGCTCCTCATCTGGGCGCGGACGGTGCCGTCGTCGTCGCGGACGATGTGGGTCGGGTCGGGGCGGGTGGCGAGCCGGCGCAGGAGGTCGTGTGCTTCCTGCACCGCGCGTACGGCGGTGGTGACGTCGTTGATGCCGGGGGACAGCGCGCGTTCGGCGATGTCGGCGAGCTGGCGGAAGCCGAAACCGAGGTCCTGGCCAGGGGTGCGTTCCACGCCGATGGTCACGCCCTGTTCGGCCGCCTCGACTGGCACCGGGCGAGGCGTAGCGCCGGCGGCCTGGTGGATGCGCAGCAGCGGTGCTCCCGCGACGACGAAGTCACCCGGTGTGGGCACGACGGTGATGGCGCAGTCGTGCTCGCGGGCCAGCCGCGCGAGCAGGGCGAGGTCGACGTTGCTGATCATGCCGGGTTCCGTGGCCGGCACGGTCTGTGTCACCTCACCGAGGACAACGACCTGCGGTTCGTTGGGCGGAGGGAGGCCGGCGATCGACCGTCGGGTCTGCGCGCCGATGGAACCGATGATGTGCGACACCCGCATCACGGTGGTGATGTGGTGCAGGTAGTAGATGAAGGTGGCGCTGCTGACCAGGACGAGCGCTATCGACGCCGCCAGGGACAGCTCGGGCAGCCCTTGGTTCGTCTGGTCCGGTAGCGCGGCCAGCACCACCATGGCGAACAGGAACGTCGCGACGAACGTGCCGAGCGTCGCCTGGATGATCCGGTCCTGCAGGAAGGTCCGCAGGACGCGGGGGGAGTACTGGCTGCTGGCCAACTGCAGGGCCACGACCGTGATGGAGAAGACCAGCGCGGTGAAGGAGATCATCGCTGTGATGATCGAGGACAACAGCGACCGCGCGCCGGCGGGGCCGCTGGGCACGACCCCTCCGAAGGGAAGATTCAACTGCAGCTCCAGCGCCGACAGGCCGATCGCCGCCACCACCGCGCCGATGGAGAAGATCGCCGGCACCAGCCAGAAGCTCTCCCGTATCTCGGCCAGCCGTGCGGCGGCGGTACGGGGCCGGCTCACGGTGCGCAGTTCATCGTCGTCACAGGGTCATCGTGGCGCATGCCCGAATGCCACGCGCGCTGTCCGCCGAAGTCGACGAGTGGGCTGGTACGTGAGGGTGTGAAGTGGGGATGGGCGGGTAGCGACCTGGGATGTATCGGCTGCACCTCAGTTACGCCCTGGTCGGGGTCCTGGGGGTGCTGCTGGCCTTCTGGGGCAGCGCCATTCGTCGGGCCCCGGTCAGTGAGCCGCTGCTCGCGCTGGTGGTGGGCGTACTGGTCGGTCCGGTTCTCGGTCTGATCGATCTGCCTCAGCACGAGGCGTCGGTGGTGACGTTGGAGGTGAGCCGGATCCTGTTGGCCATCTCGCTGATGGCGGTGGCGCTGCGTTTCCCGCTGTCGGCGTACCGGTCGGTGATCCGTCCGGTCGGCGTGCTGCTCACCGTCGCGATGGTGGGTATGGCGATGGTCAGCGCCGGCCTTGCCTGGCTTGTGCTCGGCCTGCCCCTTGCCTTGGCGGCGCTGCTGGGTGCCTGTATGACGCCGACGGACCCGGTTCTGGCATCCAGCGTCGTGTCGGGTGGTCCCGCCGAGCGGCAGCTACCGGCGCGTCTGCGTCAGGTGATCAGCGGTGAGTCGGGTGCCAACGACGGGCTTGCCTTCGTCTTCGTCGTGCTCGCCCTGTGCGCCGCCACGTCGGGATCCTTCGGTGGTCACCTTCGGGAGGCGGTGTGGGGGGTGCTGGGGGCCGTGCTGATCGGCGCGGCGATCGGTTACGCCGCGGGGCGTGCCGTCGTGGTGTCCCAGGCTCGGGAGGATGTTGATCCGGGTTCGTTGCTGATCTTCACGGTCGTGCTCGGTGTCGCGGCACTGGGAGTCGCCAGACTGGCGCGCACCGACGCAATCCTCGCCGTGTTCGTCGCCGGCCTGGCGTACAACGCCATCATCGGTGGCCGGTCGCGGGCGTCGGAGCAGAAGCTCGACGACGCGTTGACGCGCTTTCTGGTGTTGCCGCTGTTCTTCCTGCTCGGGGTCGAGCTGCCGTGGCGTGTGTGGCGCGAGTTGGGCTGGCCGCTGGTGGCGTTCGTGGTCGCGGTGCTGGTGCTGCGTCGACTGCCGGTGGTGCTTGGGCTGAAGCCGGCGCTGGGGCTGCCCTGGCGGGGTGTGGTGTTCCTGGGGTGGTTCGGGCCGGTCGGCGTGTCGGCGCTGTTCTATCTGACCTACAGCCAGGACGAGGGGGTACGGGATCCTCGGCTGTGGGCCGCTGGGAGTCTGGTGGTGGCGGCGAGCACTGTGGTGTACGGGGTGACGGCCATGCCCGGTCGTCGCTGGTACGCACGGCGGTCGTCGGTCTCCGCTCGCTGAAATCGACGGAGCGTCGCCACCGCTACCCGTGGTCGGCCGAGGTGGCGGCTGGTTTCATCGGGTGGGGTGTGTGGATGGTGATGTCCTGGGTCTCCGAGGCCACCCGGATGCCACTCTCGCCGAAACGATCCAGCACCCGCCGGGTGACCTGGTCCTTGACCTGACGGGCGCCGCGCACCGGCACCACGAACCGTGCCGACAGCTCGATCCAGTTCGAGGTGGCGCGGACGAACACGCGGGGATCGACCTCCGCCTCGGCGGTGGGGTAGCGGTGGCGCATCGCGTCGATGGCGCGGCGCGCTTCGGCCGTCGAGGAGACATTCTGCGCTTCCTCGCACAGGATGCTCTCCGCGAGGTGCCAGTCAGCCTCGTAGGGGATGGGCAGTGTCAACTCCTCCCACAGATGGTCCAAGACCATGCTGCTGTTGTAGACGGGTGTGCAGAACACGAAGCGGTTCGACAGCGAGACCACCCGGCCGGTGTACTGGCGGCCACGGATCCAGGCTTCCGGGTCGGTGGACGAGCCGCTTTCCAGGATGCGGGTGCGCAGGGGGGTGATTTCGAGAACGTCACCACGCACGTCGCACATCTGGATCCGGTCACCTACGCGGTACTGCCGGCCGGTGATGATGCTGATCCATCCGGCGAACGCGCCGATGACCTCCTGCAGGGCCAGCGCGAGACCGACTCCGATTAGTCCGACGACCAGGCCGATCCGGCCGGCGAACGGCTTCCACAGCAGTGCCAGCGCGAACAGCAACACCACGACGGTCAGGTAGTGCGTCGCCTTGCGCAGGTAGTAGCGGTTGGTGGTGTCCTTCACCTGCAGGGTGGACAGGCGCCCGGCCAGGGCGGCGATGACGAAGGCCAGCACGATCAGGACGATGCTGGTCACGAGGCGACCGCTCACGCTGCTCGTGTCCCAGAGTGCCTCCAGGAACCGCTCCATGTTGCTTGCCCATCGTCCTCGGCGGCGACCGGTCGGTGCGTTACTGTCGCGTCTGCTTCACCTTAGGCAGCCGTTGTCAGCGGATTGTTGGAAACGGCCGGTGCGGGCTGGGTCGGTCGGACACGCCCGGCTCGGCGATGCGACGGCGCACCTCTCCGCGGTGCATAGGGGATCGTCACCAGACGGTCAGCTCCCGGGCGACGAGGGCGCGCCCGCCCTCGAAGGCCCGGTACGGTCCCGGTGGCCCGAGTGGTAGCGGCCGGTGAGGTCGCGGTGGGAGAACGGATCACGGTGCCCTCGACGGTCACCAACTGCGGCGCGGCGGGCACCGTCAGGCCCGTCGACAGCACGAGCAGAGCCCCGTCGGTCAGGTCCACGTCGCGGACGACGAACGCGCCGTCGGTGATGACCCGCTCGACGCTCGCGGTCACGGTGAGCAGGTCGCCCACCTCCGCCCGCGCGACCGTGCCCGGCGCGGTGGTGGGCGTCGGCACGGGACTGGGCCGCGGCGCTGCGGGCTCGCCGGTGCAGCCCCCGGCGAGCAGGACCACCGCCGAGAGCGTTGCCGCTGCTGGGCGCACCCGGCCATGCGTTCTGCTCATTCGTGGTTCCTCCGCTCCGTGTACCGCCTCCGCAACAACGTTCTCGGGGATGTGGCGGCACGATCCCGAAACCGTGACGGTTTGGTGACGATCGGCCTCAACGGGCATCGCCGCAGCGAGCCAGAGCCGACGCCACAAGACGACCGGGGACGGTCTGCGGCCGGTTTGCTGCGTCGCCGCGGACATCAGCCGCCGTGATCGCCGGCGTCCTGGCATCGCCGGCGTCGCGTTCGACGATCGGCGGTGGCGGTGCGACGGGGGTCAACGGGACGGCAACTTGTGCCGGACCGGTGACCAGGTGTCCGTTGCCGAAATTGAACGTGATGGGCGCGTTCTGTCCCGGGCGCGGGGACTCGTCGAGTCCGAGGAGCTGAAAGTGCCAGCCGGCTTGTTGTTGAACCGCACGAAGCTCAGCGGGGGAGGCTCAACTGGTGCGGGCTCGGTCGCCGTCTCTGGTTGCCTGCCCTGCGGTGATCTGGCGGCGGACGGGGATCGGCCCGGGCTCTGCGAGCTGGCGCAGCAGGTGCGCGTGGAGTAGGGGGGCACGGCTGCCGACAACTTCCTCTGGCCAGCGGGGCCGTCCACCGCTGACGCTATGATCATTCGGACCCAGTGGGGCGCCGCGAGGTCTTGCCGGCATCGTGATGACGCACGTCTGTGGAGCGTGACCGATGCTGTTGTTGTCGTTCGCCGCTGTCCTTCTGATGGCGGTGCTGCTCTCGGCGCTAGCTCACCGCACCATCCTGTCCACCGCGGCGCTGTTCCTGGTTGCCGGGTTCATCCTCGGCGAGGACACCACCGGGCTGCTGCACCTGCACTCCGATTCCCCCATCGTGGCGCAACTCGCGGAGCTAGCCCTGTTCGCGGTGCTGTTCACGGACGGCATGCGGGTCGGGTGGGCCGACCTGCGTTCGGCATGGCGGCTGCCCGGCCGGGCGCTGGGTTGGGGCCTGCCACTCACCCTGCTGATCACCGCACTGTTGGCCCACTTCGTGGCTGGCCTGGGCTGGCCGGAGGCGCTGCTGATCGGCGCTATCCTCGCGCCCACCGACCCGGTGTTCGCGGCGGCGCTGGTAGGCAATGACAAGGTCCCGGCCCGGCTGCGGCATCTGCTCAACGTGGAGTCCGGCGTCAACGACGGTCTGGCCCTCCCATTCGTGGTGCTGCTGCTAGCGCTGGCCGCAGGCTCGGACGACCTGCACCTGGGCAAGATTGCCAGCGAACTGGCGGTGGGCCTGCTCATCGGTGTGCTGGTGCCGCTGCTGGCGATCGCCCTGGAGCGGACCCGCTGGCTTGCGGCGTCCGCTGCGTACGCGCCGCTGAACGGAGTGGCGATCGGGCTGCTCGTGTTGGCGTTGGGCAAGATCACGCACGGCAACCTGTTCCTGGCGGCGTTCGCCGCCGGAATCACCGTGGCCACGTTCGGGCCGAGGGAACGGGCGGCGTTCGAGCATTTCGGGGAGAACATCGCCGAGCTGTTGAAACTCGCCGCGCTGTTGGTCTTCGGTGCGCTGATCTCGGTGCGGTTCCTGGGCGAGATCTCGTGGACCGGCTGGGCCTTCGCGGTGCTGGCCATCTTCGTGGCCCGCCCCGTCGCGTTGTGGATCTCGTTCCTACGCTCCGGGCTCGGTGCCAGGGAACAGGCCGCCGCGATGTGGTTCGGGCCGAAGGGCTTCGCCTCCGTCGTCTACGGGCTGCTGGTCCTGGAGTCCGGCATCGCCGCCGGCGACGAGGTGTTCCACCTCGTCGCCCTGACAATCGTGATCTCCATCTTTTTGCACTCGTCGACCGACGTGGTGGTAGCGCGGGCGTTCGACGAGTCGCAGGAGGCGCCCGCCTGGTTCGGCGTGCTACACCGGGTCCGCCGGCCGCTGCGGGCCCGGCGGCGGGATCGGGACAGCTCGTCCGCTAACGGGTGATCCGTTGGGGCCGTCGATCACGGCCCAGACGGTCTTGCCGTCGCCGAAGGGGAAGAAGCCCCAGTTCGTGGTGAGGGCGGCGATGATCGGCAGGCCGCGACCACCTTCGGTGACCTGACGAGGGAGGGTCGGGGTGGTGGAGTCGGGTGTTTCGCCCTCGCGGTCCCGGACGCTGATCCTCAGTGATCCTGCCTCGTCGGAGACGGTGATATCCATGTCGGTTCGGGCGTGTTGGACGGCGTTGCTGACCAGTTCCGAGGCGATGACCATCGCTCGGTCGGCCATCGCGTGCATGCCCCAGGCGTGACACTGCCGGGCGACGAGCCTGCGGGCAGCGGCGGGCGACTGCGCGTCGGCGGGCAGTCGCAGGTGCGCGCGGTGAGGTGGGATCGGTGCACGTGTGGCGGGGTGTTCGAGCGGAGCTCTGCCGAGGATCGCGTGCTGACCGAGTGTGGCGCGGAGCAGTCGTCCCGGGGGGGTCAGCGGATTGGCCGACACCTTCAGCTCTGGCCCGTCGGAGCGGTCGGTAGCCCAGCGGGCGAGGAACGTGCCGATCGGGGCGACGTCCGACGTCGTTGTCGTGTCGAGGTCGACCACGAGGGTCAGCGGGGCGTCCAAGGCACCCGCGAGCAGCAGGGCGGCAAGGTGTGGTTCCGCTTCTGGGGTGAGGCCGCCGGTGAGGGTGATCCGGGTGCTACCACCGTCGAAGTCGCGCAGGATGGTCCATCTCATTCGTGGCACGCGAATGTCATCTGCCGGTCGGCGAGCCGTAAATCGTGCCGGTCGGCCGGTTGGCGGGACGCCCGAGCGTGGCCGCCACCCCGGTGACCCGGAGCACCTCGACGACAATTCCGTTGGCGTTGCGCAGGATCAGGACCCGTCCCTGCCGGGCGGCGAACCGGTGGACGTCGACGAACTCCTTCACCGCACTGGAGTCGATCAGAGTGGTGTCCTGAAGATCGACGAACAGCCACTGCGTCGAGGTCGCCGCGAGCGTGCGCTCGACCGCGTCGCGCAGGTGGTCGGAAACGGCCATGTCCAGTTCTCCGGAGAGGTGCAGGGTCCTCGGCGCGAGCCTCGGACCGGAGGACCGGATGCTGAACACGGGCTTCTGCCACCTCCTGTGAGCCGACGCCTCAAAGTACGCCAAGATACCTGCATGACTGCAGGTATCGTCAGGGGGTAACGGTACCTGCTCGATGGACCCCGTCGTCAGGTCCCGACGCTGACTGCTCCCAGTGCCGCCACCACAGCTCCTCCGTCGGCTCTCCGGCGGCGATCACCAGGGAATTGATCAGCTCGGCGGGCGTCCGCCGGCGCCCGGAGTTGGCGACGTTCAGCAGACGCCGGATTTCGGCGCTCCGGCGTCGCATGACATCGCCCACGAGCCTTTTGCCGCCCTCGGTGAGGCTCAACCAGGCGACCCGCCGGTCATCGGGCTGCTGACGGCGGGCCACCAACTCCCGGCGTACCAGGCGATTGCACGTTCTCGTCGCCGTCGACGGGTGCACCCCCAACAGGGACGCGAGATCCACGGTGCGCAGCGGAGCGCGTGACGCGAGAATGACAAGAGTCCTGTACTGCGGCAGGGTGACCTCGGCATCCACCGACCCCAGCGTTCGGGCGGTGATCCCTACCAAGGTGCGGGCCAGCGCGGACAGGCCGTCAACCAGCTGATCGTCAGCTGCGGTCGACGCAGTGCCGCCTTCCCCGTAGAGTTTCACCCAGAAATGATTGCACGGGTGCACGCATAATCGTCGGGCGGGCCGTTCATGCAGGTGAGGACTGAAGCGCTGCCCGCCGACCGGGCCGCGCGGTGGGAGCGGCTGACAGCACTCCCGTTGACCGTCCTGTCGGTCCTGTTTCTCGTGGTCTACGCGGCACCGATCCTGCGGCCCGACCTGGCGGAATCCTGGCGCCGGGCGTGCGAGGCGACGACGATTCTCATCTGGCTGACGTTCTGGGTCGACTTCGTGGTGCGGCTGAGTCTGAGCAGAGCCCGGCGGCGTTTCCTGCGGGATCACCTCTTCGACCTCGCGGTTCTGGTGCTCCCCGTCCTGCGCCCGCTGCGTGCCCTGCGGCTGATCACCGTGGTGTTGAGTCTGAGCAGGCGCGCGGAGTCGTGGGCCCGTGGCCGGCTCGCCGTGTACGTGGGTGCCACCACCATGCTGCTGGTGCTGGTGTCCGCGCTGGCGGTGCTGGACGCCGAGCGGTCCGCGGCGGGCAGCAACATCGCCTCGTTCGACGACGCCCTGTGGTGGGCGACGGTGACCATCACGACCGTCGGCTACGGTGATCACTTCCCGGTCACCGGGACGGGCCGGTTCGTCGCCTTGGGGCTCATGATCGGGGGCATCGGCCTCATCGGTTTCGTCACCGGCTCGCTGGCGACCTGGATCGTGGATCGGGTCTCCCACAAGGGCGGCACCGCGCCGGCGACCGCCGACGACATTGCGGCCCTGCGCGTGGAGATCGAGGCGCTACGCCGACAGCTCGACCCAGAGGCATCGCCGGCGGGCGGCGATCCGGATCGGCGGAGCCATGCGGCCCAACCCTCCGGTTGAGGGCAGGGAGCCGGCCGCCCGTTCCTTCGTCGCTGACGCGGAGCCGGGCAGGTGGACCCGCTGGCTCGGGGTGCGGTTGGCCATCGGATTCATCGCGGTGGTCCTGCTGATCGACGTCGCGGCGGGCACCCATGCCGTACTCATTGGCTTTCTGGCCCTTGCCCCGCTGTTCGCCGCCGCCGTCGAGAGCCCGCGCCGCACCGCCGTGGTGTCGGCGACCGCGACGGCGGCGGCGGTGGGGGCGGGGGTGCCCACCGGCATGCTCGGCAGTCTCGATCACCTGCTGCGGGTGGCGGTGGTCATCACGGTCAGCCTGATGGCGGTGTACGTGGCGCGGGCCCGAACGGGACGGGAGGAGCGTCTGCGCCGGATGGCCGAGATCGTCCGGATCACCCAGGCGGCGATCCTGCGCGAGCCGCCGCGGTACGCGGCCGGCGTGGAACTGGCCGCCCGGTACGTCTCGGCCTACGAGGAAGCTGGCGTGGGCGGCGACCTGTACGAGGTGATGGCCGACCAAGACCGGCTGCGGATCATCGTCGGTGACGTCTGCGGCAAGGGGCTCGCCGCCGTGCGGCTGGCTTCGGCGGTGGCGGGGGCGTTTCGGCAGTCGGCAATCGTCCGGCCCGACCTGACTCAGGTGGCGCACGACCTGGACGATCTTGTCGATCGGGAGCCGACGCCCGCTCGGGGCGCGACGTTCGTCACCGCCGTCCTGATCGAGCTGCACGGGGGAGCGATCCGGACCGTCAACTGCGGTCACCCCGCGCCGATCCTGCGGCGTCGTTCGGGAGAACTGGAGGAGCTGACGGTGGCTCCGCCGGATCGACCATTGGGTCTGGGTGGGCCTCGGAAGCCGGAGACAGTCGGCCACTGGGACGTCGGCGACCGTCTGCTGTTGCTCACCGACGGTCTGCTCGAGGCACGGGACAGCGAACGGCGCTTCTTTCCGATGCCGGCGCTCCGGGCGTGTCTGGCCGAGCCGACGGCGGACAGGTGTCTCGACGCGCTCTGGGACGCCGTGCATCGGCACGTGGGCGGCGAACCGCACGACGACATCGCACTTCTGTTGGCTGAGCGCCGGCCCACGACCGGGTGAGAGACGACCACGTCCCGCAGTTGGCGATCTTGGACGCGGGCCCGGTCAGTGGATAGGCTGCCTGCGAAAGCAATTCATTGCATCCATGCAGGTTTCACCTGGCAGTACCGCGGTTAGGAGGCGTGCGTGGAATTGACAGTCGGCACGTCGCAGGTCGGAGCCGTCGCCCGCATCCGACTGGGCGGGGAGATGGACCTCGCAACGAGCGGACTCGTGCACGACGCGGTCATAGCGGCGTTGGCGTCCGATTCGGTGCGAGACGTCCTCCTCGATCTCGCCGACCTCACCTTCATCGACTCCACCGGCATGGGGACGCTCGTGGCGTGCCAACGCGCCGTCGCCGTGCGGGGCGGCGACCTGCGGTTGGAGAACCTGGCGCCTGTCGTTCGACGGCAACTCTTCGCCGCCGGCCTGCTCGGCCTGCTCGGCGGCGGGACGGACGACCAGGCTGCCCCTTCGAATTGACCCCGCCGTCCCCTCGGTCACCCCACAGATCGGACCCCGCTCGTGACTTCACCCCCGGACGCGGCACCTCCGCGTCGTACCAGCCTGGCCGCATGCGTCAGGCACGCGGCCGCCCGGTCGCGCCGGATCGTGCGCTCGCCATGGGTGGGTCGTGTCCTGGCCGCGGGCGCGCTGGTCGCGGTCACGGCTGGGGGCATCACGATCGGCACCCTCCTGGGCGCCCGAGGCGCCAGTGATGTCGGGCCGTTCCGGGTCGCTTTCCAGCTGACCCCGTCCGTGGACGGCGGCACGGAGATCGCCATCCCCCCGCTGGGGTCGCTCTTCCTCGACAGCCACGACGGACCCGCGCGACTGACCGTCCGCCTGGACTCGCTCGACCAGCGACGCACCGAGGCTCTGCTCGACGACCCCGCCGGCCTGGCCCACGCCGGCGCCACGGCCCCGGAGGACCTCCGCGACGCCCTGGTCCGCCTCGGCGTTCGTACGCTCGGCGTGTCGGTCCTCGCGTCCATGCTGTTGGCCGGGGTGACGTTCCGGTCCGTGCGCCGCATGGCCTGGTCGGGTGGACTCGCGCTGCTGGTCACCGGCGGCACCCTCGGCACGGCCGCCCTGACGGTACGACCGCAAGCCCTGGCCGAACCCCGATACGAAGGACTGTTGGTCAACGCCCCGGCGCTGATCGGTGACGCGCAACGGATCGCCGACGACTACAACCGGTACGCCGCGCAACTCCAACGGCTCGTCGGCAACGTCGGCGAGCTGTACAGCACCGTGTCGACCCTGCCGATCTACCAGGCGGCGCCCGACACCACGCGGATCCTGCACGTCTCGGACCTGCATCTGAACCCCGCCGCCTGGCCGATGATCAAAAGCGTGGTCGAGCAGTACGACATCAACCTCGTCATCGACACCGGCGACATCACCGACTGGGGCAGCGAACCCGAGACCTCGTACGTCTCCATGATCAGCCAGCTCAACGCGCCCTACGTCTACATCCGAGGCAACCACGACTCACCGCGGACCGCTGCGGCGGTGGCCAGCCAGCCGAACGCGGTCGTGCTGGACGACTCCGTCACGACGATCGCGGGAGTGACGATCGCCGGCATCGGAGACCCCCGTTTCACGCCCGACAAACAGGAGTCCGAGGCAGGGCCGTGGGAGGAGGCAGCGACGACGGTCGAAGGTGCGGGAGAGCAGCTCGCCGCGACGATCCGTTCGCTGGAGCGACCGGTGGACATCGCACTGGTGCACGACCCCGCATCGGCGACCGCGCTCAACGGCGCGACGCCGCTCGTTCTGGCCGGCCACACACACCAGCGGAAGGTGACCGCGCTGCCGCCGACCGGTGCGATCGACACCCGGCTGGCGGTGCAGGGCTCCACCGGCGGGGCGGGGTTGCGCGGACTGGAAGGTGACGAACCGATGCCTCTGGTCATGTCGGTGCTCTACCTCGGCGCGGATCACCAGCTTCAGGCGTACGACGACATTCAGGTCGGCGGTGCCGGCACCGCGCAGGTCAGCCTCAACCGCAAGGTGATCGACGGGACACCACAGGTGAATCCAGCCGCGCCGTCGGCGACACCGGCTGACAACTAGCTAGCTGGTGAAGCGCTCGCCGGCCTGCTCGGCAATCCGAATAGGCGTGAACGAGTGATCCGCATGCGCTCATCTGGCGCCGTCCGAGTGTGACAGCCGTTGGGCGGTGCGTTCGTGCCGGTCAGCTCACGCGGGGCCGTCGAGATAGCCGACGTCTGTAGAGCCCGACGCGACGCGGACGCGATACCCCCAGTGCCGGAGGACCTGGGCGAGCTTTGCGGCGCCGCCCGGGTTGGCGGAGTGGACGTTGATGACGCCGACGTCAAACGGGCGCTCGTCGAAGGCCGCCCGTTCTAGGACCTCCACGACCGGCCAGATCGTGTCGTCCCCGCCGAGGTCGTGGTCCAGCCACAGCTCGTCCAGGCGCTGGTCCCGGTACCGATCGAGGAGGTCAACTCCGGCGGCACTGGTACGGGCCACCTCCGCGCTGCGACCATCCGCGAACGAACGGAGGTCATCGATCAGGACGATCGTTCGGCGGGCATCCACGCGATGATGATGCCTGCCACCGTCAGGATCCGACATCCGGATTTGCCGCTGGCCGCGCGGTCACGCCGAAGGTCGGGCGCCTTGCCGGGCAGACGCATATCGGTTGTGGCGCCCGTGCACCATCAAGGCATGAGCGCGTTGATGGACCAACTGCCGGCTTTGCTCGGCGTCCTCGTCGGAACAGGCGGGACCATCC
>NZ_JBEZFA010000069.1:0-21711 GCF_040649215.1 Micromonospora sp. NPDC049044 | reverse complement strand
GGGTGTCCCCGCGTCGGCCCTCGCGCCGATTGGCGACCTCCACACCGACACCCGCGCCGCCCCCGGCCCACGAGGCCGGGGGCGGCGCTGTCTGTACCCGCAAAGCGGCGGCACAATGTCCGGGTGACTGACGATCAGCCGTGGTCCGAGCAGTCGGGCGTCCTCGTACTCCCCAGTGGGGCCATGGTGCGTGGCCGCCGGATCGCCGCGGTGACCTCGCCCGCCGACTTCGCCGTGCTGTTGGCGCCCGGCCCGGTGCCGGCCTGGGCGCATCGGCGGATCCGGTGGCCCGACTTCTGGGTTCCGCTCGATCGCGCCGACGCCCTCGATGCCCTGCGGGAGGCGCTTCGGCTGGCGCACGACGGCGAACGCGTCGAGGTGGCCTGCCGGGGTGGGGTGGGTCGCACCGGTACGGCCCTGGCGGCGTTGGCGATCCTCGACGGTCTCCCGGTCGAGCGGGCGGTGCCGTGGGTCCGGGCGGGCTACCACCCGAAGGCGATCGAGACCCCGTGGCAGCGGCGCTGGCTGCGCCGCGTCACCTGAGTGACAGGCCGACGCCTCTCCCGGGCCGGCGCACCGCACGCGCCGGTGTCACCCCTTGTCGATCGTTGCCGGCTCGCTGACGTACTCGCGTAGGTGGGTGGCGGTGAGGGTGTCACCGTGGGCGACCAGGTCGGCGGGGGTGCCGGTGAAGACGATCCGGCCGCCGTCGTGCCCGGCGCCCGGGCCCAGGTCGATGAGCCAGTCCGCGTGGGCCATGACCGCCTGGTGGTGCTCGATGACGATCACCGTGTTGCCGGCGTCGACCATCCGGTCGAGCAGTGCCAACAGTTGGTCCACGTCGGCGAGGTGCAGGCCGGTGGTCGGCTCGTCGAGCACGTACGTGGTGGTCTTCTCCGCCAGGTGGATGGCGAGCTTGAGTCGTTGCCGTTCCCCGCCGGACAGGGTCGTCAACGGCTGGCCGAGGCTGAGGTAGCCCAGCCCGACGTCGACCAGCCGGTTGAGGATGGGGTGCGGGAAGAAGGCGTACGCCTCGGTGACCGACATGGCCAGCACCTCGCTGATGTTCTTGCCGCGCAGCGTGTACGTGAGCACCTCGTCGGTGAAGCGTCGCCCCTCGCATCGTTCGCAGACGCTGGCGACGCCGGCCATCATCGCCAGGTCCGTGTAGATCAGCCCGATCCCCTTGCAGGCCGGGCAGGCGCCCTCGGAGTTGGCGCTGAACAGGGCCGCCTTGACTCCGTTGGCCTTGGCGAAGGCGGTGCGGATCGGGTCGAGCAGCCCGCTGTAGGTGGCCGGGTTGCTGCGCCGGGACCCGCGAATGGGGGACTGGTCCACGATGACCACCCCGGACCGGCCGCGCAGCGACCCGTGGACCAGTGAGCTCTTGCCCGAGCCGGCCACGCCGGTGACCACGGTGAGTACGCCGAGCGGGATGTCCACGTCCACGTCGCGCAGGTTGTGCAGGTCGGCCTGGCGGATGGCGAGCTGCCCGGTCGGTGGGCGTACCTGGTCGCGCACTGTCACCCGGTGGTCCAGGTGCCGGCCGGTGAGGGTGTCGGAGCGACGCAACGCTGACACGTCGCCGGTGAAGCAGATCCGGCCGCCGTCGGTGCCGGCCCCCGGCCCGAGGTCGACAACGTGGTCGGCGATCGCGATGGTCTCCGGCTTGTGCTCGACCACGAGCACCGTGTTGCCCTTGTCGCGCAGTCGCAGCAGCAGGTCGTTCATCCGGGCGATGTCGTGCGGGTGCAGGCCGACTGTGGGTTCGTCGAAGACGTACGTGACGTCGGACAGGCTGGAGCCGAGGTGCCGGACCATCTTGACCCGTTGCGCCTCACCGCCGGAGAGGGTGGCCGACTCCCGGTCCAGGCTGAGGTAGCCCAACCCGATCTCGACGAGGGAGTCCAGCAGGTCCCGCAGGTTGGCGATCAGTGGCGCGGCTCCCGGGTCGTCGATGCCCCGGACGAACGCGGCCAGGTCGCTGATCTGCATCGCCGAGCAGTCGGCGATGGTGTGCCCGGCGATCCGCGACGACCGGGCCGCCGCGTTGAGTCGGGTGCCACCGCAGTCGCCGCAGGTCGTGAAGGTGACCGCCCGGTCGACGAAGGCGCGGATGTGCTGTTGCATCGACTCGCGGTCCTTGGACAGCAGGAGCCGCTTGACCTTGACCGCCAGCCCTTCGTACGTCCAGGTGTTGCTGCCCACCTTGATCTTCGTGGCCGGCTTGTGGAGGAAGTCGTCCCACTGCTGCGGGGTGAAGTCCTGCAGTTTGACGTCCGGGTCGAACAGCCCGGAGCCGACGATGGTCTGCCAGTACCAGGAGCCGACCGCGAAGTTCGGCGCGGTGATCGCGCCGTCGTTGAGTGAGCGCTCGACGTCGACCAACTCGCTGATGTCGAGGTCGGAGACGCGGCCCAACCCCTCACAGGTGGGGCACATGCCCTCGGGCAGGTTGAAGCTGAACGCCCCGGCGCCGCCGATGGACGGCTGGCCGAGCCGGCTGAAGAGGATTCGCAGCATCGCGTACGCGTCGGTGGCGGTGCCGACTGTGGAGCGGGAGTTGACGCCCATCCGCTCCTGGTCGACGACGATGGCCGCGCTGAGGTTGCGCAGCGAGTCGACGTCCGGTCGGCTGAGGTTCGGCATGAACGACTGGAGGAACGCGCTGTAGGTCTCGTTGATCATGCGCTGGGACTCGGCGGCGATGGTGCCGAAGACAAGTGACGACTTGCCCGAGCCGGAGACGCCGGTGAAGACGGTCAAGCGGCGCTTGGGGATGTCGACCGAGACGCTTGCGAGGTTGTTCTCCCGCGCGCCGCGTACCTCGATCATGTCGTGGCTGTCGGCGTCGGACCATGCTGGCTGCGACATGCGAACCCTTCACGGAGTCGTGGCGGGACCGCGCCCCGCCGATGCTGGCGGGTTCCATTGTCTCATTCATCACCACGTAGAGACTTTTGTCGAATATGGCCTGATAACCCGGGCGGGACCTCCCGCAAAGTCTCAAATCACGTGGTAAGCGGTACGGTGATCCCCGTGGACGTCGCCCCGAAGGATCGGCTCCGCGCCGTGGACCTGGCGGCCACCGTCGGGATCTCCGTGCAGCAGGTGCGCAACTACGTCGAGCAGGGTGTGCTTCCGCCGGCTCGGCGCACCCCGAGCGGCTACCGGATCTTCACGACCGAGCACGCCCGGGCGTTGGTCGTGGCGCGGCGGCTGGCCGAGGGGCACGGTTGGCCCCGCGCCCGGGAGATCATGGCCGCGGTGCATCGCGGTGACCTGCCCGGAGCCCTCGCGGCGCTCGACGCCGGCCACGCCGAGCTGGACCGGGAACGCGCCGAGATCCGCCGGGTGCTCGGCGCCTTCGAGACCGTGCTGGCCAGCGCACCGGCGGCTCGGCCCGCACCACGCCACGCCGCCCGCATCGGTGAGGTCGCCGCCCTGGTCGGGGTGCGAACCTCCCAGCTGCGGCTCTGGGAGCAGCGCGGACTGCTGCGGCCGGGCCGCACCCCGGGCGTCAACTACCGGGTGTACGACGAGGGGGAACGACGCGCCGCGCAGGTCATCGCGCTGCTGCGCCGGGGCGCGTACCCGTTCGAGATCATCGAGGCGGTGCTGGGGGAACTGCGGACCACAGGTAGCCCTCAGCGGGTCCGCGCCGAACTTGCCCGCCGCGAGCAGGACCTGCACCTCCGCAGCCTGCGCCGGCTGCGGGGCACCAGCGCGCTGCACGACTACCTGCGCGGTCGGGGCGAGGCGGACTGACCCGACCCGCGCATCCCGTCCCGCGGGCCGATCTTGTTGACTAGGGTCGGGCACATGAGAGCTGCGCTGCTGGCGGCCACGGCGTCCGCCATCCTGCTCGCTCCCGCGCCGGTCGCCGCCGCGGGAGCGTCCGCCGGGCCGACCGTGCGCTGCCCACGGGCGCCGGCCCCGGCGATGTCCCGTCCGCCCCGCCCTTCACCGCCTCCCGCAGTGCCCGAGCAACGGGTGGTCGGCGGCGCGGCCCTGGACACGGCCGGCCTGGTCGTGCCGGCCGACGCCACCGCGCCACCGGCGATCACCGCCACGTCGTGGCTGGTCGCCGACCTGGACAGCGGCCAGGTGCTCGGCGGTTGCGGCCCCCACGAGTACGGCACCCCGGCCAGCGTGCAGAAGCTCCTGCTGGCGGCCACCATGTTGCCCCGGTTGGACCCGAAGCAGACGGTCACCGTCACCGAGGACGACATGAACATCGAGCCCGGCTCCTCGGCCGTGGGGCTGGTCGCGGGCGGTCGCTACACCATCGAGACCATCTGGCTGGGTCTGCTGCTCAACTCCGGCAACGAGGCCGCCAACGCGCTGGCCCGACTCGGCAGCGGCACGGACAGCGCCGCCGGCGTACGCGCCATGAACGAGCACGCGCACCACCTCGGCGCACTCCAGACCCACGCGGTCACCCCGTCGGGGCTGGACGGCAAGGGGCAGTTCACCAGCGCGTACGACCTGGCGCTGATCGCCAGGGCCTGTTTCGCCGAGCCGACCTTCCGCCGGTACGCGCTCACCGAGCAGACGGAGATCCCCACCCAGGCGGCGCAGCACACGAAGGGCTTCCAGATCCAGAACGAGAACCAACTCATCTACCGGTACCCGGGGGCGCTCGGCGGCAAGACCGGCTTCACCGACCTGGCCCGGCACACCTACGTGGGTGCGGCCGAACGCGGTGGACGGCGGCTGGTGGTCACCCTGTTGGGTGCCGAATCGGCGCCGTTGCGCGGCTGGGAACAGGGGGCGGCCCTGCTCGACTGGGGCTTCACGCTGCCCCGGGACGCCGCAGTGGGCCGGCTTGTCGAAGCGGGGGAGTTGACCGCCACGCCGTCGGCGGCGCCGTCCGCGCTGGCCGCGCCGGGTGCGCCCCGGCCGGCGGCGGCCAGTGGGCCGGCGCGTACCGGCTCGGGGTGGTTGTGGTCGGTGGCCGCGGTGAGTGGCGCGGGGGTGCTGGCGCTGTTGGGCGGGCTGCTGTGGCGCCGTCGCCGTCGACTGCCCTGAAGGATCGACATCGAACGTCGACGTCCATAGACTCCGGTCTTTCTGGCACCACGAGTCCAGGAGGATCACAGTGTCGAGTGAACTCGAACCGCGCCCCGACGGGGCGGCACCCCGCCGGCCGGTGCGCGCCCTGTCCCGACTGGCGGGGGTGACCGCACTCGCCGGGGCGCTCGTCGTCGGGGCGTCCGCCAGTGCGGTCGCCGCGCCAGCCGCCCCCGGGGGCGCTTCGGCCGAGACGTCCACCGCCGCTGACGCCGCCACCCGAGCGCCGCGCACCACCCACGGCCCGTGCGCGTACACCGAGACCCCCGACGAGCCGGCGGCCCGACCGGTGCCGCTGCCGCCCGACCCGCGGCGCACCCCGGCGCGGGGCAGCGTCCGGGTGACCCTGGCGACCAACCACGGGCCGATCGGGTTGACACTGGACCGGGCCGCCGCGCCGTGCACCGTACAGAGCTTCCTGCACCTGGTCGGCAAGCGCTTCTACGACCGCACCCCGTGCCACCGGCTCACCACGTATCCGACGCTGAGCGTGCTGCAGTGCGGTGACCCGTCCGGCACCGGCGAGGGCGGCCCGGGCTACCAGTACCGCGACGAACTGCCCACCGACCTGCCGCCCGCGCCCACCGACCCGACCGGGGAACGCCGGGTGTACGCCCGGGGCGTCCTCGCGATGGCGAACGCCGGACCGGACACCAACGGCAGCCAGTTCTTCCTGGTCTACGCCAACTCCGCGCTGCGCCCCAACTACACGATCTTTGGGGAGGTCGACGCGGCCGGCCTGGCCACCCTGGACCGGATCGCCGCCGGGGGAGTGGCACCGACCGCCGAGGACCCGGCACCCGTCGACGGCCCGCCGGCGCTGCCGGTGACCATCCGCAAGGCCATCCGCTCGCCGCACCACCACTGAACGCCCGGCGCGGTGGGCGACCCTCGGCCGCTCACCGCGCCCGCCAGGGTCCGACCCCGCCGGATCCGAAACGTTTCGGAGGTGGATCGGAACTGGTCCAACCGGTTACCGACCCAGGTCCGGCCTCACGACGAGCCGGGCGAGCCGGACGGTGGGGCGGTGCTGTCGCGGACGACGAGTTCGGTGGCGAGTTCCACCCGTGGCGAGTCGATGCCTTCGCCCTGGGCCAGGCGCAGGACGGTCCGTGCCGCCAACCGTCCCATCTCGACCAACGGCTGCCGCACTGTGGTCAGCGGTGGCGATGCCCAGCGGGCCTCCGGCAGGTCGTCGAAGCCGACGACGCTCACGTCGTCCGGCACCCGCAGCCCGCGGCGCCGGATGGCCTCGTAGACGCCGAAGGCCATCTGGTCGCTCGTGGCGAAGATGCCGGTGGGCGGGTCGGCGAGGTCGAGCAGCGCTGTCGCGCCGGCGAACCCGGAGGCGTGGTAGAAGTCGCCCGGGTAGATCAACGCGTCGTCCATCGGCACCCCGGCGCCCTCCAGCCCGGCCCGGTAACCGTCGAGCCGCGCCCGGCTGCACAGCAGGTGGGTCGGCCCCGCCACCAGGCCGATGCGCCGGTGCCCGATCGCGAGCAGGTGCTCGGTCGCGGCGAGCCCGCCGGCCCAGTTGGTGGCACCGATCGTCGGGACGTCCATGGCCGGCACCCCGGACGGGTCGACGACCACCACCGGCACGTTGAGACGGCGCAGTTGCGCGTGCAGCGGCGGGCTCAGGTGCGAGGTCACGAAGATGACGCCGTCGGTGGCCCGGGTACGCAGGTTCTGCAACCACTGCCGGGCCGCGGTGGGCTGCCGGTGGATCGCGGAGACCACAGTGCCGACCCCCGCGCCGTGCCCGACATCCTCCACGCCCCTGATGATTTCCACGGCCCAGGGGCTGTCCAGGTCGTTGAAGACCAGGTCGACCAGGCCGGCGCGTCGCACGCTGCGGCTGGTGCGTCGCCGGTAGCCGTGGTGGCGCAGCAACTCCTCGACTCGCTCCCGGGTGTCCGGGGCGACATCGGAGCGACCGTTGAGCACCCGTGACACGGTCGGCACCGACACGCCGGCTTCCCGTGCGATCGCGGTGATGGTCACCCTGCGTCCGTCGTCCGCGCCCACCCGCGTCTCCTTCACCGAGCCGGAAGAACGACCACGAGACGTCGTCAACCGAGGATCCCGGAACGGTGTGCCCGTTCCACGCGTCATCTTGCCTCACCGACGGGGGTTGACGACATGCCAGGTCGGTTCTAGCGTTCGGCGAAATTACGGAACCTTTCCGGAAACTCGTCGGACCGGGGGCGCATGTACACCGATCTACCTGAGGAACAGTTGCGTGACTACCGTGGCGTTGTAGGGGAACCGGCGGACTTCGACGATTTCTGGGCCGACACCCTGGCGGAGGCCCGGCGTGCCGGCTGGCCGGTGCGGACCGAGCCGGTGGCGACCGCGCTCAACAGCATCGATGTGTTCGACGTGACCTTCGCGGGTTTCGCCGGCCAGACCGTGCGGGCCTGGCTGCGGGTGCCCCGCGGTGCGGCCACGGCGTTGCCGACGGTGGTCCAGTTCGCCGGCTACGGCGGCGGGCGCGGGCACCCGTTGGAGAACCTGCTCTGGGCCGCGGCCGGGTTCGCGCACCTGCAGATGGACACCCGGGGGCAGGGCTCGGGCTGGAGCCGGGGCGACACCCCGGACCTCGGCGCGGCCGGCCCGGAGGCACCCGGCGTCACCACCCGGGGCATCACCGATCCGAAGACGTACTACTACCGGCGGCTGATCACCGACGCGGTCCGGGCGGTGGACGCCGTCCGGACCCTGCCGCTCGTCGATCCGACCCGGGTCGCGGTGCTCGGGCACAGCCAGGGTGGCGGGCTGGCGCTCGCGGCCGGTGCGTTGGCACCCGGGGTGCGGGCGGTGGTCGCGTTCGTGCCGTTCCTCTGCGACATCCCGCGTGCGGTGGTGACCACCGCCGCCCGTCCCTACCGGGAGATCCGCGACTACCTGGCCATCCACCGTGGCGCCGAGGAGCGGGTGCTGACCACCCTGTCGTACGTCGACGGTGTCAACTTCGCCAGGCGCTGCCGCCGCCCGGCGCGGTACTCGGTGGCGTTGATGGACGAGATCGTCCCGCCGTCGACGGTCTACGCCGCTGTCAACGCGCACGCCGGGCCGACCGAGTTGTCGGTGTGGCGTTACAACGGCCACGAGGCCGGCGGGATCGACGACGACGAGGCGGCGCTTGTCTTTCTGCGCGCACACCTGATCGGGGGCTGACCGGGCCACGCACCGAGCGGGGCCGACCCGGAACGAGCGCATCCGGCCCGTGGTGCCGGCCCGGCTGATAGACAGGAGGTGTGGGTCACCGGATCGTCGTCGTGCTCGCAACCGCCGCGCTGCTCGGCGGCTGCACGCGGCCGGAGCCCCACCCCGCCCCGGACGCGTCGCAGGCGACGCCGGTGAACCCCACCCCCACCACGGTTACCTCCGCCGCGAGTCCGCTGCCCGGGTTCGTGGTGCTCACCGACCTCGACCCGCGCATCCACGCCGACATCCGCTACGCCACCGCGTACCGACCGAACTGTCAAACAGGCTACCATGCTGGTCATGCGGGTACTGAGAGCACTGCGGCTGAGTCGTGAGCGTGAAGAGTCCACCTCGTTCCCTGTGCAGCGAGCCACGATCGATCCTGTAGTCCAGGAGCACGGCGGCACCATCGTGGACACGGCTGAGGACATGGACGTGTCAGCGGGCACCACATCGCCGTTTGACAGGCCTTCCCTCGGTCCGTGGCTGACTGACCCTGAGCTGATCACGTCTTACGACGCGATTGCCTGGTCAAAGCTAGACAGGGCCATCCGGAACATGATGGACCTGAACGACCTAGCCAAATTCGCTATCACTCATAAGAAGTTGCTCATCTTCTGCACCGGTCCCGGTGGTGGCGCTCTCACCTTTGATTTCCGTAGGCGTGATCCGGTCAACAACATCATTCTTCAGTTCCTCGCCTTTGCGGCTGAACTTGAGTGGATCTCTATTTCTGACAGGAACAAGAACACATCTGACTTCCTGCGGTCTGCTGGCCGCTACCGAGGTGGCCCGATCCCTTACGGATACATGAAGACTAAGAACCCTAAGGGTGACGGCTGGATTCTCGTGCATGATCCGGCAGCCTTGAAGGTGGTCAAGGAAGCTGTCAGGCGTGCGACTGCTGGCGAGACAGCAGAGGCTATCTGTAGTGACTTCACGGCTAGAGGCATCCTGACGCCTAGGCAGCATGCTCGGGTCAGGGACGGTAAAGAGGCAGCAGCCCTAGGCAGGAACAAGAAGCCTATCCAGTGGCAGCAGTCGGCTTTGTTCAATGACATCCTGCGTTCCCGCAATCTGCTCGGTGAGACTGAGTTCTTTGCCAAGGATGAAGATGGCAACTTCATCAAAGACGACAACGGGAAGCGTGTCCGTCAAGTGTTGCGTGATGGTGCTGGACTCCCTGTCATGCGTGGTGAGCCACTCATCAGCCAGACCGAATGGACAAAGCTGCAACAGGCTCTAGAAGTCCGCTCGTTGCCATCAGCGCCACGGCGCAAAGACGCTAACCGGCTTCTAGGCGTAGCCAAGTGCATCGTCTGCGAATCCAACTACTACCTACGTGAGTGGACTCAGGCTGACGGAAAGTCTTACGGCTACTACTACTGCAAGTCCGGCTGTACCCCTAGCACGAAATCCGCTGTGCTTGATGAGCTGCTTGAGAACGCACTGCTTAAGCAGTTTGGGAATCTTGAGATTCATGAGAAGCAGTTCATCCCTGGTGAAGACCACTCAGACGAGCTGCTGCGGGTGGACGAGGCTATCCGTGGAATCCGTGAAGAGCATGACCTAGGCCTGTATGAGGGCAACCGTCAGGGCTACCTAGACAGGCTCAGGAAGCTTATCGACCGCAAGAACGCGCTTGAGGCTATGCCCTCACGTCCGGCTAGTTGGGAATACGTGCCGGTAGGCACCACATACCGCCAGGCTTGGGAAGCATCCGATGTGATAGCCCGTAGGAAGATCCTGCTTGATGCTGAGGTAATCGCCTACGTCGGCAAGGTTGAAGACGAGATTCAAGCAGCAGAACTGATGGCTGACAGAGGTAAGGCCATGAAGGGCAAGCACAAGCGCGCTTTTATGATCCCTAACGCTGCACCTGTAGCCCTGCTCATCACCATGTCTAACGACATTGAGAAGCGCCTGACCGGTAACAAGGCTCAGGAGATGGTTTATCAGTGACTCACAGTGACCATGCCTCTTGAGGGCTGGTCGCCTTTTTAATCTTGTGTGTAGGGAAGGTATAGGACTACTGCTAGTCAGTATCACTCCTATGCCTTCCCTTCTCTGTATCTCTACCTAGCGGTAGATACTCTATATGAGGGGTTCACTATTACAATCCTCTATGCTCCTGTACCTAGCGGTAGATACTCTATATGAGGGGTTCACTACTGTTGAATCTACCTACTCTGTAAGAGGTACTTGGGCGACGACACTTCAGCGCATTTATTAGCTCTAACACTTGTGCAGAATTAAGAATTGATAACGTGGGTGGTTGCAAGATCATTCTGCCGATACAATAGAGAGGAAGGCGAGTGCACATAATTCAACTTCGTTCCTAGTGTAGTGGGAACGCCCCTGGTGAGTAGCAGGCCAGCCAAAGCCAGGGGCACAGGGTTGAAGTTAAGCAACTCAACTTTCACCCTGATACCACTACAGAGCTAGGAAAGACCATGAGCAATCAAATTGAATTCACGCCACGAGATCTACAGGTGGCTACCTTCGCACTATCAGCGAAGCGAGTAAGGTTCAGCGCTCCCAATGACTATGAAGTTGGCATGGGCAACGTCGGCAAGTACGCCACGATCAGCCCTGAGACACGCTCTTACTTCAAGAACATCCTGAGCTTCAGTGTTGAGCGTAGAGACGCAGACAGGCATCTCTCACGGCTCCTGACGCTCGCTGCCGAATATAACAACAGCCTCAGCGCTCCTCTGTGCCTCTGGCTTAAGGAGTCCATGCAGAGACTCCCTGAGAGCCGTTACGCGGCTGTACGGCGCAACTGTGGCCTTCTAGTGGAGTGTCTAGGCACCCTCGCCTACTTCCGTAAGAAGACAGGCCTGCCCGTTGCTCAGCTTGATGTCGTCTACTGGTTCAACCACGCGTACGGCATCAAGGTTTCTCGTGATGCTGCCAAGACTTCTCTTGTGAAGCTGTCTGAGGCTGGCCTTGTCGGTCTGAAGCTAGGCGAGAAGAACAGACATCCGTCAGCGGTCAAGCTGTTGACTGGTGTGGACTACATCGGCAATTCCTACGTCATGCGTGGCTCTGAGGAAGAAGCAGACTTCATCCGTAACGCTGAGCGCTACGCAGACGTATTTGAGGGATTGAAGAAGGATCAGAACCTACGCCGTAAGGCCAAGGAAGCCATGAAGTCAGAGTATCGAGACAAGATGCTCGGTGAAGAGCTTGAGGCCAGCATTCGGGTTGAGGAATTCCTCAAGTCAGGCCGTAGTTTGATCAGCATGTAAGCGAGTTTGATACGGCCTGGTGCCGATGAGTTAAGTAGAGGCGAAAGGATCGCCATTATAGGAGAGTAAGAATGCGCAAGCCTATTGTTCACGGCACTCTGTATGCCTACACCAAGCACGCTTGTCGGTGTGACGATTGTAGGCGTGCCGGACGTGAATACCGCGAGAGTAGAAAGATTAAAACTGGATGGGTACGGAAGATCCGAGCAAAAGCCGAACACGGCACCTATCACATGTATTCCTACCTGAAATGTCGCTGTGACCCTTGCCTAGCCGCTAGGGACGAGTACATACGCAAGCGTGCTGAAGAGCGACGAGCGTTTAAGGCAGACATCGAGCCTATTCAGACAGAAAAGTATCGGGATCTAGTTGAGGAAGCCTTAAGAGCATTCCTACTAGATCCCGTTTACCTGTGTCAGATGATGGGTCACGCTGCGGCTAGAGCTAGCTCCTTGTCACCGCAAGAGCAGTTGCGATAACCGTACTCACGAGGCATGCCCAGACGCTTTGGAGGCTTCACAGCGAGCCTGGCAGTCATCTCGTGTCCCTTGTCGCATCGGTAGGTGCCCTGGTGACCGATGAACGTCTCGTCATCGTCTAGACCAGCCAGGTAGTCCGTAGCCGCCTGGTCGTGCTTCACAGCGTCGAAGCTCTCCGGGCGAGCGCACATCACGTCCCCTAGTACCTCTGTAAGCCGCTGTAGGGCACGTGTGAGAGCTTTCCTGTCCGCAGCAGGCAGGAGCTTCCTCATGGTGGCAATGGGGTCTAGAAGCTCTTCAGGCGTCATATCCAGCATGTCCCTGCTGTCTCGGTAGACCTGCTCAAGCAGAGCCAGGTAGCGGCCACCAGCAGCGTTGCTGAACGTCTCGCCGTAGACCACATCCCAGATGTATGCGGGCATGCTGTGCCATTCTCTCAGAATCTCGCCTAGCGCCTCACTGCCAAGCATTAGAGCGCCTTCCTGCCGACGCAGCTTCATGCACCAGTCTTTAGCGTGCTGGTTAAGCGTCCCACCAACAGTAGAGAGCTTGGCAGTGATCAGGCTTGGACGAGAGAACATAAAGGCGTACAGCTCATTCTCAATCTCGTCAGCCTCAAGGCCTAGATTCCAATCCTTGTTGGCCTTCCAAAAGATGTATTCACGCACTGTCTCAATGACCTGCACCAGGTCTGAGCGATAGTCAGCGTGCGTAGAGTCAGCCCAATTGCAGTTCTTCATTCAATGCTCCTCTTAGACGTAATGCGCTTACGCATAAGAGATCGGCTGCTTCCTGAACTAACCCATTTATGACCTTGATCACAAACGGGCTGAATCAACGCTGAAAAACGTCATTGGGACAGTAAATACAGTTTGGAGGGGGAAGATGCAGCTTCCCCTTTCCTCTACTGCATTAGGGGAAAGTTATGGACATTGAGGCTTTGGATTACATAGACAGAATTGGCAAGATGCCTCACGTTAGTGAGTACGCCGAATTTGGGTGGCCTGCATACAGGTTCATGGGCTGCCGCTGTTATGACTGCTGTGTAGCTGTGCGGGAGAGCAAGCGCGGTACAAGTCGTGCTAATGCCCGCCGCTACTATCACGAGAACAAAGAAAAGTACGCCGCTGCTGCTGCCAGACGCAGACACCTTGTTGATGTCGCGATGGATGAGCAAGACAAGCTCCTGAGCGCTGAGTACCGCAAGGCAATCAAGAATGACCCTTGCTACTACTGCGGCGAACGTAAAGACGAGATGCACATGGACCACTACATGCCGCTAGCTAAAGGCGGTACGGATCATTGGTGGAACTTGGTGAGGGCTTGCGCAAACTGCAATCTCTCAAAGGGAGACAAGCTGCCTACGGGCAGAGAATGGCAAGGCAAGGTAACCGTGAGGGTTGCATAGAACCGCCTCACGTTTTGTGGGGCGCATTACGAGCAAGATGGAATGTCAGAGACGGACACGCGCACATAAAGGCGGTGTCAGGTTGGAATGGTGGGAGCTTGAGGTAGAGGCGCATTACCTCTGATGCGCCTCCCTCATTTCACCAAAATCAGAGGAGAGCAAGACAATGGAAGAGAGCGACCGTAAAGAGTTTACGTACACCTACGCGGGCTATTTCGATGAAGAGGCTTTGGAGATGCGTTTCACTCGGGTAGTCCATGTGGTTAACGGTGAAGAGACAGACCTTACTGACGAATACAACCAGAATTGGTCTGAGCGTGGGCTTCCTTGGTTTGACCTTGAGCTAGACGTTAACGATGAGGAGCAGACCGATGGCTGAAGTAACCATGTGGATTGAGGAAGACGGTAAGCGCGTCACCTTCACCGCAGAACATGCCAACAAGGCAGCAGCTCTACTAAAGGCGCAGAACTTCATTGAGAAAGAATTAGAAGACGCTGAGGTTGATCGCCTTGAGTGGGAACGTTTGCTGAGACTCATCAGACGCTAAAGCCCTATGTCTGCCGAGGAGAAGACTCTGATGTTCGCAAGGGTGATGAGGGACCAAGTGAGGTAACGCTATGGCTGACAGGAAGCATTACTACTGGATGCACTCAGGTCCGTACCTGGAAGCCAAGCGGATCTGCCTTGAGTATTACCAGTACATCTGCCACATCTGTGAACACGATGGCGCTACTACTGCTGACTACCTCATCCCTGTCTCTGTGAAGCCGGACCAAGACAGAGGCGACCCACACAACAAGCGTCCTGCTCACGGAGTGAAGGGCTGCCCTACGTGTGGAAAGAAATGCAACTCAAGCAGAGGCAACGGCCCGGTCCCTACTCCTCTGAACACATCAAGGAAGTGGTGACCACTATGCCTAGCAATCCTCTGGCGTTCCTAGATGCTGCCCTTACCTGGCTGGTCATCACACTTGCCGACATCAAGTCTCGACTGTCCAAGATTTTTTAAGAATCGGCACCTTAGATCACCCCATGCCAAGTCATTTTTTATTTCCCCGAGGAGGTGCCAGCCATGGAAGAGCAGGAACCAACAGAGCGTGACTTTGTGGAAATCATGCAGGCAGGCACCTACGTAGAGAAGTTAGAAGCTCTCAGGGATCACCTGGCGGCACGTCTGACTGTCGCTGAACACAGGGAAGCAGCGTCCATCTCAAAGCAGCTCACAGAAGTCCTGGCGAAGCTGCAACAGGTCAACCCTCAAGTAAAGGAGGCGTCCCGTGTCGATGTCCTCCGTGCTAAGAGGGAAGCAAGAGCCAAGAGTAGGCAACTTCCCGCCGGGTGAAACTGGCGCTGGTGAAGACGCTATTGAGTTCGCCGCAGACCTCGGGATTGGCCTTTACGACTGGCAGAAGTACGCAATCCGGAACGGTCTGCGGGAGGTTGCTGATCCTCAAAATCCTGACCTGAACGTATGGGCAGCCTCAGACGTAGGGCTCATGGTTCCTCGTCAGAACGGCAAGTCATACATCATTGACGTGCTAATCCTCGCTGGCCTTTTCCTGTTCGATGAACGGATCATCTTAACTGCTCAGAAGAAGAAGCCTAACGCAGAAAAGATCTTCTTCCGCGTAGCCAACATCATTGAGAAGTGGGTAAAGGCTGAGGAAGAGGAACGGGATAATCCCGGTCTGCAAAAGCTTCTGCTTCCTGGGAAGACGTGGCTTTCCAAGGAAAATGGCGGTGAGTTCATCAGGTTGGAGTCTGGTGCCTTCCTTGAGATGGCTGCGCGAGGGAAGAACGCGCGTGGTGACTCGATTGACAAGCTGATCCATGACGAGGCCTACGACCTCACAGAGGTTGACGAGGCAGCGCTTAGCTTCGCTCTGTCGGGTAGCCGTAATCCGCAGACCTGGTACCTGTCGACTCCTCCTCTAGACACAAGTAGCGGTGAGCCTTACAGCAACATCCGTGAGCGTGGCCTAGCTAATGATGAAGACGTTTGCTGGATGGAGTGGAGCGTTGACCCGAACAAGTCCCTTGAGGATGTTCTAGACGATAGGGAAGCTTGGGCGCAGGCCAATCCTGCGATGAACCTTCATATCCGTGAGTCGACCATCCGCAAGGAGCGAGCAAAGGCTACGAAGAACAAGAAGGTTGAATCGTTCGCTCGTGAGCGTCTAGGACGCTGGCCGCTGAAGCAGAGTAACAACCTCATCAGCACAGAGGCTTGGGAGGCGATTGCTGATCCTGAGTCACAGCCGGCGGACGGATCAAAGTTCGCTATTGGCGCTTGCGCCTGGCAGGTGAAGAACAAGGTTCATGCTGCTGTGGCTCTCTACGGAGTGCGTAAGGACGGCAAGGAGCATCTTGAAATTATCCGCACTGATCCTGGTGTCGATTGGGTGCCTGCCTACCTAGCTGAGCTGAAGGAAAAGTATGCAGGTGCGGAGAATCCTGAACTGATTGCCATCGGCATTGATCCTCAGTCTCCGTTGAAGGCAGCAGCTTTCAAGTTCGCGCCGTCAGGGATCACGATCCCTGAGGACGCTGACGAGCCTGAGTTTGGTGACCTGGCGGTAATGACTGGCGCTGACTATCTAGCCGGCTGCTCTCAGTTTGTCACCGCCGTAGAGGACAAGACATTCCATCACAGGAAATTCGCTCCTCTTGACCTAGCGGTTGCTGGTGCTCACACACGGATGACACAAAGCGGTATTTGGGTTTTCGATCGTGCCCGTTCAGATGTTGATACCAGCCCGCTTACCGCAGGGGTTGTTGCCCGTTGGGCCTATGTGACACGTAAAGATTCGGTCGGCAGTGGCGACTACGACCTAATGGATTCATTTGGTTAGGAGGGTCGCCGTGCCTAGTTTCACTCAAAGAGTTCGTGATGTCTTCACAAGACAGGAGCGTCACGCCAACATCAGCCAGCAAGCGCAGGATTTGATTCCGCCTCGTTCTGGCTCAACCCGACAGGGCAGGGTGCTTGTCACTGACGACTCAGCCCTACGTCACTCGGCAGTCTGGGCATGCCTGAGGCTACGAGCAGACCTGATCTCGACAATGCCCGTGGATGTCTTCCGCAGGGTCAACGGTCAGCAGTTGGAAGTCTCTAAGCCTCCTGTGCTGATCAACCCTGGTGGAGACAACTGCGATATGCAGGAATGGCTTTACTCAACTCAGGTTGACCTAGACCGGGCTGGTAACGCCTTTGGCCTGATCACTGAGCGGAACGGCAGAGGCCTGCCAAGCCGTATCGAGCTGCTACCGCTGCAAGACGTGACAGTCGTCTACAGGAGCGGACAGCTTAGCTATCGGGTTGGCAGTGAGACGTTCGATCCTGCCGACATCTGGCATGAGAAGCAGTACACGGTAGCTGGTCTGCCGTACGGACTATCACCAATCCAGTACGCGGCTTTCTCCATCGGTGAGTACCTGTCGATTCAGGACTACGCAACCAACTGGTTTGACGGTGGCGCGATTCCAGCAGCCATCCTCAAGCACACCAAGACCACAATTAACGATGAGGTAGCGGGCAAGGCTAAGGCCAAGTTCAAGGCCAGCGTTGATTCCGGTGATGTCTTTGTTCACGGTAATGATTGGGAGTATCACCCGATTCAGGCGGTAGACAGCCAGACTCAATGGCTTGAGGCCAAGCGGTACGGGCTAACCGATATTGCCCGCTTCTTTGGTTGCCCGAGTGACCTGATTGATGCCGCTGTTGGTGGCAGCAGTGTTACCTACGCGAGCATCACACAGCGGAACCTTCAGTTCCTCATCATGAATCTCGGGCCAGCAATCATCCGCCGTGAGAACAAGCTGACCAAGCTGACTCCTTCACCGCAGTACGTCAAGTTGAATTCAGACGCTCTGCTGCGGATGGACCCAAAGACACGCGCCGAGATGAACGAAATCAAGATCCGTTCACGGCAACTGACTCCTAGTGAATCTAGGGAACAGGACAACCTTCCTCCGTATACCGATTCTCAGCTAGCCGAATTCGATCGGCTGTTTGGTGCGCCGAATCGCACTCCTGAACAAAAGGCGGCTACGTCATGACTATCTCTACAGCACACCGTGAGGCAGCAAACCTCAGGGCGGCTGCTCTGGGAGCACAGGGCACACGTTCTGGTGCGAACGCTGCGCCTGGTGGTGTAGCTCGTTCACTGGGCTTTGATGCCAAGCAGCTACGCGCCAACCTCATCGAGCGTGACGGCAAGAGCTTCTATCAGCTAGACGGCTACGCCTCTGTAGTCGAGAAGCCGTATGAGATCTGGGACATGTTCGGTGGCTACAACGAGGTTATTGATTCCCGAGCGTTCGACAAGACGCTAGCCGCTGATCCTGATGTCGCGTTCCTGGTGAACCACAGAGGCGTGACCATGGCTCGGACAACCAACAAGACACTTGAGTTGTCTGTAGACGCTCTGGGTCTGCGTTCGGTAGCTCTGCTCAACCCTGAGCGCCAGGACGTTAAGGATCTGGTTCTAGCGGTTGAGGATCGCAACATCGATCAGATGAGTTTCGCCTTCCTGGTTGAGGATGGTGAGTGGAGCGATGACTATTCGGAGTTCCGCATTACTCAGGTTGACCTTCACAGAGGTGACGTGTCCGCAGTCAACTACGGCGCTAACCCTCACACGTCTATTGCTGCCAGGTCCCGAGAGATCATGTCGGACCTAGAGCATCTTCCGCTTGGTGCCGCACGTGCGGCTGTTGAGCGTCTTAATTCTCGGCTACGTGGTGTGGCCGATGTTCCTACTACTTCTGCGCCTACTGGTCGCAGTATTTCGCTAGTCGAAACCATGCTACGACTGGACGACTAGCAATCAGCACTGACCCGATAACCCGCTAGCTCAATTTGGCAATCAGACCTTAGGAGCAGCTTTACGGATCATGCCGGCAGTCAGACCGGTAGTGACGCAGAAGCGTGGCGGAAGGGTTTTCCATATCCCTTTCACCGAAAGTGAAGACAAAAATGTCTACTGTAACTGAACTAATCACCTCGCTAGAGGTTGAGCTAAAGATGGCAGAGCGCGACCGTGAGCGCGCCAATACCGAAATCATGCACGTTCTCGACAAGGCTAAGGCTGAGGCTCGTGCAAACCTGACTGCCGATGAGGACAAGCAGGTACGTGAGCTAGAGGCCAAGCGTGAGAGCGCTAAGAAGGATCTCGACGGAATCAAGTTCAAGCTTGAGACTGCTCGTGCCGCTGCGGCTGACCAGGAGGCCAACGAGAAGGCCTATGGCGAGCGTAGTGCTACTGGTGCTGCTAAGCCTGCCTACGACCGTGTAGCCCGTGTAGGAACCGAAGAGCGTACCTACCGCAAGGACACAGACCGCAAGGGCTCTCAGTTCGCGCGTGACGTTGCTAAGCGCTTCCTTTTCAGGGACCTTGAGGCAGAGCATCGGCTTAACCGCCACATGCAGGAAGAGCGCGTAGAGCGCGGCCAGTACCTAGAGCGTGCCGGTAACACTGGCAACTTCTCGGGTCTGGTTGTTCCTCAGTACTTGACTGACATGTACGCGCCAGCCGTAAGGGCTCTGCGTCCATTCGCTGATATCTGCAACAAGCACGACCTGCCGCCTACTGGCACGAGCGTGAACATCAGCCGTATCACTACTGGTACGTCTGTTGCTCTTCAGGGCTCGGAGAATGCAGCCGTGTCGAACACTGACATGGATGACACTCTCTTGACTGAGAATGTGCAGACTGCGGCTGGTCAGCAGATTCTTTCCCGTCAGGCAATCGAGCGTGGTAGCGGCAGTGAAGAGATCGTGATGAACGACCTGTTCCGCGCTTACGCAACCACTCTTGACAACACTTTGATTAACCAGGCAACCACTGGTCTGTCTGCTGTTGCTCAGGCTGTTGCCTACACGGACGCTTCTCCTACGGCGGCTGAGCTGTATCCGAAGATGCTGGCAGCCAACTCGGCTGTTGAAATCGCTCTTATGGCTCAGGCAACTCCTAGCCATATCGTTATGCACACTCGCCGTTGGAACTGGTTCCAGTCTCAGCTATCGAACGCGTGGCCGATGATCACTCAGCCTGGCGTTCCTACTCAGGCTATTGGTGTGAACAACGGTGGCGGTTACAACAGTGGTGTACGTGGCATTCTGCCTAACGGAAACCTCGTGATTGTTGACAACAACATCGCTACCAACCTGGGTGCTGGCACCAATGAGGATGAGATCTACGTTGTTGCGGCTGATGAGTGCCACCTGTGGGAAGACCCTAACGCGCCAGTGTTCATCCGCGCTGAGCAGACTGCTGCGGCAAGTCTGGGTGTCCTGCTGGTTATGTACGGCTACTTTGCCTACAGCTTCCGCCGTTACACCAATGGTGTAGCGAAGATCGGTGGCACCGGCCTTATCACCCCTAGCTTCTAGGGCTGATTTTCTGACGTTCCTGTCTAGCTAACAGGAGCTTGGGGAGGGCTGTTGTCTCCCGGCAACAGCCCTCCCATTAACCCGGGAGTTCTCTAATGAAGATTTGTAGCGCCTGCGGGACGAATTCCTTTGAGCAGGACTTTACTCATGCCAACTACTGCCAGCCCTGCTGGAATGCCTATCAGCGAGCCAGGTACAACGGGGAGCTTGAGCAGTTAAGCGGACAGTGTCGACACTGCGGCACACCATTTACTACTAAGAATCGACGCAAGGTCTACTGCGCTAGGAAGTGCAAAGACGCTTTCAGGGATGCTGAGAAGGCTTCTCTGCGGATGAACAGTAAGCCTCAGAGGCGCTGTGTCTGGTGTTCTGTCGAGATGCCTAAGTCAATGAGGGCAGATGCAAGGTTTTGCTCTGAGACTTGCAACAGCGCAGCCCACCAGGGCACACGCAAGATGCTGATGAGAGCAGGCTTCACCAGGCGTGAAGCTCCTCTAGTGCTTCGCTCACAGCTAGCAGCGCGTGACGGATTGGACTGCTACCTATGCAGCGATCCTCTGGATTTGCGTACTGCTCATCCTGATCCGCTGTACGCCTCGATTGACCACTTCACTCCGCTAGCCAGGGGTGGAACCAATGAGCTGTCGAATCTTCGTCTGGCTCATCTGGTCTGCAATCTTCGCAAGAGAGCAGACCTCATCGATTCGAAACAAGGAGTTTCTTATGACCGAGCAAAAGGATTCGTGGATTGCTGCTCTTGAGGAAGAGCGCAGAGGCTATGAAGTTCGTGGCCTTGATGAGCGTGTCAAGGAAGTCAACGCTGCCATTCGTGCTCACGAGATGAAAAAGAACGGCAAGCCTGAAGGCCGTACCGTTACCAATCCTCGCAAGCAGACAGCAACCGCAGCACGCAAGACCACTACGTAATTAGAGGGGAGGTAGTCAGCTATGTCTTCAATTACCTACGCGAGCCTTGAGCTATTCAAGGAGTTTCGCTCTATTCCAGACGATGACGACACGCGAGACGAAATCCTGGCGGCTACGGTGCTGGCTACCTCTCGTCAGATTGACCGGCTGTGCAGCAAAGACCCTGGTGGCTTTGCCCTAGCGGAAACCATCACCAGCCGTACCTACTCCACTGTTGGCCGTACCTACGCCGACCGTGACGGCGTATGGCTGCTGGTGGACGACATCGGCAGCACTAGCGGCCTGGTAGTCGAGGTAGGCAATGGTTCGTCCTGGTCGACACTGACCGGCTACGAAACGGGACCTGAGAACGCTCTAGAGCGTGGCAGGCCAATCAGTCGACTGTGTACGCCTAGCAATTGGGCAGACGGTAGGCGAGTGAGGGTTACTGCCCGATTCGGATTCCCTGCTGTTCCTGAGGAGATCGAGCGAGCAACGCTGATTCAGGCCAACAGGCTGTATATGCGTAAGGACTCACCTCAGGGCGTGGCTGGTAACTCCGAATGGGGAGCGATCCGCCTAGGCAAGATTGACCCTGACGTTGAAGCGCTTATCTGGCCGTTCATGTCACCAGGATTTGGGTGATGGTCATGAACGTCTCAGAGGTAAGACGAGAGCTAGCTAACGCTGTTGACACCATCCCTGGCATCGTCTGTTACGGCTACGTCCCCGATTCAGTCAACGTGCCGTGCTTCTTCCCTATGGAAGTTGACATCGATCCGAACCAGTCATTTGGCGGATATGACAAGGCAACGATCACATGTCGTGTGCTGGTGTCTCGCACTGATGACAGGGCAGGACAGAAGAACCTAGACGAACTGCTGTCCCGCACTGGCCCTAGACGAGTAAGTCCTAAGTCAGGGCGGGGCTGCGGACGCAGCGAAGGGTGTTGATGATCCGTTTGTGACGACAGACATCAACACCCTTCT
>NZ_JBEZFA010000068.1:0-22160 GCF_040649215.1 Micromonospora sp. NPDC049044 | reverse complement strand
CCCGCCTGGGCCACGCACTCGTCCCAGTCCCGCTGCGCCTGCGACAACGCCGCACCCGCCGCCCCCGCATCCGACCGATACGTGTCCGGCTCCGCGGAAGCAGCCTGCTCCGGCGGCCGGTCGGCGACCTCCCGCTCATGCCGCTCATCCGCCTGCTTCGCCCGATCCGAGCGCCCCCGCGCGGCCTGTAGGGCCGCCCACAACCCCGGCGCACGCTGCGCCACCGGACGCATCCGATCCTGCAACGACGACAACGAACCCGCGAACGCCACCAACCCCGCCGACACCCGACCAAACGCATCACCCGTCACCCGCAAATGCCCCGGCATCTGGGCATTCAGCCCCTCCCGGAACAGATCCGCCTCCGGACCCACGAACTGACTCGTATCCAAACCCGTAATCTGTGCCGCCGCCTGCGTCGCCGCCGCACCAAACCCCTGCCACCGACCCGCCGACGACCGAACCGCCGACGGATCACCATCCATCCTGAACAAATGCGCCGGAAACTCAGCCATCGCGCCGAACCTCCCCCGTGCCCACGCCAACAAGCCGCACGACGCATCGAACATAGACGCAGGACGAAGTCCTATGTCTGATGGAGTCCTAGATCTTCCTAAGAAGGCCACATCAGACGATGGTGCACGGGCGGAACAATCCGGACCTGCCGAAGTCGAGCGGATGCCCGGGACTCCGGGGGTTGACCCGCGCGCTGTCCGGCTAGTGGCGCTGGTCGTACGCGTCGCCCTGGCCGGTCGGTAGGGGCGACGATGCTGCCCGCCTCGACGGCACCACCCTCGCGCAACGACCTACTTGCGCACCAGGCTCAGGAATTCGCTGGCCGCCGGGGCAGACGGCAACCCGGATCAGGGGGCCGCATGTCCGGCGGTGCCTGTGGAGCTGATGTCGTAAACGAATCGGGCGAGAGCCCGCGAGGTGGTCGGTCGCCGTCGTGTGGCGGTGGGGGCGTCGACGCGGAGCCGCCGACGCCGGGTCGGTCCGATGTCGCAGCCGATTCAGCTCCACAGCAGCCCCACACCACCTCGGCCAGCGCGACTCCGGCCGGGTGACTGGACTGCGGGTACGCCCACCGCGGCGACGAGTGCGCCCTTGTGGGTGACCGTGTCGACGGTGATGTGCTTCGCGGGAGACGCCGCCCCGTGCCGCGCCCGCGGGGGTGCCAGGTGTGGCGGCGCGCAGCGCCACCCTGAGCCGCAACGCCATCCTCCGCGAACTGCACTACCGACGGCGGTGGCCGGCCACCCCAACGGTGACCGGCCACCGCCGCGTCGATCGGTCAGAGCCGGGCCGCGCCGGCCGCGGTGGCCTCCTGCACCGCCGAGGTACGGCGGACCTCGGCCCGCTGGTCGCCGGCGTCCTCCCGGACCGGAGCGGCCAGCCGCGCGGCCCGGTTGGTGGTCGCCGCCGCCTGATCGCCGGTCACGCCGCCACGGATCCGGTTGTTCGCGGCCACCTGGGCGGCCGGGTCGTTGCCCGTCACCGTCAACTGGCCGTTGATGATGTTGTCGTCCACGGTGACCCCACCTGTGGTGTTGGTGATGCTGACGTCCGCGCCCCAGTAACCACCGGAGGCGCAACTGTCGAGCCCACCGTTCGGGCCGACCTGCACCCCACCCAGGTTGCCGGCGAAGGTGGCCTTGCCGCGCACCGCGCTGCCGCACACCACGCTGCCGGTGGCGCTGTTGAGCACCGACAGGGTGCCGTCGACGAACGAGTCGTGCAGGTCGGTGTAGTAGGTGCCGGTGCTGCTGAGGTTGCGTAGCACCTGGGTGCCCCGGTCGAGCCGGACCTCGCCGGCGCCGACGGTGACGCTCCCGGCGATCGTCGACTCCTCCACGAACAGGAAACTGTCGATCGTCGCGGTGCCCTTCGGCCGCACCGTCACGTTGCCGCTGCTGGCGTCCTTGAAGAAGACGCCGTAGCCACCGGCGGCCAGCACCACCTGACCGTCGATCGTCGTCTCGGTGGCGTCGAGGTAGCCGTCCGCGGCGACGCGTACCTCACCGCTGACCCGGCCACCGGCAACCACCAGGTTGGCGCCGGCCGCGACTGTGACGTTGCCGGTGATCGTGGTGCCGGTGAGGGCGCAGGACTCGCCGGCCGGCACGAGCAGGTCGTTGGGCACGGTCACCGCGCCGCCGGTGCCGATGCAGTGGGTGACCAGGTCGGCGTGGGCGGTGGGCGCCACGGTCAGCACCGAGGCGGCGATGACGGCGGTCACGGTGGCCAGCTTGGCGACGGTACGTCCGGGCATCGTGGTACTCCCTGTCGAGAAGGTTCGAGGACTCATGCGCCGACGTCCGATCGGGCCGCGGCCCGGACGATGGCGCCCTGCTGCCGCCGGTCGAGCGTGCCGCCGGTCACCAACGCGAGGGTGACCGCCTCGACGTGCCGGACGAAGACGGCGTGGTCGGGGTAGTCGGCGTGTTCGTCGATCAGATCGTTGATGGTGCAGCCGTCGCCGGTGTCGACGTTGCGAACACCTGTGTCGTCACCGTCGATCACCACCGTCGCCCGGGTGTCGGACTCGGGGCAGGCGTCGGTGCCGTCGGCCACCACTGTGAACGTGGTGGCCTGCTCGGCCGCCGAGTTTCCCGCGGTGTCGGTCGCCCGGAAGCGCACTGTGTGCGCTCCGGTGGCGCGAACGGTGACCGGAGCGGAGTACGCGGTCCAGGCCCCGGCGTCGAGCGCGTACTCGATCGACGCCACACCCGAGCCGTCATCGGTGGCGGTGACGGTGACCGTCGCGCCGCCGACGTACGCGCCGTCGTCGTTCCGGTCACCCGCCACCGTGGCGGCGACAGTGGGTGGGGTGGTGTCCTCGGCCTGCGGCTCGACGACTGTGAAGTGGGCCATCTGCTCGGCCGAGGTGTTCCCGGCGACGTCGGTGGCCCGGTAGTGCAGCATGTGCATGCCCACAGTGGTCACGGCGATCGGGTTCGTGTACGCGGCGAAGGCTGCCCCGTCCAGCGCGTACTCGATGGTGGCGACCCCGGATCCGGCGTCGGTGGCGGTCAGCGTGGCGGTGGCCGTACCGACGAAGTTGCCGTCACCGTCGCGGTCGCCGGCCAGCACGGCAGTGACCTCCGGCGCGGTGGTGTCCTGTTCCCCCGGCTCGACGATCCGGAACGACACCGACCCGACCGCGCTGGTGTTGCCGGCCTGGTCGGTGGCCCGGAACTGCACCGAGTGGTCGCCGACCGCGGTCACCCGCACCGGCTCGGTGTACGGCTCGAAGCCGGTGTCGTCGACCTGGTACTCGACGCTCTGCACGCCGGAGTCGGCGTCGGTGGCGGTCACTGTCACAGTGGCCGCACCGAGGTAGTTGCCGTCGCCGTCACGGTCGCCCGAGACGGCGGCGTCGACCGTCGGCGCCGTGGTGTCGCCGCCCCCTCCCCCGTCGGTGACCACCAGTTCGCCGACCATCTGGCTGTGGCCCGGGATCGAGCAGAAGTAGCGGTACCGGCCCGGGGTCAGGTTGACGCTCACCTGGTGCCGGCCGTCGGTGGCGTCGAACGGGTTGGCCAGGATGTTGATCGTGACGTCGTGGTTGTAGCCCTCGCTGCTGGTGTCGAAGGTGAGCGTGTGCGGCATCCCGGTGGTGTTGCCGGTGGCCGCGCTGTTCTCCCAGATGATCGTGGCGGCGCCGGCCACCGCCTGGGTGGGGGCGGACTTGTAGCGGGTGGTGTTGTCGTCCGCGGTCCAGGTCAACACCTGGTCCGCGGCGACGCGTGGGGCGGCGGAGGCGGGCGTCGCGGCCAACGGGATCACCGTGAGCAGCAGCGCCGATAGCGCGGCCGTGAGTCGTCGGGTCATCGTTTCTCCTAGAGTTCCCGCACGCGGATGTTGCGGAACTCGGCCAGGTCGTTGTCACCGTGGTTCTGCAGACCGATGAAGCCGCGCAGGAACTGCCGCAGGTCGGTCGGCGGATCGCCGGCACGGGAGGACTGCTTGCCCGGCGTGTTGTCGAACTCGTTGATCACCACGCCGTTGCGAATCATCGTGTAGTGCTGGCCGACCACGCGGATCTCGTAGTCGTTCCACTCGTTCTTCGGGGTGATGCGGGCCTGGGCGAGCGGCACCGGGTCGAAGTTGTAGACCGAGCCGGTCTTCTGCGGCTCACCGGTGTCACCGTCGTAGATCTGGATCTCGTGTCCGCAGTAGATCGCCATCCAGGCCGTCGAGGTCCGGGCCGACCCGACGGTGCCGCAACTGTCCGGCGGGCGCTGCTCAAGGGGGGTTCGCAGGTCCGGGAACCGGATGAAGACGCCCGTGTTGGCCCGCCCGGTACCGGGGGCGATGTCCTTGAACTGGAGCCGCAGCGAGAAGTCGCCGAGTTCCTTGGTGTGCCAGAGCATGCCCAGCCCGCCGCTCGAACGCAGTGCACCGTCCGACTGGATGCTGAAGGATCCCGTGGGTGCCTGTTGCCAGCCGAGCAGTGACTCGGCGGTGCCGTCGAAGAGCGGCTCGTACCCGGTGTGGCCGGTGCGCCCGATCTCGGACGCGGCGGCCAGCCGGGTCAGGGTGCCGCTCTCACGGGCGTTGAGCAGACCGTCGTCCTGGAGCGCGCGGGTCACCCCGGTCACGTGCCGGACGAAGCTGTCGTGGTCGGCCCAGGCGCTCTCGTCGTCGATCAGGTCGTTGACAGTGCAGCCCTGCCCGACAGTGCGGCTGGGCACCCCGGTGTCCGTGTCGCCGAGCCACACGTTCGGCCGGTCGTCCGGCACCGCGCAGCCCACAGTGACAGTCGTCTGCACCGTCGCCTTCTCACCGTCGGCGTACGTGACTGTGAGTTTCGCGGTGTAGGTGCCGACCTTGGCGTACGTGTGCCGGGGGTTCGCCTCGGTCGACGTGGCGCCGTCGCCGAACTCCCACCGGTGGCCGACGCCGCCGGAACGCGCGCCGTCGAAGGCGATGGTCAGTGGCTTGTTCTGTACCGCCACGGAGTTCGCCGCGGGTGCCGGGGTGGGCGCACCGCCGGTGTAGGTGATCCGGATGAGCTTCTGGTTGGAATGCAGGCTGAAGAACCCGCCGCCGTAGTCGAGCAGGTAGAGCGCGCCGTCCGGACCGAACTTGGCGTCCATCCAGCTCTGCAGCCGGGTGTCGCCGTTACCGCTGGGGATGATGGCGCGCAGCGTCTCGGCGTAGACCGGCGGGGTCGCCGTCGGCACCCCGGCCGGGTCGACGGTGACCGCGACCCGGTTGGCGGCGTTCGACTGGTCGCCGATGAACCATTTCTCGTCCCAGTACGCCGGCCACGCCACCGTGCTGTTCGGGTCGACCCGGTCGCGGTGGTAGGTGGGACCGGACATGATGGCCTGCCCGCCGCCGCGCAGGTACGGCTGCGTGTAGGTGGCGTCGGCCGCGACGTAGGTGGGCAGGCCGCTGCCGTCGGTGCGCTTGGGGAAGACCGGGCCGCCGCCGTCCGGCGAATACCAGATCATGTTGTCCCGGGCCGCCGGGATGTCCACCAGCCCGGTGTTGCGCGGGGACTCGTTCTTCAGGTTGGCGCAGTCGTACCAGCCGGTGAGCACGCTCGCGTCGGTGCTGCTGCGATCCCGGTACGGCTGCCGGTTGCCCATGCAGTACGGCCAGCCCTGGTTACCGGCCGAGGTGATGATGGTGGCCGTCTCGTACTTGGCCGGGCCGAGAGTGGGGCTGGGCGAGGCGGCGTCCGGGCCGACCCAGCCGGCGGTCAGCCACTGGTGCTCCGGGTCGACCTGGAGTCGGGCGATGTTGCGCACGCCCATCACGTAGATCTCCGGACGGGTCTTCTCGGTGCCCGGCGGGAAGAGGTTCCCCTCGGGAATGGTGTACGTGCCGTCCGCCTCCGGGTGGATCCGGATGATCTTGCCGGCGAGGTCGTTCGTGTTACCCGAGGTACGGCGGGCGTCCTGGAAGGAGATGCCCTGGTACTCCTGGGTCCAGTTGTTGCCGGAGTAGCCCTGCGACCCCTCGGAGGAGTTGTTGTCGCCGGAGCCGACGTAGAGGTTGCCCTTGGCGTCGAACGCCATGCCGCCACCGGCGTGGCAGCAGCTGTGGATCTGCACCGGGAACTTCAGCAGGTCCTTGCGGGTGGCCTGGTCGATGGTCTGCGCCTCGCGGTCGTAGGTGAACCGGGAGACGGTGCGCTGCCCGACCCGCTGCACCCGGTCGATCGACTCGTGCGGCATCCAGTAGACGTAGAGCCAGCCGTTGTCGGCGAACTTCGGGTCGGGCACGATGCCGAGCAGGCCCTCCTCGTTCTTCACCAACTCGGAGCCGCTGCCCCGGTTGCCCATCACCTCCAGGGTGGTGAGCAGCTTCACCTGCTTCGTCCGGGGGTCCCAGGAGTGGATGGTGCCGCAGCCCTTACCGACGTTCGGGTCGTTCCAGTCCGCGATCGGGCCGGTCGGGCAGGCCGCCTTGCCGACGTAGAAGACAGTGCCGTCCGGGGCGATGGTCAGCCCGTGCGGTTCGCCGATCTGGTCGAGCTGACCGGTCTGGTTGGCCGCGGTGAGCCGCTCCACCTTGTAGTTCGCCGCGATCGTGGCCTGGCAGTCGCCGCGGACCCGACCGGTGGTCCAGTTGAGCGCCCCGACGAGGTGGGCGCGGAACGCCTCCTCACCGTAGCTGCCCTCGGTGTGGCCCATGCCGGTGTAGAACGATCGACCACCGTCGTAGTCCCGGCACCAGGACACCGGGTGGAAGGCGCCGTTGGCGGCCGGCCCCGGGTTGTAGTGCCGCTCCTCGACCTGGGCGAGCGTGTGCACGGTGCCGATCGGGTTCGGGTCCCAGTTCTCCCAACGGTCGGAGCGGGTGATGGTCAGCGGCAGCGACGCCGTGGCCGGATGTTTCCGGTCCAGGATGTCGACCACCGCGCGGTTCACCGCCGGCGGCTCGGGCGCGGTGGTGCTGCCCGTGAACAGGCGCAGGTCGGCGAGCTGGACCAGCGGCTCCCCGCTGTTCGCGGTGATGTTCAACCGGTAGCGGGTGAACTCCTGCGGTGTGGCGATGTCGAACCGGCGGGTCTGGAACCGGTCCGGGAAGCTCTGGCCGGTGCGCCGGTCCAGATCGGACCAGTTCTGCCCGTCGTTGGAGCCCTGCAGGGTCCAGTCCTTCGGGTCCCGGCCGGCGGAGTCGTTCGCCGACGTCAGCGCGTACCCGGTGATCCGCTTGGGGGCGGCCAGTTGGTAGGCCACCCACCCGGTCGGGGTGCGGACCAGCCACTTGGTGTTGGCGTCGCCGTCGGTCAGCTTCTCCTTGGTCTCGCTCGGCGGGTTCTCGCCGCTGGCGGTCACCGCGGCCACCGGCTCGGCCACCGGGATGGCGCCCGCCGGGCGGGTGCCGATCAGACCGGTGAACCAGGCCGAGTCGACCTGGGCGCGGGCGGCGTCGGCGATGCCGACGAAGCCGCCGCCGGCCTTCAGGTAGCTCTGCAGCGCCGACTCCTGGTCGCGGTTGAGCGCGGCGCCCGTCGCGGAGAGGAAGACCACGCTGCGGTACGCGGACAGCCCGGCAGTGGTGAAGGCGGCCGGATCCGTGGTGGCCGTGACATCGATGTCATGAGCGGCACCAAGCTGCTTGATGGTGTCCACCGCTCGGGAAACCGGGTCCTGCTGCTCGGCCACCGGACCGTGGAACACGAGGACCGCTGTCTGCTGCGCCGCCTGCGGGGCGGCTGCCGGCCGTGGCGCGGCCACCGCTCCCGGTGCGGCTGCCGCCGTCGACGCCGGGATCAGTGCCGCGAAGGCCGCCATCGCGGCCAGGACTCGTCGTGGTTGTCTGGTCATCCCCGTCCCCACTTTCGGTTGGGTCAGCTTCCGTGCGTGTGGGTGTGGCCCTGGAACCGGTGGATCGCCTCCTCGGCACCCGGCGGCATGCTGCCGTCGGCGTTGCGCACCAGGAAGATCCCGGCCATGCCGCCGTCGGAGTGCGTCTGCACGTGGCAGTGGTACATCCACGCCCCGGGTCCGACGCCCTCTCCGGCCAGCACCTGGAAGCCGAACGAGCTGCCCGGATTGAGGTCCTTGTTGTCGATGACCAGGCTCGGGTCGGCCGGCCCCTCAAGCATTCCGGTGCGGTTGTCCGCCCAGCGGTGGGCGTGCAGGTGGAAGGTGTGGAACAGGTTGCCGTGCCCGATGGCGATCCACTCCACCCGCTGGCCCAGGTTCGCCTCGAACATGGGCGTGTCCGGTGCCATCCGGTTGTTGATCAGCATGTCGTGGAACACCACTGTGAACTGCTTCTCCGGCAGGATGTCGCCGCGTCGGCGGACGACAAGCGCGCCGTACAGCCCCTTGGCCACTCCGGCGCTGCCGTGGTCGGTGCCCATGGCGTGGTCGTGGTAGTGCCAGTAGCCGGCGCTGCCCGGCAGGTACCGGCGACCCGACGCGGCCACCATCTCCCGCGAGCGCCAGACGTACGTACGCGTTTCGCCGGGGTTGTTGAACGAGGCGTTCAGCGGGCTGCCGTCGGAATCGGTGCTGTAGTCCACCCCGTGCGGATGGATGGAGAGCCGCTGACCTGTGGTGTTGACCAGGGTGATCTCCAGGGTGTCACCCTCGTACATCTCCAGCAGCGGACCCGGCACGGTGGCCTGGCCGGGCGCCAGGCCGTAGCCGAACAGGCCGTCGGGCAATTGCTCGGCGTAGATGGTGACCTTCTTCGTGACGCCGGCGGCAGCCTGTGCGGGGCTACCTCCGAACGTGCTGCCGATCGCGGGGGCGGCGGCCCCCAGCGCACCGGCGGCCAGCGCACCGGTGGCGATCAGGGATCTGCGGGACAGGTGACGATGGGAGCCAAGGCCGTGATCGTCCATGGGTCTCCGTTCCCGACCGGGCGAAGACGCGACGAGGGCAGGGTGCAATGACCGCCGAGCACGGGGCGGCAGCACGACTGAGGTGAGGCTCGTCGCGGACTTTGCTCGGAAGACTCAGAGCTTTCGGTGGATGTCTGAAACTTATGTAGTCCATCGACGAAAGTCCAGGTCTGATTGCAAAAAGATTACCTTGACATCACGACGGCGTTCGATTGACATGATCCTGACACACAGTCCGTCGGCCGGCTCGACCAGGAATCCTGGCGGGCTCACCGGTGGTGGGCGCAGCAACGACGCCGGGCTGACTCAGTGCTGAGGCAGCCCGGCGGACAGCCGTACGGAAGGGATCGTCAGAGCTGGTGGTCGTCGGCCGGCCGGCTCGGCGGCTGCGGCGGCTGGTCGGGCTGACCGAGCTGCGCGACCCGGGTCGGGTCGAGGACCCGGGAGAGGAACGCGCGGGTCCGTTCGTGCTTCGGGTCGCCGAGCACCTCCTGCGGCGGCCCCTGCTCGACCACCACACCGCCGTCCATGAACACGACCCGGTCGGCCACGTCGCGGGCGAATGCCATCTCGTGGGTGACCACCATCATCGTCATGCCGTCCTCGGCCAGCTTGCGCATGACGGTGAGCACGTCACCGACCAACTCCGGGTCGAGCGCCGAGGTCGGCTCGTCGAAGAGCATCAGCTTCGGCTCCATCGACAGTGACCGGGCGATCGCGGCCCGCTGCTGCTGCCCACCGGAGAGCTGCGCCGGAAAGGCGTCGGCCTTGTCGGTCAGCCCCACCCGGTCCAGGTTGGCCCGAGCGACGCGCTCCGCCTCGGCCCGGCCCCGGCGCAGCACCCGACGCTGGGCGATGGTGAGGTTGTTCAGCACGGTCAGGTGCGGAAACAGGTTGAACGACTGGAAGACCATGCCGATGCCACGGCGCACCGCGTCGATCTCAACGTCCGGGTCGGTCATCTCGACCCCGTTGACCCAGATCCTGCCGGCCGTCGGCTCCTCCAACAGGTCGACGCAGCGCAGCAGCGTCGACTTGCCGGACCCGGACGGCCCGATCACGCAGACCACCTCGCCCTGGCCGACCTCGAAGTCGATGCCCTTGAGCACTTCGAGGGGCCCGAAGGACTTGTGCAGGTCGCGGATCTCGACGGCCGGGCGGGGTGCAGTGCTCGTCATGGGGTCACCGGGCCTTGGCGTAGCGGAGTTCGAGACGGCGTACCAGCTGGGACAGCGGCAGGGTGATGATCAGGTAGGCGAGACCGGCCACCAGCAGCGGGGTGGCGTTCACCCGGTCGTTGAGCATGTCCCGACCGAACTTGGTGACCTCGATCGTCTGTGCCGTCACACCCAACACGTACGCCAGCGACGAGTCCTTGGTGAGCAGGATGAGTTCGTTCGTCAGCGGCGGTATCACGATCCGGAACGCCTGCGGGATGACGATCGTGCGCATGGCGGTGAAGTGCGACATGCCGAGGGTGCGAGCCGCCTCCATCTGCCCCTTCGGCACGGCCTGGATGCCGGCCCGGATGGTCTCCGCCATGTACGCCGCGGCGGTCAGGCCGAGGCCGATCGCGATGGAGCCGAACACCCCGCCCGGAATCTCCCGCTCCGGAAAGGCGATCGGGATTCCGTACCCCACGAGGAAGAGCACCAGCAGCGCGGGCAGCCCCCGGAACAGCTCGATGTAGGCCGTCGCCAGCCAGCGGTACGGGGCGACCCGGGAGAGCCGCATCAGCGCGAGGATGGTCCCGAACACAAGACCGAAGGCGAACGCGCCAAGCGTGTAGAGAACTGTGTTGCGCAGCGCGACGGTGATGATCGTCGGGAACATCGACTTGATGATGTCGACGCGGAAGAACGCGTCGGCCAACCTGTCCCAGTCCGCGGCGACGAACACCGCGGCGATGATGGCGATGAAGACCAGGTACTGCAGCCCGAGGGACAGCCGCTCCCGCTGGCGGCGTCGCAGCTTCACGTTCGCTCGTTGCCTTCCCGGAGGTTATCGACCCGCCTTGCGCGCGGGACGCGCGCCAGGCTGCTGGGAGCTGCGATCACGCGCTCGGCCGCTTGCCGATCCACTTCTCGTAGATCGTGTCGTAGGTGCCGTCCTGCTTGGCCTTGGCCAGCGCCTCGTTGATCTTCTTGAGCAGTTCCGGGTTGGCGTCCTTCTTCACCGAGAAGCCGTACTGCTCGCCGGTGTCGAACTCGGCGGCCACCTGGAAACCGCCCGGGTTCTTCTTGAGGTACTCACTCCAGACCGGCAGGTCGTTGATGGCGGCCTCGACCTGGCCGTTGGCGACCGCCTGCTGCTCGGCGGCGAGGTCCTCGAACTCGACGAGCTTGAGACCCTTCTCCGCCTCGAACTTCTTGGCGTAGTCCCGACCGGTGGTGGCCGCCTGGACGCCCACCTTCCTGCCCCTGAGGTCATCGAGCGACTTGTACGCCTTACCCGTCTTCACCAGCAACGCCTGGGTGGCGTCGAAGTACGGGTCGGAGAAGTTCATCACCTTCTGCCGCTCCGCAGTGATCGTCATGCCGGCGGCCGCCGCGTCGCACTTGCCGGTGTTCAGGTCCTGACCGGACTTGATCCCCTCGAACGGAGTATCGATGATCGTCTGCTGGACGCCCAGATCCTTGGCCACCAGATCCATGATCTCGACGTCGAAGCCGGTCACCGTGCCGCTGGCGTCCTTGGACTGGAACGGCGGATACGGCAGGTGGGTGCAGACGGTCAGCTTGCCCGCCTCAACCAGCTTGACCCCGCTCGCCTGGACCTCACTGTCGTCCTTCTTGGCACATCCCGCGGTGACGGCGAGGGCGGCGACCGCCACGACGAGTCCGGCCTGCCGGACAGCGTTCTGGAACCTCATGGCTGTGTCCCTCCGGTTCGGCTCACCGGTCACCGGAAGCCAGGTTGGTGCTGAGACTTGAGACAGGCGACGGTACCTGATTCAGGCCGCCGGTCCCAGACCGCACCGAGTCGGCAGACCGGTGGGCGACCATCGGCCGACGCAGAACCGGACAGTCGATCCGGAACAAGGCGTCAACCGCCGGTCCCCTCGGCCGCCCCGTCCGGGGTGAAGGCTGCCCCTTCCGGGTCTGTGCTGAGAAACACGTGCTGATGGCCGTGGCCGGCGTCGACGCTGACCTGGTCGAGCTGGGTCGCCGCGACCGACCAGCCCGTGACGGCCTCGGCCGCCTGTCGGGCGGTGACGGCCAACAGGGCGGCGCGCTGTGCCGCCGGGACGGTAGCGGCCAGCGCGTAGGTGTCGACGGCCAGGGCCGCCTGCTGAATTGCGCCCCGCAGCCCACCCCGCGCCACGTTCGTGGCGGTGGTCCCCGAGGGCGGGTCGGCGAACGGCTCGGCCGCCTGACGCAGGCTCTCCTGCCACCGCTTGGCCTGCTCCGGATCCGGCGCGCGCCCGGCCGACGTGTCCGCCTTGAGGGCGGTCAGGATGGGAGCGATCTGGTCGCTGACCCGGCGAGCCGTCTCCGTCAACTCCACGATCTGCTGGGCGTCCCGCTTCGCCTCGGCCTGTTTAAGGGACGCGATGGACGCCTCGGTGGCGTCCGGTCGACCCACCTGGTAGCCGATCAGCCCACCCACCAGGGCGGTGACCAGTGCGATCGCCCCGGCGACCGCCACAACGCGCGTGGTACGGCGACGACTCACGTCGGCCTTGTCCGACAGATAGGAAGGCCGGCCGGTGCGACGCGCCATCGCATCTCCTCACATCGATGGGCATGCGGGGCCAAAGGGTAGCTGTCCGGCTGGACGCCCGTCGAGTGCGAGTTGTCGCCCCCGACAACCTCGCCGAGCGGTCGGTCCGGCGGTCATCATCGCCGGCGCGTTGCCGGGCAGCGGCACCTTCCGCCCGTCCGCGAGCGTGCCCTAGCTAGTACTGCAAAGGCAGTGGACCGGCTGCATGCCCGTATCGGGTCTCGGTTTCGCCGTTCGGAGCTGCGGCGGCGGGCGCGTCAGCACCTGTCGCGGGGGTGCCGGTGGGGTGGGTGACGATGGACGAGGCCTACGGCAAGTCGAAGCCCAAAGGGTGTGGTTGGAACATCGGGATGCGGTTTCTGTGGTCGCGACCCGCCGCAACGACGACAGGCGAGTTGAGCGGATGCGAGATCAGGAGACGGACGTTCCGCGCTTCCAGCGCGCGAGAGATGCCCATTCACCAAAGCGCGGGAACGACTCCCAGTGGGTGGAGACGTTGACGCCGCTGCGGTCTTCCTTGGTGGTCTCTCTGGTGGCGTCGTTGCTGGTCAGCCGCTGAGCGACGCCGTCCTCGCCGAACTGGAACTTGTCCACTCGGGTAGCGCCGGAGAGGGTTGCCGCGCTCTCGTCGGGATAGTCCCACTGAGTGATGCCATGGAGAAACAGGTGATCATTGCTGCGACGAAAGGAATACCTCAGTGCTTGGCGGCCGTACTCATCGAAAAACCAGACACCGACGTGATTGTTGCCCCACGCAATCTCGATGACCGCATCAGGCGCAGCGGCGCCGGACGGGTCGCGCAAGGCAACGGTGTAGAACTCCCCTGCCGCGTCTCGGGCGGCAGCTTGCTGCGCCGACATGGGTTCGATCGGCTTGTGTCGCCGAAAGGACCACCGGCGGCTGTAGGTCACCGGACCTGTTGGCTCAGACACGCATCTCCCTTGGCCGGCGACGGATGCAGCTTACCGTTGCTGTCTCGGATCGTGATGCCAAGCAGGTCCGCTTCGTCCAGCACTGCCTGCGGGATGGGTTTGTTCTGTGGTGGTACTCGGGGATGAATGAGTGGCTCAGTTTCTGTCCAGTGTGGTCGCCAATCTGGTCCCGAGGTGCGGTCACCGGGATGTCGCGCCACGGGGAGCCGGCCCGGATGCGTCGATATTCGTACCGGCGAAGGGGCTACCGACCGTCAGTCGTGACCGGCGCCGGGAACTCCTCGGTGCCGAGGACCCGTAGCAGCGACAGGCGCTCGCGGGCCTCGTCGTCGGCGGGCGTCAGCACCAGCAGCTGCTGGCCCAGATCCGGGGTGACCAGGGTTTCGCAGTCCATGGTGAGCCGGCCGACCCGCGGGTGCTCGAACGTCTTGCGGTCGCTGCGGCGTACCGCAACCTCGTGTTCCGCCCACAGCCGATCGAAGTCGGCGCTGGCGGTGCGGAGGGTCGCGATCAGGCCGGCGACCTCCGGGTCGCCTGCCCGTCGGCCAGCCACTGCGCGCAGATCGGCCACGTGCTGCCGGCCCAGCCGTTCGCGTTCCGGAACGGACGAGACGGGGTGCGTGTCCGGTTCGGTGAACCAGCGATAGATCAGGTAGCGGCGGTAGCCGGTGAAACCGGTGTGGTCACCGGCCAGCAGCATCGACGCCCGGTTCTGAGCCAGCACCACGCCCAGGTCGGAGATGACCATAGCCGGGGTGTCACCGAGCAGGTCCAGCATCCGCAGCAGACCGGCCCGGGCCAGCCGGGCGGTGTCGGCGCCCGGCTGCGGTTGGTGCCCGGCCAGGCGGAACAGGTGGTCCCGTTCGTCGTCGGACAGCCGCAGCGCGCGGGCCAGCGCGACCAGCAGCTGCGTCGACGGCTGGCTGCTGCGGCCCTGCTCCAGGCGGACCACGTAGTCCACCGACATGCCGGCCAGCATCGCCACCTCCTCCCGGCGCAGACCGGTGGTGCGGCGGCGCGGCCCGTCGGCCAGGCCGACCTCGGCCGGGCGGATCGCCTCCCGGCGGCGGCGCAGGAAATCGGCCAGCTCGTCACGTTCCATGCGACCATGCTCCCTCGCCGGGTGGCCGGGGAGACAGGGAGCGGCGCTCCCACGACAAGCGCTCCGCTCCCGGGTCCGGCGGATCCGGCGCAGGCTGGGGACATGCAGAAACGAACTCTTGGTGAGCACGGTCCGACCGTCTCCGCGCTGGGTCTGGGCGGGATGAGCATGTCCGGCTCGTACGGGCCGGCCGACCGCGGTGAGAGTATCGCCACCGTGCATGCCGCGCTGGAGGCCGGCGTCACGCTTATCGACACCGCCGACTTCTACGGCATGGGCCACAACGAGCTGCTGCTCGGCGAGGCGCTGCGCGGCCGGGACCGGGACAGCTATCAACTCAGTGTCAAATTCGGTCAGCTGGTCGGGCCGGGCATGCGGTTCTCCGGCGCCGACGGTCGGCCCGAGGCGGTCAAGAACTTCCTGTCGTACACGCTGACCCGCCTCGGGGTCGACCACATCGACATCTACCGCCCGGCCCGGGTCGACCCGCGGGTGCCGGTCGAGGACACCATCGGCGCGATCAAGGAGCTGATCGAGGCGGGGTACGTCCGGTATGCCGGGCTGTCCGAGGTCGGGGCTGCCACGATCCGCCGGGCCCATGCCGTGCACCCGATCGCTGACCTGCAGATCGAGTACTCGCTGCTGTCGCGGGCGATCGAGGCCGAGGTGCTGCCGACGCTGCGTGAGCTGGGCATCGGGCTGACCGCGTACGGCGTGCTCAGCCGGGGCCTGCTCAGCGGGCACTGGGCGCCCGGCCGCGACGGCGACCACCGCAACCACAGTCCACGCTTCTCCCAGGAGAACGCCGCGCACAACCTGACCCTGGTGGACTCCCTGCGCCGGGTCGCCGACGCCAAGGGCTGCACGGTCGCCCAGTTGGCGATCGCCTGGGTCGCCGCGCAGGACGAGCGCATCGTCCCGCTGATCGGCGCCCGCACCCGGGATCGGCTGGCCGAGGCACTTCCGGCGATCGGCCTGGAGCTGACCGGCGACGACCTGGCCGAGATCGAGAAGGCGGTGCCGGCCGGGTCAGCCCGTGGAGACCGATACCCGACGGCGTTCATGGCCGCCCTCGAGGTCGGCAACTGAACCACGCACGGGCCTGAGGGACGTGAAGAAACGGTGACGACCACCGGACCGCCCCGCGTGCGTCCGGCACATCCGGCCGGTGTGTTGATCGTCGACGACGCCGACGAGCCCCGGCGACGCACTGGTGCGTCGCCGGGGCTCGTCGGTGGATGCCGGTCAGGCGACGTCGAACCGGTCCAGCTCCATGACCTTGGTCCAGGCGGTCACGAAGTCGGCCACGAACTTGTCGCGGGCGTCCTGGCTGGCGTACACCTCGGCGAGGGCGCGCAGCTGCGAGTTGGAGCCGAAGATGAGGTCAACCGCGCTGGCGGTCCACTTCACCTCGTCGGTGGCCAGGTCGCGGATCTCGTACACGTGCTCCTCGGACTTCGACACGGTCCACCGGGTGCCCGGGGAGAGCAGGTTCGCGAAGAAGTCGTTGCTGAGCACGCCCGGCCGGTCGGTGAGGACACCGTGCTGGCTGCCACCGGTGTTGGCACCGAGGGAGCGCAGGCCGCCGACGAGGACGGTCATCTCCGGCGCGGTCAGGTTGAGCATGTACGCGCGGTCGATGAGCAGCACCTCCGGCTGGGTCTTCTCACCCGGACGCAGGTAGTTGCGGAACCCGTCGGCGCGCGGCTCCATGACGCGGAACGACTCGACGTCGGTCTGCTCCTGGGTGGCGTCCGTGCGACCCGGCCGGAACGGCACCGTCACCTCGACGCCGGCGTCCCGCGCCGCCTTCTCGACGGCTGCCGAACCGGCCAGCACGATGAGGTCCGCGAGCGAGATCTTCGCGCCGCCGGCCTCGTTGAACTCCCGCTGGATGCCCTCCAGGACACCGAGCACCGTCGCCAGCTGCTCGGGCTGGTTGACCTCCCAGTTGCGCTGCGGCTCCAGGCGGATCCGCGCGCCGTTCGCACCGCCGCGCTTGTCGGTGTGCCGGAAGCTCGCGGCGGACGCCCAGGCGGTGGAGACCAGCTGGGCGGTCGTCAGACCGGACTCCAGGACCTTCGCCTTGAGCGCGGCGACGTCGGCGTCACCGACAAGCTCGTGGTCGACGGCCGGCACCGGGTCCTGCCACAGCTGCGGCTCGGCCACCCACGGGCCGAGGAAACGCTCGATCGGTCCCATGTCCCGGTGCAGCAGCTTGTACCAGGCCTTGGCGAAGGCCAACGCGAACTCGTCGGGGTTCTCCAGGAAACGGCGCGAGATCTTCTCGTACGCCGGGTCGACGCGCAGCGACAGGTCCGTCGTGAGCATCGTCGGCTTGTACTTCTTCGCCGGGTCGAACGGGTCCGGGATGATCGCCTCGGCGTCCTTGGCGACCCACTGCTTCGCGCCACCCGGGCTGGTGGTCAGCTCCCACTCGTAGCCGAACAGGATCTCGAAGAAGCGGTTGCTCCACTGGGTCGGCACGTCGGTCCACGTCACCTCGAGACCGCTGGTGATCGTGTCGGCACCCTTGCCGCTGCCGTGGGTGCTCAGCCAGCCGAGACCCTGCGCCTCCAGCGGGGCACCCTCGGGCTCCGGGCCGACGTGGTTGTCGGCGACAGCGGCACCGTGGGTCTTGCCGAAGGTGTGACCACCGGCGATGAGAGCGACGGTCTCCTCGTCGTTCATCGCCATCCGGCCGAAGGTCTCCCGGATGAAGTGCGCCGCGGCGGCCGGGTCCGCGTTACCACGCGGGCCCTCCGGGTTGACGTAGATGAGACCCATCTCGGTCGAGCCGACGCCGGCCGCCATCTCCTTCTCGGAGGCGTACCGCTCGTCACCGAGCCAGGTGTCCTCCGGACCCCAGAAGATCTCCTCGGGCTCCCAGACGTCCTCCCGGCCGAAGCCGAAGCCGAAGGTCTTGAAGCCCATCGACTCCAGGGCCACGTTGCCGGCCAGCACGATCAGGTCGGCCCAGGAGATCTTCTGGCCGTACTTCTGCTTGACCGGCCAGAGCAGCCGACGCGCCTTGTCGAGGTTGGCGTTGTCCGGCCAGCTGTTCAGCGGCGCGAAGCGCTGGCCGCCGTCGCCGGCGCCACCGCGGCCGTCCTCGATGCGGTACGTGCCGGCAGAGTGCCAGCTCATCCGGATCATCAGGCCGCCGTAGTGGCCGAAGTCGGCCGGCCACCAGTCCTGCGAGGTGGTGAGCACCTCGACGATGTCCCGCTTGAGGGCCTCGACGTCGAGCTTGGCGAACTCCTTGGCGTAGCTGAAGTCCTCCCCCAGCGGGTTGCCCTTGGACGAGTGGGCGTGCAACACCGAGAGGTCGAGCTGGTTGGGCCACCAGTCCCGGTTGGTGCGCGGACGGCCGCCGGTCTTCGGGGTCGGCGAGTCGATCGCCGGGTTCTCGCTCTCGCTGCCGTGCGCGGTCACCGAGTCGTGCGCCACCGGGCAGCCGGCCGCTGCCTTCTGGTCCACGCCCTGTGCACTGGTGGGGCGGTTGTCCTGGGTGTCGCTCATGAACTTCCTTCCGAGCTTGCGGATCTCTGGGGCGTACGGGTGGCCGCGCAGTCGGGGCAGCTGCCCCAGTAGACGACCTCCGCCTCGTCGACCACGAAACCGTGGTCGACGGGGGCGGTGAGACAGGGGGCGTGACCGACGGCGCAGTCGACGTCGGCGATCACACCGCAGGAGCGGCAGACGACATGGTGGTGGTTGTCCGCGACCCGGGACTCGTAGCGGGCGGTCGCGCCGGCCGGCTGGATACGCCGGACCAGACCAGCGTCGGTGAGGACACGCAGCACGTCGTACACCGCCTGGTGGGAGACCGTCGGATGATCGGCCCGCACCAGCGCGATCACCGCGTCGGTGCCGATGTGCGGGTGGTCACGCAACGCCGCGAGCACCGCCAATCGGGGCCGGGTCACCCGCAGCGAGGCGGCCCGCAGTTGCGCCTCGAAGTCGGACATCACCTGCCGAACACTAGCCCACTTTTCTGGAACGGATCAAGTTTTAGCCGGGTCGACGCGCCGCCGTGGCGAAGGATTCACCCAGGCCCGCCGCGATAGTAAAAAATAATCCGGACGGCCATGTCGAGAACCGACACCTGGCTCCGTCCCCGGGGTGAACGCGACCACGACGGGTCGCGCACCAGCGTCGAGGAGAGTCACGATGGCCAAGTACCTGCTGCTCAAGCACTACCGAGGCGGCCCCACGGCGGTCAACGACGTACCCATGGACCAGTGGGCGCCGGCGGAGGTCTCGGCCCACATGCAGTACATGCGCGACTTCGCGGCCCGCCTCGAGGAGACCGGCGAGTTCGTCGACGCGCAGGCGCTCGCCCCCACCGGGACGTTCGTCCGCTACGACGGCGAGGGTCAACCGCCGGTCACCGACGGCCCGTTCGCCGAGACCAAGGACCTCATCGCCGGCTGGATGGTGATCGACGTCGACAGCTACGAGCGCGCCGTCGAGCTGGCCGGGGAGCTGTCGGCCGCCCCGGGTGCGGGCGGCAAGCCGATCCACGAGTGGCTCGAGCTGCGCCCGTTCCTGACCGAGCCGCCCACCATCACCGAGTGAACGAGTCCCTGCTGCGGGGCCTCACGCCGAGCGTGCTCGGCATCCTCGTCCGCCGCGGAGCCGACTTCGCGGCGGCCGAGGACGCCGTGCAGGACGCGCTTGTCGAGGCGGTGCGCGGCTGGCCGGCCGACCCGCCGCGCGACCCGAAGGGCTGGCTGGTCACCGTGGCCTGGCGCCGGTTCCTCGACGCGACCCGGGCGGACGCGGCACGTCGCCGACGCGAGGACGCCGCGGACGAGGAGCCGCCACCCGGGCCCGTGCCAGCGGTGGACGACACGCTGTGGCTCTACTTCCTCTGCGCCCACCCGTCGCTGACGCCGTCGTCGGCGGTAGCGCTCACGTTGCGCGCCGTCGGTGGCCTGACCACCCGCCAGATCGCGCACGCCTACCTGGTCCCCGAGGCGACGATGGCGCAACGGATCAGCCGGGCGAAACGCACCGTCGCCGCGGTGCGGTTCGACCAACCCGGCGACGTCGCGACCGTGCTGCGCGTGCTCTACCTGGTCTTCAACGAGGGCTACTCCGGCGATGTCGACCTCGCCGCCGAGGCCATCCGGCTGACCCGGCAGCTCGCGGCGGCCATCGACCACCCCGAGGTGGCCGGCCTGCTCGCCCTCATGCTGCTGCACCACGCCCGGCGGGCCGCCCGGATCGCGCCCGACGGCACCCTGGTGCCGCTCGCCGAACAGGACCGCGGCCGGTGGGACACCGCGTCGATCGCCGAGGGCGTCGAGATCCTCCAGGCGGCCCTCGCCCGCGACCGGCTGGGCGAGTTCCAGGCCCAGGCGGCCATCGCGGCACTGCACGCCGACGCGCCCACCGCGCAGCAGACCGACTGGGTGCAGATCGTCGAGTGGTACGACGAACTCGCCCGGCTTACCGACAGCCCGATCGTCCGGCTCAATCGCGCGGTGGCCGTCGGTGAGGCCGACGGCGCGCGGGCCGGTCTCGCGGCGCTCGCGGCGGTTGCCGACACGCTGCCCCGCTTCACGGCGGTCGCGGCGTACCTGCACGAGCGCGACGGCAGTGTGGCGACGGCCGCGCGACTGTACGCCGAGGCGGCCCGGAAGGCGTCCAACCTGGCCGAGCGCGACCATCTGACCCGCCAGGCCGCGCGGCTCAACGCCCTACCGCCGCGCTGACCGGCGCCCCACCCGCATCCCTCGCGCGATCATCGGATGATTCGGGTCCGGAAAGCGTCCGGAAGTTTTCGGAAGGTAGCCCTCGCGCCCAGAACGGCCACCCGAGCCTCAGTCGCGGCCCAGCCGCTACTGATCGACTACTGACCTGGATAGACACCAACCGTCCGACCTCCGCTGGCCGTCGCGGGTCTACCGCGATGTTTCCGAAAATTGTTGACAAGGGGACGACCAGGTTAATACGGTCCCCATCGACGGCATTCAATCGCCGTCAATGTCAGTCCCCGCGAACCACTGCGCCGGTCGTCGTGCGGGACGACCGGCAAACCACCACCGAGCGGCACGACGACAGTGGCCGGCACCGGGCCACCGGCAGCCTGCCGAGGCGTGCCGCGTTGCTGGCCCCCGCCAGCCGTCACGAGGAGGCACCACGCACATGAGCGACACCAGCCACATCCCCATCGCACGAAGAGGACGCGGCCGCATGCGGTTGCTCCTCGGCGCCGCGTGCGCCGCCGTCCTGGCGGTGACCGGCACGATGACGGCCACCAACGCGTACGCCGAGGCCGACCGGACGCTCACCTCGAGCCTGACCGGCACGCACAACGGCTACTACTTCTCCTTCTGGAAGGACGGCGGCAACGCCAGCATGACGCTGCGCGAAAACGGTCGTTACTCCAGCAGTTGGGACCGCAGCACCAACAACTGGGTCGGTGGCAAGGGCTGGGCCACCGGCTCCCGGCGGACGGTCAGCTACTCGGCCAACTACAACCCGGGCAACAACAACACCTACCTCGCCCTGTACGGATGGACGCGCAACCCGCTCATCGAGTACTACGTGGTGGAGAACTTCGGTAGCTACAACCCGAGCAGCGGCGCCCAGCGGCTCGGCACGGTCACCACCGACGGCGGCACCTACGACATCCTGCGCAGCCAGCGGGTGAACGCCCCGTCGATCGACGGTAACCAGACGTTCTACCAGTACTGGAGCGTCCGCCAGTCGAAGCGCTCGAGTGGCACCATCACCACCGCCAACCACTTCGACGCCTGGGCCCGCGCCGGCCTGAACCTGGGCAGCAACCACTCGTACCAGATCATGGCCACCGAGGGCTACCAGAGCCAGGGCAGCTCCGACGTCACCGTCTCGGAGGGTGGCGGCGGCAACCCGACCTCCGGGCCGACCTCCGCGCCCACCACCGGCAACCCCGGGACCGGCAACTGCAACGCGTCGCTCTCCGCGGGTCAGCAGTGGGGTGACCGGTTCAACCTGAACGTCGCGGTCAGCGGCACCAGCAACTGGGTGGTCAGCCTCGGCCTCGGTGGTGGCCAGAGCATCCAGAACAGCTGGAACGCCTCCGTCAGCGGCACCAGCGGTACCGTCACCGCCAGGCCGAACGGCAACGGCAACAACTTCGGAATCACGATCATGGCCAACGGCAACTGGAACTGGCCGACGGTCACCTGCCGCACCGGCTGAGCCGCACCACCTCCTGACACCATCGCTGGCGTGGCGGCCTCGGCCGCCACGCCAGCGGTGCGTCGTCAGACCTGCGGGACGGCCGACTCCTGTGCTGCCGACTCCTGTCCTGCCGATTCCGGCGCTGCCGACTCCTCGGCCGACGGCTCCTTCGTCGGATCCGCCGCCGGCTCGTCGTCGGCTGTCCCGGTCGGCGCCGCCGTCGGTTCATCCGCCGGCGCTGTCGTCGGGTCCGCCGCCGTGCTCTCGGGCGAGGCCGGCTCGGACGCACCGCCGGTGTTCTCGCCGGGCGGCGTCGGCCGGCCGGCCGGGGCCGCGCCGGCCGAACCGCGGGGGGGGGGGGGGGGCGGTCCCGGCGCGCGGGCCCGCCGGCCGGAGATCGGGAGA
>NZ_JBEZFA010000067.1:0-22784 GCF_040649215.1 Micromonospora sp. NPDC049044 | reverse complement strand
GGACGCGAGCAGGAGCCCGTCGGCGGACACCGCCACCACGTGGGCGATACCCGCCACGCTGTCGGCGAAGTTGGTGAGCAGCCAACCCATGTCCTGCATGGCAGCTGGCCTGTTCATCGGCTCTCCTTGGTCGAGGTGCTGTTCAGATCCGTTCCGGCCGTACGACCACGTTGTACACCGCGGTGGTAGGCCGACAACAGACCGCGTACTTCATCGGGGGTCCGCCGGCTGCGGTCCCGGCCGCTCTTCGGTTCGATGCCACCCGGCACGAGCTGCGCCTGTGGCACCCGCTTGGGCAGGCCGGAGCGGGTGGTTCCGGCCGGTGCCGGCTCGGCGGCCCGGCTGGCCCGGGACCAGCCCTCGTCGGCGGCCGTCCGCCAGGCGTCCGGGTTCACGGGTGGAGCGGAGGGGGCAGGTGCGGGGGGAGCGGCCCGCTGGGCGGCCGGCGGCGGGGTGTACGACGGCGGCGTCCCAAGACCGCCTGTGGTCGCGCCACCGCGGCCCGAGGTGCCCGACGCGGTGCCGCTGTCGGTGTTGGAACTGCCGGGCGTCCGGGTCGGCAGCGGCGGTCGGGCCGGCGCCGGAGCCGGAGCGGCACTCGGCTGAGCGCGCAGCCCGGCGTCGGCCGGCGCGGCGGTGGCCGGCGGTGGCGGCTCGTCGAACTTGGGCCGGGTGAAGATCGCTGTGGCGTCGTCACCGTGCGACCGGAACCAGACCGCCTCCATCTCCCGGAAGATCGGCGCCTCGGCGGGGAAGTCGGGTCGGCTGCTGACCGGCGCGGCGGGCACCGGCGGGGCCGGCGGGGCGGGCGGCGGGGCGACAGCGCCAGCGCCGGCGACCGGACCGACCGGCAGGCCAGGTGCGTTGCGGCCGTCCGCGGCGTCCGCTGTCGAGCCGCGCCGCGGTAGCGGGTCGATTGTCGGATAGGCCACCGTCGGGCCGCCCGACGCGGCACCCACGCTGGTGCCGTATGCGGGGCGTGCCGGCGGAGCCGGGGGGACGGGTGCCGGAGCGACCGGAGTCGGCGCCGCCGAGCGCGTACCGGAGTAGCCGCCCATCTGCACGGCCGGGGTGGTGTCCCGCGAGTCCAGCGGCGACTGCCATTGGGCGGGAGCCGGCGCGTCGGTGCGCCACTGGTCGGGCAGCGTCGCCGCGGCGGTGGCGGCACCGGCGAACTGCTCGCTGTGACCGGCCGGGGTGAGCGGCGTCTGCTCCACTGCCATCGGCTGACGCGGCCGGCTGAGCGCCTGCTCGCGGCCCCGGCTGCTGGGCAGCACCACAGTGGTGGCGGGCAGCGTCACCTGGGCGACGGTGCCGCCCTCGACGTTGGTACGCAGCTCCACCCGGATGCCGTAGCGGGAGGCGAGCCGACTGACCACGGCCAGACCCATCAGCCGGAACGCGGCGACGTCGACGCTCGGCGGGGCGGCCAGCCGGCGGTTGAGCGAGTCGAGCTGCGAGTCGCTGAGACCGAGACCACGGTCCTCGATCTGGATCAGGACGTAGTCGCGGATCCGGCGACCGTCGGCGACCACTGTGGTGTTCGGCGGTGAGAACCGGGTGGCGTTGTCGAGCAACTCGGCGACGAGACGGACCACGTCGTTGACGGCGTGTGCGGCCACCGAGATGTCGGTGTCCACAGTGCCGAACTCGATGCGGTTGTACAGCTCGACCTCGGACTGGGCGGCGCGCAGCACGTCGACGACGAGCGCGTCGTCGCGACGCGGCACGGCGGAGTCGGCGCCGGCCAGGACCAGCAGGTTCTCGTCGTTGCGGCGCATTCGGGTGGCCAGGTGGTCGAGCTCGAAGAGCTGTGCGAGCCGCTTCGGGTCCTCCTCGCCACGCTCGATCGCGTCCAGCTCGCCGATCATGCGGTCGACCAGGGTCTGACTACGACGGGCCAGGTTGAGGAACATCGCCGAGACGCTTGTCCGCAGCGCGGCCTGCTCGGCGGCGACCCGGACCGCCTCCCGGTGGACGACGTTGAAGGCCACCGCCACCTGGCCGACCTCGTCGCGGCTGTTCAGCTTGATCGGGTCGCGGACCTGGCGGACGATCTCGTCCACCCCGCCGTCGCCCACGCTGCCCATGTTCTGCAGGCGCTGCACCGCGTCGGGAAGGTCGTGGTTGGCCACCGCGAGGGCACCCTCGCGCAGCCGGCGCAGCGAGTCGTTGAGCGAGCGGGCCAGCACCACGGCCAGCGACACGGCGATGATCAGGGTCAGCAGCACCAGGATCGACTCGATCACGGCCTGCCGGATGACGTCCGAGCGCGCCTCGTCAGCCTGCTGGAGCAGCCGGTCCTGCAGTTGGATCTCGGCCCAGCGCATCAGGTCGTTCTGGGCGCCGATGGCGGCGGTGGCGGCCAGCGCGGTGACCAACGGGCGCTGCCCGACGGATCGGGTGATGTCGGCGGCGACCCGGTCGGCCAGGCCGACCGCGTCACCGGAGACGGCGCTGTCGACAAGGGCACGCTGCACCGGGTCGGCGGCCAGCGAGAAGGCGACAAGGGCTTCCTGCTGACTGGTCAGCGTGGCCACGAAGGAGGAGAACTGCTCCGGGTCGAGTTGGCCCGCGGACAGCGCGGTGAAGGCGACCGCCTCCTCCTCGGCGACGGAAGCCTTGGCGCGGGCGAACGCGGCGACCGCGCGGCGGCTGTCCGACAGGCTCTCGCTGCCGGGCAGCTGGGCCAGCCCGTCACCGTAGGCGACCAGGTCGGTGAGGATGACCCCGTAGCGGAGGGTGGCCTCGGCGACCGCCATCTGCCGGCGGTCGAGCACCTTCTGCCGGGTGCCGTCCAGAGTGGCCAGGTGGCCGTCGATGGTGGCCAGCCGGTCGCGCAGGGCCGCCGGCACGTCGCCGATCCGGTCCCGCTCGGCGCGGTACGCGTCGACCTGCTGCTGCGTCTCGCGGACCCGCAGGTTGTACGCGTCGGCCGGCTGCTGTGGGGCGGCCAGGTAGGCGGCGGCGGCCATCCGCTCGGCTTGGAGGTCCTGGGTGAGCGCGCTGACGTTGAGCGAGAGGGACGTCAGCGACCGGGCTCGGGTGGCGTCGAAGGCCCCTTCGCCAACGGCGATCAGACGGACCGTGGCCAGCGCGATCACCGCCGTCACCGGGACGACCAGGATCAACGCCAACTTGGACCGGATCCGGGCGTCGCGCAGTCTCGGCAACCGTCGGCGCGTGGGCCGAGCGCTGTCGCCGAGCGCGGGCAGGGTCGTCGGTCCGGTGCTCACGACATCGCCTCCGTCGTTTCTTCCCCGCCTGCCCCACCGAGCCATGCCGTAAGCGGAGGGGACCACGCGCGGCACGGCCGCGATTTCATCAGACATGATCCTGTTTGGGAAGCCGCACTGAGGCAGGAAAGGGTCGGACGGAGCGCATCCCGTGTTCCGGGCAACTGATACCTTCATTTCCGCAAGCCCCTGAACAGGGCATGTAACTCATGAGTGGTCACAGATGTATGCAGAGTGAGCTTTTGCAAACATTGCGTTACCCCAGCATGTGGGATGAGCGTCCCGAAAGGTTACCGCGGTCCGCGCTTGACCACAGCCCCGGCCATTGGCAAGGTTTTGCAAGCTTCGCGCACACCGTACGGCAGAGGAGATCCCGTCTTCCACTGAGGACGGATTAGCGGCGGTGACCGGGCAGCGCCCGCGCCCGCACCTGGAGGACTGAGTTGAGCCCCATCCGCTCCGCGATCATCGCGGCGCTTGCATCAGCCGTTGCGTCCACCACGCTCACCGGCTGCCAGTTCGGCGGCGCTGAGCAGGACACGAGTCCAATCGTGATCGCCGTCGATCTCGAACTCTCCGGCGCTGCGGCCACGGTTGGCCAGACATACCAGCGGGCCCTCGAACTGAAGAGGGATCAGTTGAACTCCTCCGGAGTACTGAACGGCCGGCAGATCCGACTGAAGGTGAAGGACAACCGTTCCGACGCCGCCGAATCGCTCCGCAACATCGCCGACTTCAGCAGCGATTCCCAGGTCAGCGCCATCATCATGGGTGGCTGCAGCGAATGCGCGGTCGGCGCGGTCGGGACCATCAACGAGAAGCGGATTCCCACCATTGCGCTCGCCGCGTCCGGCGCGATAGCCAGCCCGGTCGCCGAACGGCGCTACGTGTTCAAGCTCGGCCCCAACGCCGCGGACAGCGCTGCCGCGCTGACCAACGAATTACGCCGCAACAACATCCGCAAGGTGGGGGCGCTCGTCAGTGACGACGACTACGGCCGCGAGGGTGTGACAGCGCTCAAGAGCGAGTTGGACAAGGTCGGCATCAAGCTCCGCGAGCAGCGGGTCAAGACCACCGACACCGACGTCAACCAGCAGATCCAACAGCTCGTTGCGGGCAAGCCCGACGCGTTGGTCTTCTGGACCCCGCCGGAGCAGGCGTCGCTGGCCGCCACCAGCGCTCAGCAGACCACCTTCCGCGGGTCGCTCTTCTTCGACGCGGGGGCGGCGGGCGACCTGTTCCTCGGCGCGGCGGCCAAGGCGACCGAGCGGGCCACGTTGATCTTCACCCAGACGATGGTGATCGACGACGTGATCGCGACGACCCCGGCCAAGGCCGCGCGGCGGCAGTGGTTCCAGGACTACACCGCACGCTTCGGCGGCTACAACGGGTCGTCGTCGTTCGCGGCGGACGCCGTCCAGCTGATCGCCAACGCGGAGCTTCGCGCCGGTGGCGAGGTCGGGAAGGTGGACCGTGACGGCCTTCGGAACGTGCTCGAGACGTCCCAGCTGGACGGTCTGTCCGGCCCGATCCGACTGACGCCGGACAACCACAGCGGGCTGATGCCGCAGGCGCTCACCACGCTTGTCGCCCGTAACGGTCGTTGGCGTCTGGCCGGGTGACGGCCGCCAGGCCACCGCTTGAGACCTGAGAAAGGGCCGGCCTCCCGACGGGGGCCGGCCCTGCGCATGCCGGATCTTGATCTTGCCGCTCGGTCAGTGACTGCTCGTGGTTTCGCGCACCCAGGGCAGGGCGACCCGTTCGACAAGCAGCAGCGCCCAGTAGAGCAGAATGCTCACCAACGCCACCAACATGATCGCCGCCCACGCGGTGGCGGTGTCACCGACGCCGGCGTACTGCGTGATGACGTAGCCGAGGCCACTCTCGCCGGCCTGGAACTCACCGATCACCGCGCCGATCGCGGCCAGCGGCATGGCCACCTTGAGCCCGACGAAGATCTGCGGCAACGCGGCCGGGAAGCGCACCTTGCGAAACGCCTGCCAGCGGGAGGCGTTCCAGGAGCGCACCAGCTCGGCCAGGTCAGCGGGTGTGGTGGTGAGCCCGGTAGCGGTGGAGAGCACTATCGGAAAGAAGCAGAGCAGGAACACCATGGTCAGGATCGGTTTCTGACCCCAACCGAGCGCCACCACCAACAACGGGCCCAGCGTGATCTTCGGGACCGCGTTCACCGCCACCAACAGTGGGGTGAACATCCGCTCCACAGTGCTCGAGCTGGCCAGGGAGAGCCCGATCAGGACACCGGCCGCTGCCGACAGCGCGAAGCCGATCAGGATCTCCAGCATGGTGGCCCAGGTGTGCTCCAACATCTGGGCGGGCTTGTCGACGAACGCGCTGAGCACGTCGCCCGGCGGCGGCAGAGCCGCGGGATGGACCAGTTCCAGCCGGGCGACCAGCCACCACACCGCCAGGGCGACCAGGAGGCCGGCCGCGGGCAGCAGCGCCGACCCGGCGCGGAGACCGGCGTCGCGACCCGCCCGTCCCGCCTCGGGCCCGCCGCCCACGGCCGCGGGTGCCGCCCCCGCCGGATCCACCGACCGGACCTCGGTCATCTTGTCCTCCTCGGAATCCCACGGCCCCCGGGGCCGACGAGCGACGGGGGTACGCCCCACCGGAGCGCGGCGGGACGTACCCCCGGGTGACGAGCGATCGATCAGGCCTTCGGCACGAGGCTGAAGTCGATGATCTGCTCGGGGGTGACGCTCTGCTTGAGCGCGCCCGCACCCTGCAGGAGCGCGATGCTCGTGGCGACCCGACCGCTGTCCACTGTGCCGATCGCGGCGCCGGTGTTGCCGGAACGGACGTACGCGGCCATCAGCTCCAGCTCGGCGGCGGCGGCGACCGGGTTGGCGGCGTCGACGTTCTTCTTCAGGATCTCGCCGGCCTCCGTGGCGTTGGCCAGGCTGTATTCCAGGCCCTTGAGCAGCGCGGCGGTGAACTTCTTCACCATCTCGGGCTTCTCCTTGGCAATCTTGGCGGAGGTGATCAGCACGTTGCCGTAGAGGTCCGGCATCACGTTGCTGTACGGCAGCATGACGGCCTTCTTCTTGGCCACCGCCTCGATGGTCGGCTGACCGACGACGAACTGGCCGATGCCGTCCACCGCGCCGGAGGCGAGCGTGCCGATCAGTGCCTGCGCCTCACCGTTGACCCAGGTCACCCTGCTCGCGTCCACCCCGGCGAGCCGGGCGTACGTCGGGAAGAGGTTGCGGACCACGGAACCGGGGGTGTCGGCGAGCTTCTTGCCCTCCAGGTCCTTCGGGGTGGCGATGTTCTTACCCTCGACCGAGGCGATGCCGGCCATGGTGCGCTGCTGGATCGCGGCCACCACTGTGAAGTCCTTCGCCTGACCGTTGCCGACCTGGAGCAGACCGCCGGTGAGGTCGATCGGGCCGAAGTCGGCCTGGCCACCGACGACCGTCTGGATCACACCACCGGTGCCCTGACCAGCCTTGATCTCGACATCGAAGCCGGCTTCCTTGAAGAAGCCCTTGTCCTTCGCCACCCAGGCGTAGGAGTCGCGGCCGAAGTTGCCGAACGAGGTGAGGTAGGTGATCTTCTGAAGCGCGCCGCTGTCGACGCCCTTGGTGTCGTCGGCCGAATCCGACCCGCTGCCGCAGGCGGAGACAAGGGCGAGGGCGGTGGCCAGCGCGGCCGTAGCGACCGTACGGGTCAGCCTTCTCATCGGTAGCACCATGTCCTTTCCAGCCGGGGCCGCCGGGCCGCCGGAGGGTTGTCGGGACGGGCCGGCGGGAGGGGGTGGATGCCGGGCACCGCCGTGGTGAGGGGACTGATCGCGGAGACAGCGTACGAGAAAGCCACAGTTGCGACGCCAGGCTCGTGTGGTTGCAGAACGGAAACAAACCTCCTGACCACCCCGGACGGTGCGATACACAGACAGTCCGGCTAGCCTTTGCCGGATCCCTGACCGTCCACTCAGCGGAGGTGGGCCCGCTGATGGAACGCGAACGCGAGCACCCGGTCGCGGCCGGCGCGGAAGGACGATGACCATGCGGGTGTCGATCTTCACCGAGCCGAACCGGGGCGCCACCTACGACACGCAACTCCGGTTCGCCCGGCTGGTCGAGGCCTGCGGGTACGAGGGCTTCCTCCGCGCCGACCACTACCAGTCGATGGGTGCCGACCCGGGCCTGCCCGGCCCGACCGACGCCTGGCTGACCCTCGCCGCGCTGGCCCGGGAGACCCGACGGATCAGGCTCGGCACCCTGGTGACGTCCGCCACCTTCCGGCTGCCCGGCCCGCTCGCCGTGATGGTCGCGCAGGTCGACCAGATGAGCGGCGGGCGGGTCGACCTCGGCATCGGCGCCGGCTGGTACGAGCGCGAGCACACCTCGTACGGCATCCCGTTCCCGCCGGTGGGTGAACGCTTCGACCGGCTGGCGGAGCAACTTGCGGTGATCACCGGGCTGTGGCGGACCCCGCCCGGCGAGACCTACTCCTTCAGCGGCGACCACTACCGCCTGGTGGACGCGCCGGCCCTGCCCAAGCCGGTGCAGGCGCCCGGACCGCCGATCATCGTGGGTGGGCGTGGGCCCAAGCGCACCCCCGAGCTGGCCGCCCGGTACGCCGACGAGTTCAACATGCCGTTCAAGTCCGTGGCGGACACCGCCAAGGCGTTCGACCGGGTACGGGAGGCGTGCGAGCGTACCTGTCGAACCGAGGCCGGTCGCGCGCCGCTGGTGCTCTCCGCCGGGATCGTCGTGGCCATCGGGCGCACCGACGCCGAGGCCCAACGCCGGGCCGCGCCGCTGCACGTCAAGAGCGCCCTGCCGCCGGAGGACCCGGTGGTCGGCTCCCCCGCGCAGCTCGCGCAGCGGATCGGCGAGTTCGCCGCGATCGGCGCCAGCCGGGTGCACGTCCGTCTGATCGACCTCGACGACCTCGACCACCTTGAGCTGATCGCCGCCGAGGTGCTCCCCCAACTCGACGGAGAACGATGACCGACGTCACCGACGGACCCGAACTCGGGCCGGTGGGCCAGGAGATCGTGTACGAGAACGACCGGGTCCGGGTCTGGCACATCCGACTCGAACCGGGTGAGCGGCAGCCACTGCACCGGCATGACCACCCGTACCTCGTGGTGGCGGTCGAGGGTGCGAAGAACGTGGTACAGACCATCGACGGCACCCGGATCGACGCCGACGAGCCCACCGGTGGAGTCGTCTACCGCGACCCCGGGGCCGTACACATGCTCACCAATGTCGGAGACACGACATACCTGGCCCGACTGGTCGAACTCAAGTAGACCCGCCGAACGCGAGCCGGCGCGCCTCGCGGCGCGCCGGTGGCGGTCGGGTGTACGGGGTGCGTAACGTGCCGGACATGGCCTTTCGGACCTGGGGCAGACTGCTGCTCACGGCGCTCGGGGTGAGCGTGCTGGCCGGGGCCGGCCAGCTCGGCGTCGCGTACGGTTTCGGCATCGTCCGGCTGACCGGCGCCTTCACCGGTACGACAGTCAACCAGTGGCCGGCCCAGCTCGTCTGGGTGGGCTGGTTCGCCGCGAACGCCGCAGTAGCCGGCGCTGTCCTGACCGGACGCCTCGCGCGCAGCGACGCTCCGGCGCCCAGCACCGGCCGGCGGCTGGCGATCGGCGGCGCGGCGGCGCTCGGCGCCACCGTCATCGCCCCGCTGTGCATGCAACCCGCCCGCGCAGCGGAGCTGATCTCCGTCGACCCGGTCTGGGCGGTGGGCATCTGCGCCATGCTTGGCGCGGTGATCGGGGCGGGTGCCGCAATCGCGGTGCTGCTCCGGCCCGAGCTGGGCTGGAACATGGCGGCAGTGGCCGGCGTGGTCTGGCTGCTGGCGCTGATCTCCGTCCTGCCGTCGCTCGGCACGGCCGGCCCGCTGCCGACCGTCCGACTCGGGGTGCTGGAGCCGAGCTGGCTGAGCGACTCGACAGCACAGCGGCTGGCGCTTCTCCTGCTGCCCATCGTGGCGCTGCTGGCCGGGGCCGCTACCGCCGGGTTGGCTCGCTGGCGGGGTCAGGAGCCGCTGATCAGCGGGGCCACCGGGCTCGCCGGTCCGGTGCTTGTGGCGTTCGCCTACCTGACCGCCGGCCCGGGCGACTCCGTGGACCGCTACCAGGTAGATCCCTACTACGGCTCATTGATCGCGATCCTCGCCGGTGCGCTCGGCGCGGCTGCCGCCGCACTGCTGCGCTGGCCGTTGGTTGCCCGCAGCGCCGATTCGCCGGCCATCGAGCCCAGCGACATCCTGCGCGCGCTGCCCACCGGCCCGGCCCTGCCCAACGCCGCGTCGCCGGATCCGGCGAACGACCCGGACGCCACCGAGCGGACCGGCACGGTCGGCACGGAGCCCAGCGGGTCGCCCGCCGGCCGAGAACTGGCCGGCGGTGCGTTGGCCGGCGGTGCGTTGGCCAACACCACCACCTCTGGTCCGCTGGCCGCAGCCGGCTCCACTGGGGTACGCCCCGCGCCGGCCCACTGGGACTGGCCGGCGACCAGCGCGAGCGGGCCGCACGGCAGCACCCCGGGGACGCCGGCGGCCTGGCTCACCGATCCGACGGGTGAGTTCACCGCCGCGAGACAGACGCCCCCGGCGAGCCCGGACGATGTCACCTCCTCGGCCGAGACCGCCGCCAGCAGCTCGCCCGACGCCACCCCGACCAGCGACACGGCCGGGCACACAGACGCCACTCCGACAGGTGATGCCACAGTCGACGGGCCGACCACCCGCACCGTGGCGGCCACGAGCGGTGGGCGGTCAAGCAGACGCACCACCCGCAAGGACACCACCACCGCCCCGACCAGCACTGACACGCCCACCGCCAGCACCGGCACGACCAGCATGTGCACGGGCACGGGCACGGGCACAGGCACGGGCACGACCAGCACGGCAACCGTCGACGCGAACAGCACCGGCACCGGCACCGCCGACGCTGGCGCGGCCGATACGGCAACCGTTGACCCGGGCGGCGGCGCGCCTGGCAGCGCCGATGCGCCGTTGGCGGTCAAGCCACGTCGAGCCCGGAAGCCGAAGGCCAGCCCGCTCGACACCACCACAGGCCCAGCCGACGGCACATCGGGGTCGAAGAGCACCGATGAGCCTGCTGCCGGCGTTGCCGTGCCCGACAGCGAGCCCCGGGACACCACGTCCGGCCCGACCGTCGAGGCCACCTCGACCCCCGCAGGGACAGCCACCCCGACCACCAGGACCGGTCGGACGAGAAACCCGGTGACCCCGACCAGCACCGGTCCGAGGAGCACTCCCACCCCGACCAGCACCGGTCCGACAAGCACTCCCACCCCGATCAACACCGGCCCGACAAGCACACCCACCCCGACCAACGCCGGCCCGTGGAGCACCCCCACCCCTACCAGCACCGGTCCGACCGGGGCACCGGCTACTCCGGCCGGCACCAGGGCGGCGGCCGATTCGCCGCGTACCCCGGACGCCGTCGACGCCGGTCCGACCGCGCTACCGGCCGACCCGGCCGGTGAATCGGCGGGCGCGGGGGCGGGCGGCACCACAAGCGCGCGGCCGACCGGGGACGGGCTCGCCGCCAGCGAATCGGACGCGGTCCGCTGGACGCCAGCGCCGTCGGCCTGGCCGGTCACCCCGGCCTGGACGGTGCCACCGCAGGCTGCCGAGTCGGGAGCCTCGGCGGCCGAGCAGCCGACCGGGCCGGACGAGTCGACCGGGGAGCCGCCGAAGCCCCGGCACCGGGTGTCGCTGCCGGATCTGAGCCGGGCCGGCACCTGGAACGCGTTCGACACCACCCGGCGGGCCGCCCCGACGGGGTCGCCGGACGGTTCCACGGCGCGGGCGGCGACCACCGGGCCGTCCGCCAGCGAGTTGGCCGCCCCGGCCAGACACCCGATCCCGGCGGAGTCCTCGGGCGTACCGGGTCCGGCTGGCCCGCCCATCGCCACCGGCAACGTGGCGCACACCGACGAGCGGGCCCGCACCGACAACCCGGCCGGCACCGACGCGACGGAGGCCGAGCAGCCCGCCCGGCGCGGACGGCTCGGTGGGCTGTTCCGCCGCAACCGGTCCCGGGGCGACGAGAAGGGCACGGAGACGTCAGCCGCGACCGAGGCCCTGCCGAAGCAGGACGAGGAGTTCGTCGACTGGGTCGCCGGTCTGGGCAAGCCGGTGTCGGACAGCGAGCCGGAGCAGGAGAACGGCCGACGCTCGCTGCGCTCCACCGGGCGGCACCACCGCGACTGACCCGCCGGCCGGCGGGCCGGAACTCCGCTCGGTGGCGACTGATCCACTCGGGTTCATTGATGTCGGGCGGTCCTCATCGGCCGGATACCGCGATATCAGTGAACCCGAGTGGATCATTTCGGGACGGCGGGCCCGCCGTGCCGGGTGCGGGGTCAGGCCAGCGGCAGGTAGACCCGACCGCCGCCGGAGACGAACTCCTCCGACTTGTCCTTCATGCCGCGCGCCGCGTACTCCTTGAGCTCCTGGGTGATCTTCATGGAGCAGAACTTCGGGCCACACATCGAGCAGAAGTGGGCCGTCTTCGCCGGCTCGGCCGGCAGCGTCGCGTCGTGGTACGAGCGCGCCGTCTCCGGGTCCAACGAGAGGTTGAACTGGTCCTCCCAGCGGAACTCGAACCGTGCCTTGGACAGGGCGTCGTCCCAGTCCTGCGCGCCGGGGTGGCCCTTGGCCAGGTCCGCCGCGTGCGCCGCGATCTTGTACGCGATCACGCCCGCCTTCACGTCGTCCCGGTCGGGCAGGCCGAGGTGCTCCTTCGGCGTGACGTAGCAGAGCATGGCGGTGCCGAACATGCCGATCATCGCGGCGCCGATCGCCGAGGTGATGTGGTCGTACGCCGGGGCGATGTCGGTGGTCAGCGGGCCGAGCGTGTAGAAGGGCGCCTCGTGGCACCACTCCTGCTGAAGGTCCACGTTCTCCTTGATCTTGTGCATGGGTACGTGCCCCGGACCCTCGATCATCACCTGCACGTCGTGCTCCCAGGCGACGGTCGTCAGCTCACCGAGGGTGCGCAACTCGGCGAACTGCGCCTCGTCGTTGGCATCGGCGATCGAGCCGGGACGCAGCCCGTCACCGAGGGAGAACGTCACGTCGTAGCGCGCGAAGATCGCACACAGCTCGGCGAAGTTGGTGTAGAGGAAGTTCTCCTCGTGGTGGGCCAGGCACCAGGCCGCCATGATCGAGCCGCCCCGGGAGACGATCCCGGTGACCCGGTCCACGGCCAACGGCACGTACGGCAACAGCACCCCGGCGTGCACAGTCATGTAGTCCACGCCCTGCTCGGCCTGCTCGATGACGGTCTCCCGGAACACCTCCCAGCTCAGCTTCACCGGGTCGCCGCCGACCTTCTCGAGGGCCTGGTAGATCGGAACCGTCCCGATCGGCACCGGCGAATTCCGCACGATCGCCTCACGGGTCTCGTGGATCCGCTTGCCGGTGGAGAGGTCCATCACGGTGTCCGCGCCCCACCGGGTGGCCCAGGTCAGCTTCTCCACCTCCTCGGCGACCGACGAGCTGACCGCCGAGGTGCCGATGTTGGCGTTCACCTTGACCAGGAACGCCTTGCCGATGATCGCCGGCTCGCACTCCGGGTGGTTCACGTTGAGCGGCAGCACCGCCCGACCGGCGGCGATCTCGGTCCGGACCAGCTCCGGCTCGACGTTCTCCCGGATCGCCACGAACTCCATCTCCGGCGTCACCACACCGGCCCGCGCGTACGCCAACTGGGTTGGCCGACGATTGCCCACCCCGGCCAGCGGCGTGCCCGCGCCCCGCACGGGGGCCACGTCGCCGCGCTCGGCGATCCACGGTCCCCGCAGCGCGGGCAACCCGACAGACGGGTCCGACCCCGGGCCGGAGGTGTCGTAGAGCCGCACCGGCGGATGGTCCCCGGTCAGCTTCACCTCCGCGAACGGCACCCGGACATCGGGCCGCGAACCCTCGACGTACACCTTGCCTCGTGCCTGCATGACAGCCTCCCTGGTGATCAAGCGGACCAACCGAAGTGGTCCAGCGGTCCCCGACCCGCGCCCAGCGCCCAACCCCGCGCGCCGGTCAGCGCGCGGAGCACGTACTCCTTGGCGGTCTCCACCGCCGCCGGCACCGGATCGCCGAGCGCGAGGCGCACGGCGATCGCCGCCGAGAACGAACACCCGGTGCCGTGGGTGTGCCGGGTGTCCACCCGGGCAGCGCGCAGCAGCGTTGTCACTCCGCCGCCGTGCAGCACGTCGACCGCCTCGTCGCCGCCCAGGTCGCCGCCGGTGACCACTACGTACTCCGGGCCGCCGGCCGCGAGGGCCTCGGCGGCCACCACCATCGCGGCCACGTCGTCCACCGGGCGTCCGGTGATGGCCGCGGCCTCCGCGCAGTTCGGCGTCGCCACCCGGGCGTACGGCAGCAGCCGCTGCACCGCGTCCACCACGCCGAGCCGGTGTCCGCTTGTGGCAACGAGCACCGGATCGACGACGAGTTGCGGCAGCCGACCGTCGCGGGCGGCCTCGGCCACCGCGTCGGCGACCGCCGGGGTGCCGAGCATCCCCGTCTTCACCGCGCGCACTGTGAAATCCGTGAGTACGCTCTCCAGCTGCTCGGCGACAGTGCGCGGCGGCAGCGGCAGCACGGCGTCGACACCCCTGGTGTTCTGCGCGGTGACCGCGGTGAGGACGCTCGTGCCGTACGCGCCGAGCGCCGCGAAGACCTTGAGGTCGGCCTGGATGCCCGCGCCGCCGCCGGAGTCTGAGCCGGCGATGGTCAGCAGTGTTTGCGGGGTCATTTTTCCTGGCCTTTGGTTGCGGTTTGGGGCTGCCCCCGTCGTGGGGGCCTGGCTGACTCCGCGCCGACTTGAGGCAGCTCAGGGGTGACCGCCTCGACATAGGCGCTGGCCAAGGCGGCGGCTGTCGCACGCGGGTCTTCGGCTCGCATGATCGCGCCCAGTACGGCCACCCCGGCGGCTCCCGCGTGGACGCAGGCGGTCACCTGGTCCGGGGTCTCGACTCCGCCGAGGGCCAGCAGCGGCACGGGGCTGGCCTCGACCAGTGTGCGCAGCCCATCGGTGCCCAGGGCCGGGCCGTAGCCCGGTTTCGTCTTCGTGGGCCAGATCGGGGAGATGGTGGCGAAGTGCTCGGTGGTCAGGCGGGTCAGCTCGTACTCGCCGTGGCAGGAGCGGCCGACCAGGCCGTGGGTCGGCGGCGGGTACGGGCCGGCGGCGGGCAGGTGGACGGCGTCGCCGCCGAGTGGGTCGGCACCGGCCACGACAAGGGTTCCGCAGACGTCGGCGAGGATCGCGCGCAGGTCGGCGGCGAGGGCGGCGCGCTCGACGCGGGGCAGGTCCTTCTCCCGCAGCACCACCCAGCGCACTCCCCCGGCCACCGCCGCCGCCACGACCTCGTCGAGCGCACCCCGGGCGACAAGCCGGTCGGTGAGCACGACAACACCTGATGGCGGGGTCACAGGTCAGGTCTCCCCTCGTCCGGGGTGGAGGCGAGCGCGTGGAAGCGCCTGGCGATCCGTCCGGCGCCGGCCGCGAGCCGGCCCGCCTCGACCGCGTACCGCATCGCGGTGGCCATCGCCACCGGGTCCGCGGCCCGGGTCACCGCGCTGGCCAGCAGCACCCCGTCGCAGCCCAACTCCATGGCCAGGGCCGCGTCGGAGGCGGTGCCGATGCCGGCGTCGAGGATCACCGGCACGTCGACGCCCTGCCGGATGAGCCGGATGTGGTGCGGGTTGCCGATGCCGAGCCCCGAGCCGATCGGGGAGCCGGCCGGCATCACCGCGGCACAGCCCACGTCGGCGAGCCGGCGGGCGAGCACCGGGTCGTCACTCGTGTACGGCAGCACGGTGAAGCCGTCGGCGACCAACTCCTCGGCGGCGCGGAGCAGCTCCACCCCGTCGGGCAGCAGGGTCCGCTCGTCGCCGATCACCTCCAGCTTGACCCAGTCGGTGTCGAACGCGTCCCGGGCCAGCCGGGCCACCTTCACCGCCTCGGTCGCGGTGTGGCAGCCGGCGGTGTTGGGCAGCAGCCGTACCCCGCAGCGGTCCAGCAGGTCGAGCAGCCCGCCGGCGGTGCCCGGGGCGGTGTCCACCCGGCGTAGGGCCACTGTGACCAGCTCGGTGCCGGACGCCCGGATCGCCTGCTCCAGCACGTGCAGGTTGGCGGCACCACCGGTGCCGAGGATCAGCCGCGAGGTGAACATCTCCCCGCCCAGCGCGAACGACACGCCGCTCACCCGCCCTGCGCGGCGGTCAGCACCTCGACGCGGTCGCCGTCGCGCAGCGCCGTGGTCGCCCATCCCGCCCGGGGCACCACCTCGCCGTTTACCGCGACGGCCACCCCGCGCGGTTGCGGGGCGACGGCCCGGACCAGCTCGGCGACCGACACCTCACCCGGGAGGCTTCGTCCGGCCCCGTTCACTGTCAACTCCACAGGTCCCCCTTCGTTGTCGGTTCGGGTTCGCCGCCGGTCACCGTGCCGGCGAACCGGTCCGGCCGGAAGGGCGCGAGCAGCGGATCGGGTACGCCGGTGCACACCAGATCCGCGATCAGGTCGGCGGTGATCGGGGTGAGCACGATGCCGTGCCGGTGATGGCCGGTGGCGGCGAGCACGTCCGGCCGGCCGGGCAGTGGCCCGAGGATCGGGGCGTTGTCAGGGGTTCCCGGGCGCAGTCCGGCGACCGCCTCGACCAGGTCGTACTCGGCCAGCTCGGGCAGCAGGTCCACCCCGGCGCGGAGCAGCCGTTGCACGGCACCGGCGGTGACTGTGGTGTCCGACAGTTCCTCGACAGTCGCGCCGAGCACCACCTCGCCGTCGGCTCGGGGCACCAGGTAGACGGGCTCGCCGTCGGCGTACCCCCGGAGCACGTGCCGGAAGCCCGGCGCGACACCGTCGGGCGCGCGGAGCCGGAGGATCTGGCCCTTCACCGGCCGCACCGGCAGGCCGGTGAGTGCTGCGGACCCGCAGCCGGCGGCGACCACTGTGATCCGGGCGTCCACATCGGACAGCCGCGCGACCGCCCGCGGCACCAGCACCGCGCCGGCCCGCTGCGCGGCGGTGCGCAGCGCCGGCACCAGCAGTCGGGGGTCGACCTGGTGGTCGGTGGGCGCGAGCGCGCCGCCACGCACCCGCGGGGCGAGCGCCGGCTCACGCTCGCGCAGGTCGCTGGGGCGCAACCGGGTCACCGGCAGACCCAATCCCTGCTGGTACGCCCAGAGCCGACCCGCCTCGGCCAGGTCGTCGCCGGTCAACCCGATAAGCAGGGTGCCCTCGGTCCGGTAGCCGATGTCGGCGCCGCCCGCTGCTGCCAGTTCGGCGGCGAACCCCGGCCAGCGCGCGGCGGACGCCAGCAACAGGTCGGTAAGTTGCCGCTCACCGAAGTACGCCTCGGCGACCGGGGCGAGCATGCCGGCGGCCACCGCAGACGCCCCCGAGCCGGGTGCCGGATCGTGCACCACCACCCGCAGCCCCCGGGCTGCGCAGCGCCAGGCGATCGCCAGCCCGATCGGCCCAGCCCCGACCACCGCCACGTCCGGCCGGGCCCGGTCGATCGATGGCGCCGACGGGGACCGGCCGGTCAGCACGTCAGAGCCTCGACAAGTGCGGCGGTCGCCTGCGCCGGGTCGGCGGCGGCGGACACCGCGCCGACCACCGCCACCCCGTACGCCCCGGCGGCCCGCAGCTGCGGCACCCGAGCGGCGGTCACGCCACCGATCGCGATGACCGGCACGTCCACGGCGTCGGCGACCGCGCGGACCCCGGCCGGTCCGATCGGTTCCGGCAGGCCGGGCTTGGTGCTCGTGGGATGGCAGGGACCGACGCCCAGGTAGGTGGCTCCCGCCGCGACGGCCTCGCTCGCCGTCTGCGGCGCGCGGGCGGTGGCGCCCAGCACACCTGTGGGGCCGAGCACCCGACGGGCTGCGGAGACCGGCAGGTCGTCCGCTCCGACGTGTCCGCCGGCCGCGCCCACCGCCAGCGCCACGTGCAACCGGTCGTTCACCAGGCAGGTCGCGTCGTACGACAGGCAGAGCGCCAACACCCGCCGGGCCAGGTCGTACGCCTCGCGGTCGGTGGCGGAGTCCTCGACCCGGACCTGCACCACCAGGTCGGCGCGGGCCACCGTGAGGGCGGCCCGGACCACTGTGAGCGGGTCCCGACCGGGTCGGGTGTCGGTGATCAGATGCAGTCGCCCCAGGGACGGCACGGCAACTCTCCTCCCTGCGCCGGCATTATCCGGATCAGGTTCGACGGTCGGGGGCTGTCAGCCCCCCTCTCAGCCCGGTACACCGGGCTCCCGTGGGTTACTTGCGTGTCACCGTACGACAGATCCGTCGGTCTGCCAAGGCGAGGTTCGGCGGCGACCGGCGGGCCGGAACGCACCAGATCGAGCTAGATCTGTGGGGCGGTTCATACGGTCCTGTTCGGAATGTCGCCTGCCGTTACAGAACCGTTACCCGCCGGCACCTTGCCGGACATTGAACCAGCCGAATTAATTTGTTCAGCGATTCGACAAAATGCCGGTGGGGCACCCTGACGGGGTGTGACCACCGGCTCCATCAGGGAGGGCCTTCGGCGAGCCGACTCCCGCGAGCTCTGTCACTACGACACAGGAGGCGGCGTGTCCCGTTCTCGTCGTGCCCGCGTACCCATCACCGCGACCCTCATCTCCCTCGCCCTCGCCTCGACGACCCTGCTCGGCACGCCCGCGCAGGCCGCCGCACAGGTCCCCCCACGGGAGGCAGCGGCCAAAACCCCGGTCACCCAGGTAGCACCGAAGATGCCCAAGAAGGCCGCCGAGGAACCCTTCTCGGTCCTGGTCTTCTCCAAGACCGCCGCCTTCCGGCACGACTCCATCCCCACCGGTGTCGCCGCGATCCAACAGCTGGGCGCCGACAACGGCTTCACTGTGGACACCACTGAGGACGGCGCCGCGTTCAGCGACGCCAACCTGGCGAAGTACAAGGCCGTGATCTGGCTCTCCACCACCGGTGACGTCCTCAACGCCGAGCAGCAGGCGGCGTTCGAGCGCTACGTGAAGGCCGGCGGCGGTTACGTCGGCATCCACGCCGCCTCGGACACCGAGTACAGCTGGGCCTGGTACGGCGACCTGGTCGGCGCGTACTTCGCCAACCACCCGCAGAACCAGCAGGCCACGGTCAAGGTGGAGGACCACGCCCACCCGTCCACGGCCGAGCTGCCGGACCGCTGGTCCCGGTTCGACGAGTGGTACAACTTCCAGACCAACCCCCGGCCGGACGTCCACGTGCTGGCCAGCCTGGACGAGAAGAGCTACACCCCGGGCGCCGGCGCGATGGGCGCCGACCACCCGACCTCCTGGTGTCAGGACTTCGACGGCGGTCGCTCCTGGTACACCGGCGGTGGACACACCCGGGAGTCGTACGCCGAGCCCGAGTTCCTGTCCCACCTGCTCGGCGGCATCCGGACCGCGGCCGGTGTCGAGGACGCCGACTGCGGCGCCTCGAAGACCTCGAACTTCGAGAAGGTCACGCTGGACAGCAACACCAGCAACCCGATGGAGTTGGACATCGCCCCCGACGGGCGGGTCTTCTACATCGAGCGCGACGGTCGCGTGCAGATCGTGAAGCCGGACACCGGCAGCACCGTCACCGCCGTCGACCTGGACGTCTTCACCGGCAACGAGGACGGTCTGATCGGCATCCGGCTCGACCCGGACTTCGCCACCAACAAGTGGGTGTACCTGTACTACGCGCCGAACGACGGCGTCACCCGCAACCTGCTGTCCCGGTTCACGGTGACCGGCGACACCATCGACCCGGCCAGCGAGAAGCAGGTCCTGCGGGTCGACACGCAGCGCAACACCTGCTGCCACGCGGGCGGCAGCATGACCTTCGACAGCGCCGGCAACCTCTATCTGGCCACCGGTGACAACACCAACCCGTTCGAGTCGAACTCGTACTCGCCGCTCGACGAGCGGCCGGGCCGCCAGGACTACGACTCGCAGCGCACCTCGGCCAACACCAACGACCTGCGCGGCAAGGTGCTCCGGATCCACCCGGAGGACGACGGGACGTACACCGTCCCGAGCGGCAACCTCTTCGCGCCGGGCACCGAGAAGACCCGTCCCGAGATCTACGCGATGGGCTTCCGCAACCCGTTCCGGATCGGCACCGACCCGAAGACCAACACGCTGTACGTCGGTGACTACGGACCGGACGCCAACTCCAACAACCCGGACCGGGGCCCCCGCGGTCTGGTCGAGTGGAACATCGTGACCCCCGGCAACTACGGCTGGCCGTACTGCACCGGGACGAACGAGGCCTACAACGACTACACGTTCCCGTCCGGCCCGAGCGGCCCGAAGTTCGACTGCGCCGCGCCGGTGAACAACTCGCCGAACAACACCGGCCTGACCAACCTCCCACCTGTCGTCCCGGCCACCGTCGACTACGGCTACGCCGGTGACGCGCGGTACCCGGAGATCGGTGGCGGCGGCGCGCCGATGGGCGGTCCGGTCTACCGGTACGACGCCAACCTCAACTCCACCCGCAAGTGGCCGGCCTACTACGACGGCAAGGCGCTGCTCGGCGAGTGGAACCAGAACAAGATGTACACGATGCAGGTGAGCGCCGACGGCAAGTCACTTGTGGACATCAACCAGTTGCTCACCGGCATGAGCATGATCCGGCCGATGGACTTCGAGTTCGGCCCGGACGGCGCGTTGTACCTGATCGAGTGGGGCAGCGGCTTCGGCGGCAACAACGACAACTCCGGCGTCTACCGGATCGACTACACCGCCGGTGACCGTGCGCCGATCGCTGCGGCGTCCGCCAACCCGACCTCGGGTCCGGCGCCGTTGACCGTCACCTTCTCCAGCGCCGGCTCCCGGGACCCGGACGGTGGCGCGCTCACCTACGCCTGGGCCTTCGGCGACGGGCAGACCTCCACCGAGGCGAACCCGACGCACACCTACGCGACGGCGGGCAACTACACCGCCCAGCTCACCGTGACCAACCCGAAGGGCCGTACCGCGGTGGCGAACGTGCCGGTCACCGTGGGCAACACCGCACCGACGGTGACCATCGAGTTCCCGCCGGACGGTGGCTTCTTCAACTGGGGTGACCAGGTCCGTTACACGGTCAAGGTGACCGACCCGGAGGACGGGCAGATCGACTGCGCCAAGGTGAACCTCCAGGTGCTGCTCGGTCACGACGAGCACGCCCACCCGCTTGAGCAGCACACCGGCTGCACCGGCACCGTCCAGACGTCGCTCGCCTCCGGGCACGGCGCCGAGGCGAACGTCTTCGCGGTCTTCGAGGCCACCTACACCGACGAGGGTGGTGCCGGCGGTTCCGGTGCGCTCACCGGCCGGCAGATCGAGGTCCTCCAGCCCAAGCAGAAGCAGGCCGAGTACTTCACCGCCACCGGGCGTACCCCGGTGAGCACCGGCGGCGGCGACGCCGGCGTGCAGCGGGAGGCCGGGGCCGACACCGCGGGTGGCGGCCAGAGCATCGCGTTCATCGAGGACGGTGACTGGTGGTCGGTCGCTCCGGCGAACCTGACCAACATCACCGAGATCCGGTTCCGGGCCGCGTCGGCCGCCGCTGGCGGTCGGATCGAGGTCCACGCCGGTGCTGTCGACGGACCGGTGGTCGCCACGGCAGTCGTGCCGTCGACCGGGGCGTGGCAGACGTACACGGACGTGAGCGCGCCGGTCACCGGTGCCGCGAGCGGTTCGCTGTTCTTCGTGGCCCGCGACCCGAACGGCGGAGCGGGTTCGCTGTTCAACGTCAACTGGATGGACTTCGTCGGCCGCGGTGTCACCGAGAACGCGCCGCCGGTGGTCAGTGCCACGGCCACCCCGGCCACCGGCACCGCACCGGTCACCGTCGCGTTCGACGGCACTGCCACCGACGCCGAGGGCGACACCCCACTGACGTACGCCTGGGACTTCGGTGACGGCGGCACGGCGACCACAGTGGACGCCAGCCACACGTACACCAGCGTGGGAGCCTTCACGGCCACCCTCACGGTGACCGACAGCAAGGGTGCCAAGGCGTACGCCGCGGTGCCGGTGCGGGTGAACGCGCCGGACACGTCCTGCCTCGGGGCGCGTTCGGACGACTTCAACGGCAACACGCTGGACAAGAGCCGGTGGACCACTGTGGTCCGGGAGAACCAGCTCTACTCGCTCAGCGGCGGTGCGCTGAAGCTGCCCACCTCGGTGGGTGACCTCTACGGTGCCCGCAACGACGCCACCAACCTGGTGCTCCAGGCGGCGCCGACCGGTGCCTGGGAGATGACCACCAAGGTCACGCTTCCGGTGACTGCCAACTACCAGCAGGCCGGCCTGCTGGTGTACGGCGACGACGACAACTACGCCAAGGTCGACCTGCTCTACAACGGCAGCCGCCGGGTGGAGTTCATCTCCGAGACGGCCGCCACGCCGCGCAACGAGGCTGCGGACGCCGCCGACGCACCGGCGGGTGACACCGTGTACCTGCGGATCACCAGCGACGGGACGAACCTGACCGCCGCGTTCTCCGGCGACGGGCAGACGTTCACCCCGGTCGGCCGTTCGGCCGCGCTGGCCGGCATCACCAACCCGCGGATCGGGGTCTTCGCCCTCAACGGCGGCACCGAGGCGCCGGTTGTGGACGCCGCGTTCGACTCGTTCGTGGTCACGCCGGACGCCCCGGCCGGCCCGGTCGACCCGTCGGACGAGTTCACCGGCACCTCGCTGGACAAGTGCCGGTGGGACGCCATCACCCGGGAAGACCCGAACGGTTACCGGGTCACCGATGGCGCGCTGCGGATCGACGTGCCCAACGGTGACATCTACGGCACCGACAACACCGGGCCGAAGAACTTCATCCTCCAGACCGCGCCGTCCGGCGACTGGACCCTGGAGACGAAGGTCGACGGCAGCCTGCTGAACGAGCAGTACCAGCAGGCCGGTCTGCTCGTGCAGGCGGATGACGACAACTACCTCAAGTTGGACTTCATCGCGGACAACCAGGCCGGCCAGGCGGTGACGCGGCGGATCGAGTTCCGCAGCGAGATCGCCGGGGCGGTGCAGAACCCGCAGCCGGAGGCGACAAGCCTCACCTCGGCGGTGTGGCACCTGCGACTGGCCCGCACCGGCGACACGTTCACCGCGTCGTACTCGGCCGACGGCACGACCTGGACCGCGTTCGAGACGCTTACCAACAGCGCGGTGGGGGCCACCCCGAAGGTCGGTCTGTTCACCCTCGGCGCCAACCAGACGGCGTCGAAGACCGCCTCGTTCGACTACTTCCGGCTCAGCACGGAGGTGGCGGACGAGACCGCGCCGGTCACCACGGCCGCGGTTTCCGGCACCCCGACCGACGGGTGGTTCACCGGGCCGGTGACCGTCACGCTCACCGCCGCCGACGAGGCCGGCGGCAGCGGACTGGCCGGTACGGAGTACCAGCTGGACGGGGCCACCACCTGGACGGCGTACACCGCACCGGTGGCCATCACCGGCGACGGCGAGCACGAGCTGCGGTTCCGCTCGACCGACAAGGCCGGCAACGTGGAGGAGACGAAGACCG
>NZ_JBEZFA010000066.1:0-23179 GCF_040649215.1 Micromonospora sp. NPDC049044 | reverse complement strand
ACACATACACCCGACCGTTGTAAACCAACGGCGCCGGATCAGCCGTATAAATATGCTGAACAATAGGATTGTCCGCCTTCGCGACACCGGCGGGGGCCAGCGCGAGGACGCAGAGGAGGCTCGCCAGCCAGGCGATGACCCGCCTGGCCGAGCGACTGGTCCGGGTTGTGGTTCGAGCATTCACGTTCACATCTACTCCCACCGAGAGTGTGCCGGGCGCGGGTCTGAATCGACGACGGGCCGCCGCCATTTGGCTGCCGTGGGGAAGCGGGCTTCGCCGTACCCGGTGAAGCGGCGCGGTCGACAACCCTGTTAGCGCTAACAGGGGTTGGTCGACACCTCCCCTCGCCGATGAGCTGGGCTTTGCGCGTCGTGCGATGACCGTCGTAACCACACCGCAGCATTGATGTATCGACTACGACATCCAAGATTTACGATGCACCGTACTGAGCGGCGCGGCAGGCGTCAACGGAGCCGCGGCTCGACCCCCGGTCGACGGCCGCCCGTTACGCACTGTTACCAGCTGCCGGCGACAAGCCCCATACCGCCGATTTCGGACCCGCCTGGCTCCTCGACCACTCCCCGCCAGGCGGTCCGGCGGTCCGGCGCCGAAACCGGCGCACCCGGGGCGGCCCACCCGGCGGCCCTCGGGGGTTGCGGGCGTGTTAACGACGAACTATGTTAGCGATCACATTGATGTGCCACGATTAGGCCTCCCGCGGGCGTGCCACTGGCGTCCACGGTGGCAGCTCGTCCGCTCGACGCGCGTTCACCCTGGGCGCACTGTCCGCCGCGGCTACCGCCAGCGGCGCACCGAGCCTCCCGAGCGCCGCGGGCCGCCCGGACACCACCTTCCGCACCACCCCGTAGCGCACCGTCCCGTACCGAAATCCCCGGAGGTTCCCATGCCACCCCCGCCCCTCAGCCGCCGCCACCTCCTCCAGGCCGCCGGAGCCTCTGTGGTGCTCTCCGCTGCCGGCACCACAGTCGCCGCCGGCAGCGCCGCGGCCGCCGTGGTCCCGCCGGCCCGGCCGGACATCGGCGTCTCGGCGTACCCGTTCGACCTCGGTCAGGTGCGGCTGACCTCCGGCCGCTGGATGGACAACCAGTCGCGGACGCTCAACTACCTGCGGTTCGTCGACGTGGACCGGATGCTCTACAACTTCCGCGCCAACCACCGGCTGTCCACGAACGGCGCCGCCACCAACGGGGGCTGGGACGCGCCGAACTTCCCGTTCCGGACCCACATGCAGGGCCACTTCCTGAGCGCGTGGGCGTACGCGTACGCGGTGCTGGGCGACACCACCTGCCGGGACAAGGCCAACTACATGGTCGCCGAGTTGGCCAAGTGCCAGGCGAACAACGGTGCCGCCGGATTCGGGGCCGGCTACCTCTCCGGCTTCCCGGAGTCCGACTTCGCCGCCCTCGAGGCACGGACGCTATCCAACGGCAACGTGCCCTACTACTGCATCCACAAGACCCTCGCCGGGCTGCTCGACGTCTGGCGTCACACAGGCAACACCCAGGCCCGCACTGTGCTGTTGTCACTGGCCGGCTGGGTCGACACCCGGACGTCCCGGCTCAGCTCCAGCCAGATGCAGTCGATGCTGGGCACCGAGTTCGGGGGCATGAACGACGTGCTCACCGACATCTACCAGCAGACCGGCGACAGCCGGTGGCTCACCACCGCGCAGCGGTTCGACCACAACTCGGTGTTCAACCCGCTGGCCTCCGGCCAGGACCAGCTCAACGGGCTGCACGCCAACACGCAGGTTCCCAAGTGGATCGGCGCCGCCCGCGAGTACAAGGCCACCGGGACGACCCGTTACCGGGACATCGCCAGCAACGCGTGGCGCATCACCGTCGGCGCGCACACCTACGCCATCGGCGGCAACAGCCAGGCGGAGCACTTCCGGGCGCCGAACGCGATCGCCGGCTACCTCAGCAACGACACCTGCGAGCAGTGCAACACGTACAACATGCTCAAACTGACCCGGGAGCTGTGGCTGCTCGACCCGAACCGGGCGGACTACTTCGACTTCTACGAGCGTGCGCTGATGAACCACCTGATCGGCGGACAGAACCCGGCCGACAGCCGCGGCCACATCACCTACTTCACCCCGCTGCGACCGGGTGGCCGTCGGGGCGTCGGCCCGGCCTGGGGTGGCGGCACCTGGAGCACCGACTACAACTCGTTCTGGTGCTGCCAGGGCACCGGCCTGGAGATCAACACGAGGTTGATGGACTCCATCTACTTCTACAACGGCACCACGCTGAGCGTGAACCTGTTCGCACCGTCGGTGCTGGACTGGACGCAGCGCGGCATCACCGTCACCCAGACCACCAGCTTCCCGGTCAGCGACACCACCACGCTGACGCTGAGCGGCTCGATGAGCGGTTCGTGGAGCATCCGGGTGCGGATCCCGTCCTGGACCAGCGGGGCGACGATCGCCGTCAACGGCACCGTGGAGAACGTCACCACCACACCGGGCAGCTACGCCACCGTCACCCGCACCTGGGCCGCTGGCGACACCATCACCGTGCGGCTGCCGATGCAGATCGCCGTCAAGGCCGCCAACGACAACGCCAACGTCGGCGCTGTCACGTTCGGCCCGACGGTGCTGGCCGGCAACTACGGCAACACGGCCCTGAGCACCCTGCCCACCCTCACCGTCTCCTCGATCACCCGGACCAGCACCAGCTCGCTCGCGTTCACCGCCAGCGCCAACGGGTCCACTGTGAACCTCGCGCCCTTCTACGACGCCCACGGCTACAACTACACGGTCTACTGGAACACCAACGGCAGCGGCGGCCCCAGCGGCAGCTACCGCCTGGTCAACGTGGGCACCGGGCTGGTCCTCGGGATACAGAACATGTCCACCGCCGACGGTGGTCTGGCCGTGCAGTGGAGCGACAGCGGCACCGCCGACCACAACTGGGTGGTGGTGACCGACGGCAACGCGGTCCGGTTCCGCAACAGCAACAGCGGCAAGGTGCTCGGTGTGGAGAACATGTCCACCGCCGACAACGCCCGGGTGTTGCAGTGGGCGGACAACGGCACCGCCGACCACCGGTGGATCCTCGCTGACAACGGCGACGGCACCTACAAGATCCGCAACGTCAACAGCAACAAGCTGCTCGCCATCCTGAACGGGTCGACCGCCATGGGTGCGCAGGCGGTGCAGGACTCCGACAACGGCAGCGCGGACAACCGGTGGCGGCTGGTCCGCAACGCCTGACGATCCGCCCAGCTCGCCGGTGTGCCGGCGCGGTCGCTCCCGAGGACCGCGCCGTCACGCCGGGCGCTCGGACGGTGGCGGTCGTACAGTGGGCAGGGTCCTGGCCCCAGTGATCGTGGCGGATCTGTCGGCTCGTGCCGCGCTCCGCCCGGAAGGAGCACAGTGAACCGACCCCTTCGGGCCGCGCTCGGCGGCGCCCTGGCCGCCGCCCTGCTGACCGCTGTCGCCGTCACGCCCGCGCAGGCACACCCCGCGGGACGGCCGCCCACCGTCCTCGCCCTGCCCGACGGGTTCACACCCGAGGGCATCGCCACCGCCGGCCGGTACGCGTACCTCGGCTCCCGGACCACCGGCGCCATCCAGCGCGTCGACCTGATCACCGGTCGCGGTACGACGATCGGTGCGGCCACCGGCACCCCGTCCCTCGGTCTCAAGACCGACCAACGCGGCCGGCTCTTCGTCGCCGGAGGCACCGCCGGTGACGCCCGGGTGCTCGACACCCGCACCGGCGAGGTGCTGGCGCGCTACCAGTTCGCCACCGCCCCGACGTTCGTCAACGACGTCATCCTGACCCGCGACGCCGCGTACTTCACCGACTCCAACCGCCCGGTGCTCTACCGGCTGCCGTTCGGTCGCGGCGGCGCGCTGCCGCCGGCCGACGGGTTCGGCAACATCGCGTTGACCGGCGCGTACCAGCAGGTCGGCACCGGCGTGAACATCAACGGCATCACCACCACACCGGACGGCCAGGCGCTGATCATCGTCCAGTCCAACACCGGGACGCTCTACCGGGTCGACCCGGCCACCGGCGCCACCACCGCCGTGGACGTGCCCGGCTACACCTTCACCAACGGCGACGGGCTGCTGCGGCGCGGCCACACCCTCTACGTCGTGCAGAACAGCCTCAACCGGATCGCGGTGGCCACGCTCGACCGGGCCGGCACCACGGGCACGCTCACCGGCACCATCACCGACCCGAACTTCGACGTGCCCACCACCGTCGCCGAGGCGTTGGGCCGGCTCTACCTGCCCAACGGCCGGTTCACCACACCGCCGACACCGACAACGCCGTACACGGTCGTCGCGGTCCGCGCCCACTGAGTCAGCGAGGGGGTACGCGCACCGCGGGTACCCCCTCGGCCATCCGCGCGGCGGGCGACCGTCAGTAGAATCACGGGCACCTCGGCGAAGACTGTCGCCCGCTGCACCCGGAGGCCGCGTGGCCGACCGCCGTTCGCACCGTCTTTTGCGGCGGGCCCTGGCCGTCGGCTGCCTGATCGCCGCCGCCGGACTGCCCGCCGGGTCGTCGGTGACCAGGCCGACGGAGCACACCGGGCCGACGGTCCTGCGGGTGTTGCAGCTGAACCTCTGCAACAGCGGCCGCGCCGGCTGCTACACCGGCCACGCCGTGCGGCGGGCCACCGAGGTGATCAGCACCGAGGCGCCCGATCTGGTCACCCTCAACGAGATCTGCCAGGACGACGTGGCCGAGCTGGCGCGGGTGTTCGCGACGGTGCACACCGGGCGGCGGGTCGTCTCCGCGTTCCAGCCCGCCGGTGACCGCCCCAGCGGGGGCGACACCCGCTGCCGCAACGGCCAGCCGTACGGGGTGGGGCTGCTGACGCGGGTGCGGGCGCCGGCCACCGCCCCGGCCGTGTACCGCGGGATCCACCCCACGCAGGACCTCGCGGACCCCGAGGAACGGGCCTGGCTCTGCGTCGAGGTCGACGCGGTCCTGCTCGCCTGCACCACACATCTGGCGGCCACCGGTTACGCTGTCGCACTCGCCCAGTGCCGCCAACTGCTCGACACGATCCTGCCGACGATCCGAGGCCGCGCCGGACGGCTGCCCGTCCTGCTCAGCGGCGACCTCAACCTCCGCGCCGGCGGCGACCCCGATGTGCGGTCCTGCGCGCCACCGGGTCACCAGCGAATCGACGACGGCGCGCGGCAACACATGCTGACGACCACCGACATCGGCCTCTGTTGCCGCCGGACGGTGGCGATGCGCGGGTCCACCGACCACCCCGGGCTGCTGGCCACCCTCAGCATCGACGGCGGCCGGTCCGACCGCCCGACGACCTGACCCCGCACCGGCCGCGCCGTGTCCCCGTCAGCGCGGTGGGGTGTCCCGGCGGGACGGAAACGCGGTGCCCGGCTGACCGAGGGTGGAGCGGGCGCGCAACCCGACCGGGTCCGGGGCGGCGGCGGGCGTCGCGGCAGCCGGCTGCGCGACCCGTCGCCCGTCCAGGTACGCGGCGGCGGCCCGGTCGTCGTCGGTCGGGGCGGCGAGCAGCGCATAGAGCAGACCGACCACGCCGAAGATCACCGCCACCATGATCGGCACCAGCAGCGTGCTCGCCTGGGCGCCGGTCACCCCTGCCACACCCTCGTGCCGGTGCACCGACAGCGCGCTCATCCCGGTGAAGTGCATGCCGTTCACGGCGATGCCCATGACCAGCGCGGAGGCGAAGATCGCCAACCCACGTCGGACGGTCATCGCGAGCCACAGCGCGACGGTGGACGCCACGACCGCGATGACCACCGAGAGCACCACCCGGATGGTGTCGTAGCCGAGACTGCCGTTGAGGCGCATCGCCGCCATCCCGGTGTAGTGCATGGAGGCCACCCCGGCGCCGGTGAAGATGCCGCCGGCGACCAGGCGTACCGGGTTCAACCGGCCGGTGCCCACGATGCCCAGGCCGATGCCGACCGCCAGCACGGCGATGGCCGTGCTCGCCGCGGTCAGCGGCACGTCGTAGCGGATCCGGGTGCCCTCGACGGCGAAGCCCAGCATGGCCATGAAATGCATCGCCCAGATGGCGGTGCCGCCGAGCGCCCAGGCCGCCAGCAGACCCCACGAGGCCCGCTGGCGGGCGGTGCGCGCGGTCCGGATGCGCCCGGCGCACACCAGCCCGAGGATCGAACCGAGCACGGACAACACGTAGCTCAACGCGGGTGTGATCCACCCGTACTCAAAGTGATTGATGTCCGCCACAGCGGCCTTCTCCCGTTCGTTACCGGCGCGTCAGCATAAGGCGCTCGGCAATGATCAGGGGTGGCGTGACCAGGCACGACAGCGCCCCCAGCATATTCGGGGGGTGCCGTCATGGTGACTGTCCGACGCGTCGGTTTCCTCGGCGATCGTTACTGATTGTGACCGTCAGGCAGTGGTGTGATACGCCAACACGCCCCGGTTCACGGCCGCGATGGCCTGCCGGGCGGTGGACCGCAACTCCGCCGAGGCGCCGCCGGAGTCGGCAAGCTGGCCGAGCAGGTCGACAACCTGGCGCGCCCACCTGACGAAGTCGCCGGCGGGCATCTCGCCGTCGATCTCGTGACCGCTGCCGAGCACCTTGGCCAGCGCCTCGCCCCGGGCCCACCGGTAGACGGGCCAGGCGAAGCCCAGATCCGGCTCCCGGGTCGCGGTCAGCCCGCGGGTCGCCTCGTCGGCCTCGATCTCGCTCCAGAGCTTTATCGTCTCGTCCACCGCGTCGGCCACCGGCCCGCGCGGCAACGACGCCCGCTCGTCGACGTCGCGACGTGCCTCGAAGACCACCACCGACACCGCGGCGGCCAACTCGGCCGGGGACAGGCCGTTCCACACCCCCCGGCGCAGGCACTCGGCGACCAGCAGGTCCGCCTCGGTCCAGATCCGACCGAGCATCCGGCCGGCGTCGGTGACCGCGCCGTCGCGAGCGAGGTAACCACGGTCGGTCAACAACGCCACGATCCGGTCGAAGGTCCGCGCGAGGGACCCGGTCCGCCCGGACACACGCTCGCGCAACTCCTCGGTGTCGCGCTCCAGCCGCCGCCGGCGCTCCGCCCAGCGGGCGTGGTCCTCGCGCTCCGGGCAGCCGTGACAGGGGTGGTTACGCAGCTCGGTGCGGAGCTGGGCGATCTGGTGGTCCTCGCCGGCCGGCTGCCGGGAACGACCACCCCGCCGGCCGGCGTGCCGGTCCAGGCCGGTGCCACTGACCTCGGCGGCGAGATCCCGGCGGGCGGCCGGCGAACGGTGGTTGAAGTGCTTGGGCACCCGGATCCGGGCCAGCACCTCCGCCGGGGTGGTGAAGTCGCCAGGGCTGACCCGCCCGGCCCACCGGTCCTGAGTGAGCACCAGCGGGCGCGGCTCGCCGAACCCGCCGGTCGCCGGGTCCAGCACGACGGCCAACCCGGCCCGCCGGCCCGCCGGCACCCGGATCACGTCACCGATCCGCAGCCGCTCCAGCGACGCCACCGCGGCGGCCTTGCGCTGGGTCTGCCCCTGTCGGGCGATCGCCTTCTCCCGGTCCGCGATGGCCATTCGCAGTGCGAAGTACTCGTCGAAATCGCCGTGGTGACAGGCGGCCTCGACGCCGTACGCGTCGATGGTCTCGGTGTTGCGCTGCACCTGCCGGGCCAGACCGACCACCGACCGGTCCGCCTGGAACTGGGCGAACGAGGACTCCAGCAGCGCCCGGGCCGGCTCCACGCCGACAGTGCCGACCAGGTTCACCGCCATGTTGTACGACGGCCGGAAACTGGAGCGCAGCGGGTACGTGCGGGTGGACGCAAGCCCGGCCACGTGCCGGGGGTCGGTCTCCGGGGACCACACCACCACGGCGTGCCCCTCCACGTCGATGCCCCGGCGGCCGGCCCGGCCGGTGAGCTGCGTGTACTCCCCCGGGGTCAGGTCGACGTGCGCCTCACCGTTGTACTTGACCAGCCGCTCCAGGACCACGCAGCGGGCCGGCATGTTGATGCCCAACGCCAGGGTCTCGGTGGCGAAGACCGCCTTGACCAGGCCCCGGACGAACAACTCCTCGACGACCTCCTTGAACACCGGCAGCATGCCGGCGTGGTGGGCGGCCAGGCCCCGCTCCAGGCCGTCGAGCCACTCCCAGTAACCGAGCACCGACAGGTCCTCGCCCGGAATGGCGGTCACCCGGGACTCGACCACCCGGCGGATCTCGGCCCGCTCGTCGGGCGAGGTGAGCCGCAGCCCGGCGGCGAGACACTGCTGCACCGCGGCGGCACATCCGGCCCGGCTGAAGATGAACAGGATCGCCGGGAGCAGGCCCTCCCGGTCCAGCCGGTCGACGATGTCCGGGCGCAGCGGACCGCGCCAGCGCGGGCCCCGCCGACCGGCACCCGGCCCCGCGCTGCGCCCCTCGCCCAGCTCCAACCGCCGCGCCGTCTCCCGGGTGTAGCGCAGCAACTCCGGGTGCACGTCGTGCTTGCGGGCGGCGTCCGCGTCGTGGAACAGGTCGAACATCCGCTTGCCGACCAGCATGTGCTGCCACAGCGGCACCGGCCGGTGCTCGCTGACCACCACGGCGGTCTCGCCGCGTACGGTGACCAGCCAGTCGGCGAACTCCTCGGCGTTCGACACCGTCGCCGACAACGAGACAAGGGTGACCGAGGCGGGCAGGTGGATGATCACCTCTTCCCACACCCCACCGCGGAACCGGTCGGCCAGGTAGTGCACCTCGTCCATCACCACGTACGCCAGGCCCTGCAACGTGCTGGACCCCGCGTAGAGCATGTTGCGCAGCACCTCGGTGGTCATCACCACCACCGGCGCGTCGCCGTTTATCGCGTTGTCGCCGGTGAGCAGGCCGACCTGCTCGGCGCCGTACCGGGCGACCAGATCGTGGTACTTCTGGTTGGACAACGCCTTGATCGGCGTGGTGTAGAAGCACTTGCGCCGGGCCGGTGGGTCCTCGCCGGGCACCGGGTCGTCAGGCCGCCCGCGCAACGCGAGGTGGACCGCGAACTCCCCCACCACCGTCTTGCCGGCTCCGGTGGGGGCGCAGACCAGCACCCCGCTACCCCGTTCCAACGACTGACACGCCTCGCGCTGGAAATCGTCGAGGTCGAACCCCAGGTCAAGGGCGAACTCGTCCAGCGCCGGAAACTCTGCGGCCTGTGCGGCCCGGCGGCGCGCCGCTGCGTACCGCTCGGCGGGGCTCGACATGGCACCAAGATTAGTGCGTGCCGGCACAGGGCACCCGACAAGGCCGTCCGGTTGGGCCGTCCGAGGCGGTCGGTAGGGTGCACGGCGTGCCGGACCATGCCGAACCGCCCCAGACTCGTCCGCCGGGCAGCTCCGAGCCCGCCGCCCGCCGGGCGTCCCGACGGCCCGTCAAGGCGGTCCTCTTCGACTTCCACGGCACCCTGGCCCAGGTGGAGGAGCCCCGGCGATGGGTGCTGGAGGCCGCCGCCGCGTGCGGGGTGACCCTGGACCGGGTCCGCGCCACCTCGCTGGCCGACCGGCTGCTGACCGCCGGGCGGGCCGGCGGGCCGCTGCCGGCGCGGGTGCCACCCCGGCTCGCCGAGCTGTGGGCCGACCGGGATCTCTATCAGCACGCCCACCGGGGCGCGTACACCGGGCTGGCCGAGACCGTCGACGCGGGCATCGAGGGCTTCGCCGACGCGCTCTACGATCGGCTGCTCACCGCCGACGGTTGGCTGCCGTATCCGGACACCGCGCCCACCCTGGCCGCGTTGCGCGACGCCGGGGTGCCGGTGGCGGTGGTCAGCAACATCGGCTTCGACCTGCGGCCGCACTTCGACGCCTGGGGGTTGACCGACCTGGTCGACGCGTTCGTACTGTCGTACGAGGTGGGGCGCTGCAAGCCCGACCCGGCGATCTTCTGGCGGGCCTGCGGGATGCTCGGCGTCGACCCGGAGCAGACCCTGATGGTCGGCGACACCCCGGCGGACGCGGGCGCGGTGGCCGCCGGCTGCGCGGTGCTGGTGCTCCCCACCGCCGACCCGGGTCGGGAGAACGGGCTGGGCGCCGTACTCGACCTCGCCCTGCCGGACTGACCGGCGGCCGTCAGCCGGTAACACCGGGTCGGCGAACACCGCGGCCGGGGCAGCCCGGCCCCGAACGGCGTCACGTCGCCGCCCGGGACCGGTGCCGCTCAGCCGGCTGCCGCTTCGCGCAGGGGCCGCCAGGCGACGACGGTGATCGCCGCCATCGCGGCGGCGGCCGCCCAGAACGGCGTGGTGAGCGACCAGGCGCTGGCGAGCAGGCCGCCGATCAGGGAGCCCAGCGCGGCCCCGCCAAGGTCAAGCAACGCGTACGCACTGCCGACCCGGCCCCGCAGGTGCGACGGCACGACCCGCTGCCGGACCGAGGTGACGGTGATTCCCCAGACCATGGCGTGGACGCTGAACACGACAAGGACCACTGCGGCCACCCAGACGCTCGTCGTGATCGCGAGGCAGACCTGCGTCGCGATCTCGATGAGCAGACCGATCCGCAACACGGTCACGGTGCCGAGCACACGCGTCAGTGTGGTGGCGACTGCCGTACCGGACAGGCCACCGACCGCGAACGCGGTCAACAGGACGCCGTAGCCGATGGCAGAGACACCCAACCGCTCCCGGCAGTAGAGAACGAACACGGCGAACGCGGCACCGAATGCGATGTTGCTCAAGCCCATGCTGAGCGCGAGGGTCCGCAGCAGGCGGTGCCGCCACAGCCACCGCACACCAGCGACCACCTCGGCGCGCAGCGAGTTCGGCCGGTCGGGTACCGCCACCGGTGGGACTCGGCGGATGCCCCCGATCAGCACCGCGGACGCCGCGAAGGTGAGCGCGTCGACGCCGAACGGAACCGCCGCCGAGACGACGAACAACCACGCACCAAGCGGTTTCGCGACGAACTGGTTCCCGATGGTGAAGCTCGCGTAGAGCCGGGCGTTGGCCGTCGGTAGCTGCTCGGGGGTCACCACCGCCGGGAGCAGGGCGCCCAGGGCGGTGTCCGCGAGGGTTTCGCCCGTACCCAGCAGGAAGAGCACCGCGTAGATGACGGTGACGGTGACGGTCCCGGTCGCGATGGTCACGGACAGGGCCGCCAGGGCCGCGGCGCGTACCAGATTGACGACCACGACGATGCGCCGCCGTTCGAGTCGGTCGACGTAGGCGCCGCTGATCAGGGCGAACAGCAACCAGGGCAGTTGCTGTGCGACGACGGATCCGGCCACGAGGGCCGGGTTGTCGGTGACGGAGGCGACAAGTAGCGGGCCGGCGGCCATGGTGACCCCGTCGCCGACGTTGGAGACCGCCGCAGCGGTCCAGAGCCTGGTGAAGTCCGCGCCCAGACGCGCGGATACACGGGTACGCAAAAGAACTCCTCGAGCCAGGAAAGGAAACGGTCGTCGTGAGACCGCGTCGCGGCGAGGAGCACCAGAGCACCGGAGGACGTCCCCCCGGCGGTACCCGATCAGTTACCGGGCGTGCGCTCGCGGCGAGGCGGAGACCGTGACCAGGTCGAGGCGCATGCCAGCTCCCAACTGTGGATCAATACCGTCCCGGGCAGGATAGCCGACGCATCGATGATTCCGGATACAGACGCCGCCGCCTGTCGATCGAGGGCGACCGCCTAGCGTCATGGCGGTGACCGAGACCCTGTTACCCGCCCCGGACCCAGCCAGCGCGGCCCCGCAGCGCCGCGGTGGTGTCGTCGCCGTGGGGCTGGTGCTCGGTGGGGCGCTGTCGGTCCAGTTCGGCGCCGCCGTGGCCGCGCTGATCTTCCCGCGTACCGGGGTGGCCGGCGCGGTGACCCTGCGGCTGACCATCGCTGCGGTGCTGCTGCTCGTCGTGTGCCGGCCCCGACTGCGCGGGTACGGCCGGTCGGCCTGGCTCGCCGCGGGCGGATTCGGGTTGGCGCTGGCCGGCATGAACTCGCTGTTCTACCAGGCCATCGAACGCATCCCGCTGGGTCCGGCGGTGACGCTCGAAGTGCTCGGCCCCCTCGCACTGTCGGTGCTCAGCGCCCGACGACGTGCCAGTTGGGGCTGGGCGGGGCTGGCCCTGGCCGGTGTGGCGCTGCTCGGGCAGGGCGGCTTCGACCGACTGAACCCGATCGGGGTGGCCTTCGCGTTCGGTGCGGGCGCCATGTGGGCCGCGTACATCGTGTTGAGCGCCCGGGTCGGCGGACGGTTTCCCGGCGCGGACGGGTTGGCCCTGGCGCTTACCCTCGCCGCGCTTGTCACCCTGCCGCTGGGCATCGTCGACGGCGGCGCGGTGCTGCTCGACCCGCAGGTGCTGGCGCTCGGTACCGCCCTCGCGGTGCTCGCCTCCGGGCTGCCGTACACCCTGGAGCTGCTGGCGCTGCGGCGCATGCCGACCGCCACCTTCGCGGTGCTGATGAGCCTCGGCCCGGCCGTCGCCACCCTCGCCGGCTGGCTGGTGCTGCGCCAGGCGCTGACCCTGCTGGAGTGCGTCGCCATCGTGCTTGTCATCGCGGCGAGCATCGGAGCGGTACGGGTCAACGCAGCAGCCGCAGCGCCTCCGGGACCGCGCTGATCGTCACCGGCAACGTCAGCGAACGCTCCCCGTCGGCGTACGTGACGATGCCCTCGGCGGCCAACTCCACGGTGCGGGCCCGGTAGCTGGTCACCAGGGGGTGGCTGACGTGGGTGCCCTGGTAGATGCGCGGCTTCACCCGGATCAGGGTCCGCCGGTCGACCCGACCCGCCACCACCACGTCGAGCAGCCCGTCGGTCGGGTCCGCGTCGGGGCAGATCCGCATTCCGCCGCCGTACGTCGGGCAGTTGCCCACCGCCACCAGCACCGCGTCCAGCTCGTGCGGCACCCCGTCGAGGCGCAGCGTGTAGCGGCGGGGCCGCAGCCGGGCCAGCTCGACCAGGATCGCCAGGTCGTAGCGGCGGGGACCGCGCGGCCAACGCATCCGGTTGGCCCGCTCGTTGACTATCGCGTCGAACCCGGCAGCGAGGACCGCACCGAACCAACGCTCGGCGCCATCGGCCCCGACCATCCGGGCGAGATCGACGACCCGGGTGCGGTCGGCCCGCAGCGCCGACACGATCACGTCCACCGCCGTCACCGGGTCGGCGGGAAAACCGGTGTCCACTGCGAAGTCGTTTCCGGTCCCCGCCGGCACCGGGCCGAACGGCACGTCGGTGCCGGCGACCGCCTGCATCGCCCGGTGCACGGTGCCGTCCCCGCCGATCGCGACGAGCGCGCCGATGCCGTCGGCGACGGCGGCCCGGCAGGCCGCTTCCGCCGCTTCCGGACCGGCCGCCGACAGCACCCGGACCGGCCGGCCGGCGGCGGCCAACCCGTCCAGCAGCCGGGGCAGCAGGGCGCGGTGCCGCCCCCGGCCTGCGCTCGGGTTGGCGAGCACGGCCACGGGCCCACCAGCGCGCCGGGCGCCGTCGACCGGGCCGCCCGCGGGCCGGCCGGGAAGGTGATCGTCTGCGGTCACGGGCAGCACCGTACCGGTCGGACACCCGACGCGCACCGGGGCAGGCACGGTCGCCACCGGCAACACGGCGACGCCGCCCCCGCGAACGGGGACGGCGTCGGCTGACCGGGCGGCGCGGGCCGTCAGGTCATGTCGTCGTAGCGTCGCTCGATCGGTGCGGGCTTGGCGATCGGCTCGGGTACGCCGATCGGCGCTGTCGCGTCCACCCGTTGCCCGGCCACGACCGGATCCGCGTCGAACTCCAACGGCGACACCTCGTCGTCGTCGAGGCCGGCGTAGATCTCCTTGCCCCGCCCACGGCGCTTGTCGTTGAGGAACGCGACGCCCACCGCCACGAAGTAGAGCAGTGACAGGGACAGCGCCAGCAGCGTCATGCCGAACGGACCCGGATCAGGTGTCGCGATGGCAGCGAAGGCGAAGGAGATGAAGATGACCGCGCGCCACCAGCTCAACAACCGGCGGGCGCTGGCCACCCCGGTGAAGTTGAGCATCAACAGGATCAGCGGGAACTCGAACGCCACCCCGAACAACAGGATCATGTTCGTGACGAACGAGATATAGCGGGTGACCTCCAGCTGGGTGGAGAGGCCGGTGACGCCCGCCTCCAGCAGGAACGCCAGCCCCTTGTCCACGACGAGGTAGGCAAGCACAGCACCACCGGCGAACAGCGGCGCCGCGATCGCGACGAAGACGTACGCCCACTTGCGCTCGTGCCGGTGCAACCCCGGCGCGATGAACGCCCAAAGCTGGTAGAGCCAGACCGGCGCCCCGACGATCAGGCCGATCCAGAGCGCCAGCTTCAGCTTCAGGATGAAGCCGTCCGCGGGAGACAGCTGGAGAAACTCGCGGCAGTTGCCGAGCGCGTCCCTGGCGCCCGGCAAACTGCAGTAGGGCTCCTTCAGCAGGTTGAACGCCGGCTGCGCCAGGAAGTAACCGACGATCAGACCGACCACGATCGCCAGCGAGGCGCGGAACAACCGGTCACGCAACTCCCGGACGTGCTCGATGAGCGTCATCGAGCCGTCGGCGGCCCGCTCGAACGACTTCGGGGCGCGTTTACGCAGTGCGAAGGCCACGGTGGTGGGGCCCTTCGGTCAGTTGTCGCGGACGCGGTGCACCGGGTCGACGACCGGCTGCTGCGCCGGCGCCTGCTGGTACGGCGCCTGCTGCGGCTGCCCGGCGTACGGCGCCTGCTGCCCGGCGTGCGGCGGCAACGGCTGGTAACCAGCCTGCGCGTCGGCCTTCTCGGCGAGGTCGCGGTCGTCGTCCTGCAGGCTCTTGGTCTCGGCCTTGATGATCCGCAGCGACCGACCCAGCGAACGAGCAGCGTCGGGAAGCCGCTTCGCACCGAAGAGCAGGATCAGCACAACCACGAGAACAGCGATGTGCCACGGCTTGAGGGCACCCATGAGAAGCTCCAGTCGCTCTGTGTCCGGGGGTGGTACGCAGCCCATCGTACGTGCGGATCGGCTGCCTGCCACCCGCCGGGTGGGGGTGGTTCGACCCGAAGGGTGAAGTCTTGACCAACGCGCGATGATCGTCAACCATCGCCAGGTGCGGCGCGATCAGCCGCGCTTTGCCTTGATTACCGCGAGTCGGTCGGAGGTGGTGTCGAGCCGGCGTTGGACATCCTCGGCGCGCTGCTGCAACACCTCGGCGGTCTCCCGCAGCGCCTCGGCCTCGGCGGCCCGCCGCTGCAACGCCAACGCGGCCCGGCGCAGCCGAGGCAGCCGGGTCAACACCGGGCGCACGGCCAGCGCGAGCGCCACGAGCGGAAGCAGCACCACCGCGAGCACGATCCAGATCAGCACGGCGGTCAGCCTACTGGGTGCGGCCGGCCACCGCCGGGTCACCCGACGGCGTGATCTCCGGGGCCACCTCGGGCTGCCGGGGCGCGGCACTCGGGGCGGGCACCGCGTAGGCGTCCAGCGCGGCGGCCGCCGCGGCCCGCACCTGCTCGGCCAACTCGACCGGGGCGACCACGACGGCGTCCGGGCCGAGGCCCAGCACGAACCGACGGGCCCATCCCAGGTCGGTCACCCGCAGGGAGACCAGCCACTGGTCGCCGTCACCGGCCTCCACCCGCTCGCAGGGGTAGTACTCGGTGATCCACCGCTCGCTGCGGCCGATCCGCAGGGTGATCAGCGGCAGGTCGGGTGAGGGGCGGAAGACCCCCTCGGTGAGGTCGTGCGGAACGGCCTGCGGCGGGACGGTGACCGGCTCGGCCAGCTCGGTGATCGCGTCGATCCGGTCGGCCCGGAACAGCCGGACCGCCTCCGCGCGCCGACACCACGCCTCCACGTAGGCCCGGCCGCCGACCATCAGCATCCGCAGTGGGTCGATGACCCGTTCGGTGGTCTCGTCCCGGGCGGCCGTGTAATAGGTGATCCGCAGCGCCCGGCCGCCCGCCACGGCGGCCCGCAGCGCCTCGACCCGCCGGGTGTCGCCGGGCAGCCGGACCGCCACGGGGGCACCCACCAGGTCACCCGCGTCCTCGATCTTCGCCAGGGCCCGTTCGACGGCCTCACGGTTGGCCACCCCGGGCGTCTCGGCGAGCATCCGCAACGCCACCACGAGCGCGAGGGCCTCGTCCGGGGTGAGCCGCAGCGGCCTGTCGATGCCGGCGTCGTAGGTGATCGTCACCCGGTCACCGTCGAACGCCATGTCGATCAGGTCGCCGGGGCCGTAGCCGGGCAGCCCGCAGACCCAGAGCAACTCCAGGTCCTCCCGGAGCTGGCGCTCGGTCACGCCCAGATCACCGGCCGCCTCGGCGATCTCGATGCCGGGTCGGGCCAGCAGGTAGGGCACCAGGTTGAGCAGGCGGGCCAGCCGGTCGGCGGACGCGCGGGAACCGCCCCGGGCGGCCGGGCGGGTCACCGGGCACCCCCGGTGGCGGCCAGTTCGTCGTGCCGGACGGCGATCTCCTTGAGTCGTTGGATGACCGCCTCGCGGACCTCCGGTGGGTCGAGCACCCGCACGTCCGGGCCGTAGCCGACGAGGTGGCCGGCCAACCCGTCCGGGTCCGCGTACGGCAGAACCAACCGGTCGCCGTCCGGCCCGGTGCTCACCTCCACCGCCCAGCGGCGCAGCCCGGCGGCCCGGCCCGGCGCGGCCAGCACTGTGGCCCGGCCGGTGCGCTCCACCGGACCCGACCAGCGGGCCACGTGGCTGATCAGGTCGACGTTCGGCGGCGGCTCGTACGCGCCGGGCACCCCGGTCACCCGGACCGCGCCGACCACCCGGGACAGCCGGAAGCAGCGGGTCGCCGCCCGGTCCAGGTCGTGGCCGACCACATACCACCGGCCGCGCCAGCAGACCACGCCCCACGGTTGCAACCGCCGTCGGCTGGGCGCGTCCCGATCGGGCACCCGGTAGTCGAAACCGACCTCGCGGCGGTCCCGGGCCGCGGCCGTCAGCGGCGCGAACGCCGGATCGACGGTGACCATCGGCTCCAGACCCAGGGTGGCCTGCGGGTCCACGTCCACCCCGGCGGCGCGCAGCTTGGCCAGCCCGGACGACGCGGCGGCGGCCAGCCCGGCGTGCTGCCACAGCCGGGCGGCGATGCCCACCGCGGCGGCCTCGTCGGGCTCCAGCAGGATGTCGGGCAGCGCGTACTCGCGGTGCGCGATCCGGTAGCCGGGCTCGGGGTCGAAGGCGCTCGCCGTGCCGGTCTCCAGTGGCACACCCAACTCGCGCAGCTCGGCCTTGTCCCGCTCGAATTTGCGTTGGAACGCCTCGTGGTCGCGCGCGTCGTCGGGATCGTGCTCGTAGCCGGGCACGGTCGCGGCGATCTGCGCGGCGGTCAGGAACCGTCGCGTGGACAGCAGACAGATCACCAGGTTGACCAGGCGTTCGGTGCGGGTCCGCGACACCCGGTAGACGCTAGCAGCCGACGCGCCCACGACGTGCACCCACGCGGGCGTGCCGCACACTTGTTCGGATCGGGCCTCCTCCGGCGCGGCACCAGCAGCGGTCATAGGGTGATCCTCATGTCGCAAGCGGAGCCCCGGCCGGGCAGTGAGAGCGTCGGCACGGTGATCGTCGCGGGTGTCGCCAACCTCGCCATCGCGATCGCCAAGCTGATCGCCGGGGTGATCTCCGGGTCGGCCGCGATGCTGTCCGAGGCCGCGCACTCGTTCGCCGACACCACCACCGAGGTGCTGCTCTTCCAGGCGCTGCGCCGCGGCTCCCGGCCGGCCGACCAACGACATCCCTTCGGGTACGGCAAGGAGAGCTACGTCTGGGCGTTCTTCGCGGCGATGTTCACCTTCGTCGCCGGTGCCGGTTTCGCCGTCACCCACGGCGTCACCACGATCCTGGTGCACGAGCACAGCGGCGACTACCTGGTCTCGTACCTCGTCCTGGCGGTGTCGTTCGTCATCGAGTCGATCTCCCTGGCCCGGGCCGTCCGGCAGGTCCGCAACGAGTCGAAGCGCTGGGGCACCACGCCGCGGCGGTTCCTGCGGTTGACCGCGGACACCACCGTCAAGGCGGTCTTCCTGGAGGACAGCGCGGCGCTTGTCGGCCTGCTGCTGGCCGGGGCGGGCGTCGGCCTGTCACACGCCACCGGCGACGAGGTGTGGGACGGCGTCGCCTCGATCCTGATCGGTCTGCTGCTGTTGACGGTCGCCGGGATCCTCGCCAGCAACAACCTGTCGCTGCTGGTCGGCCGGGCGGTTCCGGAGCGGCTGCGCCACGAGATCGAGCAGGAGCTGCGCGGGCTGCCCGAGGTGGAGCGCATCGACACGCTGCTGACCATGCAGCTCGGCCCGGACGACATCCTGGTCGCCGCGAAGGTCGACTTCCGCGACGAGGCCACCGGCGCGCAGATCGAGGCCACCGCCGACCAGGCCGAGCGACAGCTCACCGGGCGGTACCCGGAGATCCGCTTCGTGTTCCTCGACCCCACCCGCTCACTGCCGGGGGCCACCGGCACCGCCCGACACACCCAGGCCGGACCGACCCCGGACGCCGGCGGCCCCGAGCCGACCTGATCCGCCACCAGCGCCGCACCCGGGCGCGGACCGTCGGGGCCACGCGGCTAGCGTGCCCGTCATGGTGCGATGGCGTACGGGGACGGTGGCGACGCTGCGACGGCAGTGGACCGGGGCGGTGGAGCTCGACGTCGACCTGCCCGACGGCACCCGGATGCGGGCACTCGCCTACCCGGAACTGGTCGGCACCCCCGAGGTCGGCGACCGGGTGCTGCTCAACGCCGGCGCACTGCTGATGGGGTTGGGCACCGGCGGGTACGCCCTGGTGGTGGCCCTGCCGGACCGGCTGCCGGCGGACCCGCCGGAGGCGGGCGACACCCGCGACGCCGGGCACCTGGTCAAGGCCCGCTACACCCCGTTGCAGCCGATCCTGCTCGGCGTCGACGAGGAGGCATCCCCGCACCGCGCGGTGCTCGCCGACGCGGACGACCTGGGTGGCCTGCCGGTGGTCACCGCCGACCTGCACTCGGCGCTGCCGGCGATCCTGACCGGCATCCGGGCCGACGCCCCGCAGGCGCGGGTGGCGTATCTGCTCACCGACGGCGGGGCGCTGCCCGCCTGGTTCTCCCGCACCCTCGCCGGACTGCGCGCCGACCTGGCCGGCACGATCAGCGTCGGGCAGGCCTTCGGCGGTGACCTGGAGGCGACCACCCTGCACGGCGGGCTGCTCGCCGCCCGGCACGTGCTCGGCGCCGACGTGGCAATCGTCGCCCAGGGGCCCGGCAACCTGGGCACCGGCACCCGGTGGGGGTTCTCCGGTGTCGCCGTCGGTGAGGCGGTGAACGCGACAGCCACCCTGGGCGGCCGGCCGGTCGGCTCCCTGCGCATCTCCGCCGCCGACCCCCGCCCCCGGCACCGGGGCGTGTCGCACCACAGCCTCACCGCGTACGGCCGGGTGGCGCTCGCCCCGGCGGAACTGGTCGTGCCCGATGACCTGGACCCGGCCCTCGCCGCCGAGGTGGACGCGTCGCTGACCCCGCTGAGGGCCCGACACCGGATCGTCCGGGTGCCCACCGCCGGCCTCGACGCCGCGCTGCGCGCCAGCACCGTGCCCCTGTCCACGATGGGCCGAGGCCTGGACGCCGACCACGCGTACTTCCTGGCCGCCGCAGCAGCCGGCCGCCACGCGGCAACCCTGCTCCCCTAACCCCCAACCCCCTGCTCCCCTAACCCCCGGCCCCATCCCGTTGATCATGAAGTTATTGCCCGATGCCTCGGCGTGTCGTGACGATAACTTCATGATCGACACGAGCGGGCCGGGGGCCCGGGTGGGGGGTGGGGGGTGGGGTTGGGGGTTGGGTGGGGCTGGGTGGGTGGGGTGGGGTGGGGTGGGGTTAGGCCAGGAGGATTAGGGTTAGCCAGCCGCCTACGATGAGGATCAGGGCCAGGGCCAGGACCCAGGTTGGCACTGTGTATTCACCGCGGCGGTTACGGTCCACCTCGGCGCGGATCTTCTCCCGCCGGCGTTCGACCCAGTTCTGCCGCTCGACGCCGCGCTCGGGGCGGTCGGAAGGTCCAGAAGTCGTCATGGCGCGCTCAGCCTAGCCGCTCGGCGCGGCGGGCTGGCCGGCCCCGTCGGCGGATGACACCACCGGGGCCGGCCGACCCGTCACATGCTGGCGATCAGCCGCTCCACCCGCTCGTCGTACGCCCGGAACGGGTCCTTGCAGAGCACAGTGCGCTGCGCCTGGTCGTTGAGCTTCAGGTGCACCCAGTCGACGGTGAAGTCCCGCCGCTTCTCCTGGGCGTGCCGGATGAACTCGCCACGCAGCCGGGCCCGGGTGGTCTGCGGCGGGGTCTCCTTGGCCTCGAAGATCTCCGGGTCGGTGGCCACCCGGTCGACCTCACCGCGGCGCTCCAGCAGCCCGTAGAGGCCGCGACCGCGACGCACGTCGTGGTAGGCCAGATCCATCTGCGCCACCCGGGGGTGCGACAGCGGCAGGTCGTGCTTGCGCTGGTAGCGCTCGATCAGCCGCAGCTTGCTGACCCAGTCGATCTCCCGGGAGACCGGCTCCAGGTCGCCGGTCTCCACAGCGTTCAACACCCGGCCCCACAGCTCGACGACCCGCTTGGCGGCCTGGTCGCCGCCGCGACGCTCGACGAACTCGGTGGCCTTGGCCAGGTACTCCTGCTGAATGTCGAGGGCACTGACCTCCTTACCGGAGGCCAACCGCACCTTGCGCCGGCCGGTGATGTCGTGCGACACCTCCCGGATCGCCCGGATCGGGTTCTCCAGGGACAGGTCGCGCATCACCACCCCGGCCTCGATCATCCGCAGCACGATGTCCGCGGTGCCGACCTTGAGCAGCGTGGTGACCTCGTTCATGTTGGAGTCACCGACGATGACGTGCAGCCTCCGGTAGCGCTCGGCGTCGGCGTGCGGCTCGTCGCGGGTGTTGATGATCGGACGGCTGCGGGTGGTCGCCGAGGAGACGCCCTCCCAGATGTGCTCGGCCCGCTGCGACAGGCAGTAGACAGCGCCGCGCGGGGTTTGCAGGACCTTTCCGGCCCCGCAGATCAACTGCCGGGTGACAAGGAACGGGATGAGCACGTCGGCGAGCCGGCCGAACTCCCCGTGCCGGGAGACCAGATAGTTTTCGTGGCAGCCGTACGAGTTACCGGCCGAGTCGGTGTTGTTCTTGAACAGGTAGATCTCACCCGCGATGCCCTCGTCGTGCAGCCGCTTCTCCGCGTCGACGAGCAGGCCCTCCAGGATCCGCTCGCCGGCCCGGTCGTGGGCGACCAGGTCGGTCACCGAGTCGCACTCCGGTGTCGCGTACTCCGGATGCGACCCGACGTCCAGGTAGAGCCGGGCTCCATTACGCAGGAAGACGTTGCTCGACCGACCCCAGGACACCACGCGCCGGAACAGATACCGCGCGACCTCGTCCGGGGACAGCCGCCGCTGCCCGCGATAGGTGCAGGTGACGCCGTACTCGGTCTCGAGGCCGAAGATTCGCCGCTCCATGGTGTGACATTAGCCGCCCGGAGGCCCGGTTCGTCACTGTCGCACCACAGGTCGTGCTCCGGGGGCGGTCACATACCGGTTGAGTGCGACATTCCGTCCGGACCGAGGCTCGCCACGAACCGCCGGCAGTTGTCGTACTCCGGCAGCAGGCCGCTCTCCCGGGCCTGCGCGAGCGTCGGCGCCGCGTCGTCCCGCGCCGACAGCAGCGGAACGTCGGCGGGCCACTCGATGCCCAACTCCCCGTCCAGCGGGTGCACCGCGTGCTCGCCGGTCGGGTTGTAGCTGGCCGAGCAGAGGTAGCTCAGCGTGGCGTCGTCGGTGAGCGCGCAGAAACCGTGCCCGAGCCCCTCGCTGAGGTAGACCGCCCGACGGTCGGTGTCGTCCAGCCGGACGCCCTCCCAGCGGCCGAAGGTCGGCGAGCCCACCCGCAGGTCCACGATCACGTCGAGCACCGCACCACGCACACAGGTGACGTACTTGGCCTGCCCCGGCGGGACGTCGGCGAAGTGGATGCCGCGTACCACGCCCCGGGCGGAGACCGACAGGTTCGCCTGGGCCAGCCGCAGCGGGTGCCCCACCACGTCGGCGAGCTTGTCGAAGCGGTACCACTCCATGAACATGCCGCGCGGGTCGCCGTGCTGCTGGGGGGTGATCTCCCAGGCGCCCTCGATGCTCAGCTCCCGGATCTTCACCAGGCCACCCCGTGGCGGCCGTTCGGCTCGGCGAGCAGACCGAGCAGGTAGTCGCCGTAACCGCTCTTGGTCAACGGCGTGGCCAGCGCGCGCAGCTGGTCGTCGTCGATGAGGCCGGCCCGCCAGGCCACCTCCTCGACACAACCGATCTTCAGGCCCTGCCGCTCCTCGACCACCCGGACGAACTCGGCAGCCTGCATCATCGAGGCGAACGTGCCGGTGTCCAGCCAGGCGGTGCCGCGATCAAGCACCGTCACCGACAGCTCCCCGGTCTCCCGGTACACCTCGTTGACCGCCGTGATCTCCAGCTCGCCGCGGGCGCTCGGGGTGAGCTTGCGGGCGATGTCCACCACCCGGTTGTCGTAGAAGTAGAGGCCGGGCACCGCGTAGCGGGACTTCGGCCGGGCCGGCTTCTCCTCGATCGAGAGCACCCGACCGGCGTCGTCGAAGTCGACCACACCGTATTCCTGCGGGTTGGCCACCTGGTAGGCGAAGACCCGCCCGCCGACCGGGTCACCGTGGGCGGCCAACTGCCGGCCCAGGCCACCACCGTGGAAGATGTTGTCGCCGAGGATCAGCGCCACCGACTCCGCGCCGATGAAGTCCGCACCGAGGATGAAGGCCTGCGCGATGCCCTCCGGGCGCTCCTGCGCGGCGTACTCCAACCGCAGCCCGAACTGGCTGCCGTCGCCGAGCAGCCGACGGAACTGCTCCTGGTCGTCCGGAGTCGTGATCACCAGGATCTCCCGCACCCCGGACATCACCAGGGTGGAGAGCGGGTAGTAGACCATCGGCTTGTCGAAGACCGGCATCAGCTGCTTAGAAACCGCACGGGTGATCGGCCAGAGCCGAGAACCGGTGCCACCGGCAAGTAGGATTCCACGCACCGGGGCAGCCTAGCGGCAAAGAAGCAGGATGCGCGGGGGGGTCGCGCCCCGCGTACCGCACCCAACTTCGCGTACACTTCCCGACCCGTGAGGATCCTCGTCACCGGCGGAGCCGGATTCATCGGGTCGGAGTACGTTCGCCTGCTGCTGGGCAAGCCCCTCGGCAGCGCCGAGGGC
>NZ_JBEZFA010000065.1:0-24517 GCF_040649215.1 Micromonospora sp. NPDC049044 | reverse complement strand
CCGGGAGCAGGCCCGCCGCGCCGCAGCCCGCCGGGAGGCGCAACGCCGCCTGGCCGCCCAGCGCGAAGGGGTACGCCGAGCCGCCATGGGCCTGGACCGACCGGGTGACCTGCCGGCGGCGGTAAACGGAGGTTCGGTCTCGTACCGCCGGGCCGGCGGATTGCGCGGCCGCCCCTACGAGGCCGGCCGAGGCGCCTGACCACCACCAGGCGAGCCCGGGCCCGTGCCGGGCGTGTGGGCTCTGCCGTGCGGGCCGTGCTCTGTCGTGCGGCTTGATCGACACGGCTTTCTGCAAGGTGGGGTGTCGCGGCGTCCTGGATGCCCCGATTTCCGGGAACCCGAGTGGATCTTCGCCCTGGGTGGGGCGCCGTGCCGGGGGCGGATTCGCGGTGAGGGCCGGTGACCTGTTAGCCTTGCTGCCGGCCCGCCCGGTGTAAGCCGGGTGGGACCGAAGCCGGTTCGCCGGTGGGGGGCTGTGGCGCAGACTGGTAGCGCACCTCGTTCGCATCGAGGGGGTCAGGGGTTCAAATCCCCTCAGCTCCACATTTCTTATGCAAGGCCCTGGCCAGCGGGAATGCCGGTCAGGGCCTTGCGTTTGTCTATGCGGTTTGCATCACCCCCGGCCCCCCACAAACGCCCGGGACGGCCACGCGCGTCGGGCGGCCTGTCCACGCGAGGAGGGCTGTCCCGGGCGAGCGCGGACTTTGGATGTAGTGCTTCCCGGTGAGCTCCTTGCTGCCGTGTCCGAGCTGAGCGGCCGCACGGCTCGAGCTCGAACATCACCACCTCGACCGACACGGAGTCCGTACGTGACGGCGTCGCCCACGACGAAGGCTGGCTGCTGTACCTGTCCCGGCGTCCCGGCGGTGGGAGCACGGTGCACGACCACCTGGCGCATCGGCGGCGCCGACCGGGCGCGCAGCTCCGAAGTCGCGCACTTCGACCCGCCGCGTACGTGGGGCGTCCGAGGAATTGACGGACCGATCCGGGCCGTCGTCGACGTCACCGTCGAGCCTGTCGGCGCGGGACCGGTCCCGTTTGACCATCAACGTCGACTCCGAGGGTCACGGCATCGGCAAGCTCCTCGTCCCGTTACTGGTCCGGCCCCAGGTCTGCAAGGAGATGCCGAACAATCTGGCGTCCCCTCAAGCAACGCCTCGAACATCGCCAGGCCCCTGGCGGACCTTCAGTCCGGAATCAATTTGAGCGTGAAGGTGGTTTCCAGGCAGCGCACGATCAATCACGCTGCGTTGTTGCAGCTCATCGTTGACAACCGCGAGGGCAATGGTCGTCAAGAAGAGGCCGTCGGTTCAAATCCGGCCACCCCGACAGCCTCGGATGCGTCCTCTTGTCGACGCCGCGTGAAAACTTGTGCTGCGCCGATTGGTGCGGCTACCTGGCCGTTTGGCTGGTGTGCCGCCGGGGCTTCTGCCAGCATATGTAGATCATCTTGCATGGGAGTCTCGGACGATGGGCACCGTTTCCGTGGCCAAGGACAACTTCGTGCGCTTTAAGGTGTCCCCCTTTAAGGTGTTCCCCTCCGCAATGACCGGCATGGCAAGCTGTGCACGGCAGGGAGACATTTCGCTGGTGCGGTGATGGTGCATGAGCAGTTTCCCGTCACACATCTCCGCAGAGGTGTGGCAGCCCGAAGTCAGGCATGGTCCCTGCTGCATTGACAGATACGCATAATTCGGGGGAATGGTGCGAGATGGTGATGATCGAGCGTGACGTCCAGATGGCCGAGCTGTCGGAGCAGTTCGATCGATGCAGCCAGGGAACGGGCGGCCTTGCGATCATCAGAGGTCTCGCGGCTACCGGCAAGACCGCGTTGCTGTACGCCTTCGCGGACCGGGTCGGGTCGCGGTCCCGCTTCGTCAGCGCCGCCGGGTCCCCCGCGGAGCAGCACCTTCCGCTCGGTGTGGTCGACCAGATCCTGCAAGGTGTCGACGTCGATCCACAGGAGCGGGAACGGGCCAGGCAGCTGGCGTCCGATCCACAAGCGCTGCCGGAGATCCTGACCACCGTGTGGCGGATCGTGCATACCAACGCCGCCTCTCTGCCGCTGCTCATCGGCGTGGACGACGTGCACCTCGCGGACTCCGTGTCGCTGCAATGCCTGCTCTTCATCGCCCGCCGGGTGCGCAACTTCCCGATCATGCTCGTCCTCAACAATCGGACGCGGGCGGGCGGCCATGAATACGCACAGGCTCGCACGGAGATGCTGCGCCAGCCGGACTGCCGCCAGCTACGCCTGCCGATGCTGTCCGAGGAGGGCGTGGCGGCGCTGCTCGCCCACGAGCTCGACCCGCACGTGGCCCACAGCATCGCGGCTGGCGCCTACGCGGTCACCGGCGGCAACCCGCTGCTCGCCCAGGCCCTTGCCGAGGACTGGCAGGCGTCGGACCTCGCGACCGCCACCGGGCAGCCCTCGCGCCTCGCGGTCGGGGAGACCTATGCCGATGCTGTGGTGTCCTACCTGTACCGCTGCGGCGAGGAGGTGCTGGCGGTCGCGCGGGCCGTCGCGATAATGCGGGAACCCGCCTCCGTGGCGGTCCTGGCCCAGCTCTCGGACGCCCGGGCCGGTGCCGTGAAGACCGTCCTGGACCTGCTCGAAGAAGCCGGCATCCTGCTGCACGGGCAGTGCCGGCACCCGATCGCCCGCCAGGCCGTGCTCGACGACATGCCCCCGGAACACCTGGAGCACCTGCACCGCCGGGCGGCCCAGGCACTGCACCATCAGGGCGGGCAACCCACGGCGGTCGCTCACCATCTGGTGGCCGCGGGCGACAGCAAGGAGCCGTGGGAGACCGCGATCCTGCAGGAGTCGGCGGACAGCGCCCGCACCAGCGGCCAGCTGGGCTTCGCGCTCGACTGTCTCGAACTCGCCCACCGCGCGTCCGTAGACGACACCCAGCGGGCGGTCACCCGTTCCGTGCTCGCCCAGGCTGAATGGCGCGTCGACCCGGCCCGGGCCGTCCGGCATCTGGGGCACCTCACCATCGCCATCACCGAGGGCCGCCTGACCGGGCGGCACGTCGTGGCGCCGGTGCAGCAACTTCTCTGGCACGGGCGCGTGGATGAGGCGGCGCAGATCCTCGACCAGCTCGCCGGCGAACCGCAACCGGACGCGAACACCGCCGCCGACCTGCGGACCCTGCGTGACTACCTGGAACGGTGCTATCCCATGCTGCGCCACGGTGACGCCGCGCGGCCCGGTCCGGAGGCCGATCAGCAGACGCTGATCCTCGGCGAGCACCTGCGCTCTGGCGAACAGCTCGACGATTCCCCCCTGGCACCGATGACTGTGGCACTGTGGGCGCTCGTCGACCCGGAGCGCGCCGAGGCGACCTCGGCGAGTTGGATGCCGATGCTGGCCGAGGCGGCCGGTCGCGGCGCTGGCGTCTGGCGCGGCTTGCACGCCGCCGTTCGCGCCGACCAGGCGCTGTTGCAGGGCGACCTGCCCGCGGCCGCCGGCCTCGCCGCCACCGCGCTCACCGAGCTGTCCCCGATGAGCTGGGGTGTGGTGGTCGGAGCCCCGTTGGCCTGCCTGCTGACCGCCAGCGCCGAGATGGGCCGCTTCGAGGAGGCCGCCGCGCACCTGAGCCCTCCCATGCCCGACGCGCTGCTGCAGACCCCCTTCGGCCTGCGCTATCTACGGGCCCGCGGTCACCTGCAACTGGCGCTCAGCCGTCCGTACGCGGCTCTGAGCGACTTCCAGACGCTGGGGGAGACGCTTCGTCTCTGGGACGCGGACACGCCGGCCGCGGTGCCGTGGCGGCTGGACGCGGCCCAGACCCTGCTCAGGCTGGGCCGCCAGGGTGAGGCCCGCGAGCTGCTCGACCAGCAGGTCAGCCGCCTGGACAGCCACGACGGCCGGGTCTTCGGCCGGGCCCTGCGCCACCTGGCCGCCACCGCCGACGTCCGCGAGCGTCCGCGGCTGCTGGCCGACGCGGTCCGGGCGTTGCAGACGGCGGGGGACCGGCTGGAGCTGGCGCACGCTCTGGCCGATCTCGGCTCCACCTACAAGAGCATCGGCGATTCCAGCCGAGCCAGGATCACCATGCGCCGAGCCGGTCGCGTCGCGCAGGAATGTCAGGCCAGCCCTCTTGCCCAGGGCCTGTACCCGGACGCGGGAAATTGGTCGGCGGCCCTCGGCCCGGACCGCGGCGGCCCCACCGCCCTCAGCGAAGCCGAACGCCGGGTCGGCGAGCTGGCCGCGCAGGGCCTCCCCAACCGGCAGATCGCCGAAATGCTGCACATCACGACGAGCACTGTGGAGCAGCACCTCACCCGGGTGTACCGCAAGCTCGGCGTGAAGAGCCGGACCGATCTGCCGACCAGTCTGCAGATCGGTCCATTGGGCGAGTTGGCGAGCGCGTCGGGCGGCTGACGAGCATCAGGTGCCGGTCCAACGGGGCGTGCGCTTCTCGGTGAAGGAGCGGGCGCCCTCCTGTGCGTCCGCGCTGCGCAGGCGCCGCTCCTCCCACCCGAAGCGGGTGCCGAAGGCCTGTTCCAGGGGCATGGTGGCGGAGCGCTGCGCGGCCTCCTTGATCGCGCGTACCGAGAGCGGGGCACAGGCCAGGATGTCCTGGACCCAGCCGTCGACGCAGGCGTCCAGCTCGGCGGTCGGCACCACGTCGTTGACCAGACCCAGCTCCCGGGCCCGGGCGGCCGGCATCCGCCGCCCGGTCATCAGGTGCCCCAGAGCGATCCGGTACGGCACCTGACGCGTCAACCGAAACACCCCGCCCGCGCCGGGGATCAGGCCCAACCGTGCCTCCGGCAGCGCGAAGGCGGCGTGCTCGGCAGCCACCACGACGTCGCAGGCCAGGGCCAGCTCGAAGCCGCCGCCGAACGCGTACCCGTTGACGCGCGCGACGATCGGCTTGGCGAAGCCGAACCGCTCGGTCAGCCGGGGGTGCCCCGGCAGGTCGCGGGCGCCGAACGTGGACGGCGGCACGCCCGCCTCGGTGCGCTGGACCAGCTCCTTGAGATCCTGTCCGACCGAGAACGATCGGTCGCCCGCGCCGGTGAGCACCACCACCCACACGTCGTCGTCGGCCTCGATGTCGTCCAGGACGGCGCCCAGCTCCTCGTGGGTCCGCACGTCCATCGCGTTGAGCACCGCAGGACGGTTGAGCGTCACGTACGCCACCCGATCGCGCCGGGTGCACAGAACCCGGCGCTCCTCCGCGGGGCCCGCGCCGGGCGTCACACCGGGTACGGACACGGAGTGCTCCGCGCGGTGACCCACTGCCACTGGGTGAACTCGTCCCAGCTGTGCTGCGAGCCGAACCGGGTGCCGTTACCGGAGGCACCCCGGCCGCCGAACGGCACGGTGGCCTCGTCGTTTATGGTCTGGTCGTTGACGTGCACGATGCCGGTGGCGAGCCGCTCGGCCAGGGCCAGCGCCCGCGGCACCGAGCCGGTCTGGATCGCCGCGACCAGGCCGTACTCGGTGTCGTTGGCGACCGCCACGGCCTCCTGATCGTCGCGCACCACGATGACCGGCGCGACCGGCCCGAAGATCTCCTCGGTGAACGCCGGCATCTTCGCGGTGACCCCGCCCAGTACCGTCGGGCGGTAGAACCGACCCTCGAATGTGCCGCCACAGTGCAGCACCGCACCGACCGCCACGGTGTCGGTGACGATGCGGTGGACGCGGTCCCGCTGCGCATCGTTGATCATCGGTCCGAGTTGGACCTGCTCAGTCCACGGGTCGCCCACGGTCATCCGCCGGGCCCGCTCCGCGAGCAGCTCGACGTACCGGCCGGCCACCTGCTCGGCGACGATGTGCCGGCCCGCCGTCATGCAGACCTGACCCTGGTGGAAGAACGAGCCGAACGCGCCGGCCGACGCCGCGGCCTCGAGGTCCGCGTCGTCGAGCACGATGAAGGCGTTGTTGCCACCCAGTTCCAGAGAGACGCGCTTGAGGGCCCGTCCGGCGGCGGCACCCACCTCACGGCCGACAGCGGTGGAACCGGTGAAGGCGATCATGGCGGTCCGCGGGTCCTCGGTGAGCGCCCGACCCGGCTCGGCATCTCCGGCGAGCACGTGCAGCACGTCGCCGGGGAGCCCGGCCTCCTCGAAGATGCGGGCCACGACGTAACCGCCGCTCACCGCGGTCTGCACGTCCGGCTTGAGCACCACCGCGTTGCCCAGCGCCAGCGCGGGGGCGACCGCGCGCAGGCTCAGCAGCAGCGGGAAGTTCCACGGGCTGATCACACCGACCACGCCGAGCGGGACCCGCCGGGCCACGCTGGCCCGGCCGGCCGGCGTGGGCAGCAGCGTGCCGTGCGGCTGGGTGGGCAGCGCCGCTGCCTCCCACAGCTCGTCCCGCGCAGCCGCCACTTCGCTCTGGGCCTTGGGAACGACGGCGCCCCCCTCGCGTACCAACCACTGCTCGATCTCGCCGCGGTGCGCCTCCAGCACCGTCGCGGCGCGGCGCAGCAGCGCGGCCCGCTCGGCCGGGGGCACAGCGGCCCACGCCGGCTGTGCCGCCGCGGCCAGCGTTGTGGCACGGGTGATGTCGGCGGCGTCGGCCACGCCCACGGTGCCGAGTGAGGCACCGGTCGCGGGCTCGCGGACCGTCGCGGTCTGTGCGGCGGCGTGCCAGCCGCCGCTGAACACGGTGCCGGCGAGCGCGCCGACATCGACGAGGGTAGTCATCGTCTTCCTCTCCGATCAGACGTCACGGCGCTAACCGGCTGGTGCGGTGCCGCGTGACGGGTACGTCAATCAGGACGGCCTCGTCGCCCACGGCGGCCTTGGCCACCGCTTCGGCGAGGTGGTCGGCGCTGTGCACGCGCAGCGCACGGATGCCGAAGAACTCGGCCGCCCGGGTGAAGTCCAGCTCGGGCGGGCCCAGGTCGAGGCCTAGGTACGGGTCGGCGGCACCGGTGAGGTGGCCGCGCCGGTCGATCGTCTCCTTGAGCGTGCGGTACTCGCCGTTGTTCATGACGACGAACGTGACCGGCACGCCGTAGCGAGCGGCGCTCCAGAGGCCCTGGAGGCCGAACATGGTGCAGCCGTCGCCGAGCACCGCCACCACCGGTCGGCCGGGGTCGCCCATCCGCGTGCCGATCGCCGCGCCGATTCCGGAGCCGAGGCCGCCGCCGGCCGTGTGTACGTACGATCCGGGCCGCTCCAGCGGCAGCACCGAGCGCAGCAGGATTCCCGAGGTGATCGCCTCCTCGACCACCACGGCGTCCGCCGGCAGCCCGGTGGTGATGGCGTGCACGGCCGCGAGCGGGTCCAGTGGTGCCTTGCCGTATCCGGCCAGCGCCTCGGCGCGTACCCGATCGCGGTGCGCGGCGGTGCGCCTCCCGATCTCGGCCCGTCGCTCGGCGGCCACCGGTACCCGGCCGCGCAGCTCACGGGCCAGTTCGGCCAGCGTCGCCCGGATGCCGCCGACCATGCCGAGGGCGACGGGAAAGTTGCGGCCCGGCTCCGCGGGGTCGCAGTCGAGCTGCACGACCGATGTGTCCGGCGGGATCGGGGAACCGGGCGTGTAGTGGTGCGCCATGAACGCGTGTGTGCCGACGATCAACACCACGTCGTGGCCGGTCAAGCGGTGCCGGATCGCACTGTGTCGGGCGTCGAGCATGCCGTCGTACAGGTCGTGGGTGGTGGGGAAGTCGACGCGGTCGTGCATCGGCTGGTGAAAGGTGACCGCGCCGAGCGCCTCGGCGACGGCGACCATCTCGGCGACCGCGTCGTCGCGGCTCACCCCGTCGCCGGCGACGATCGCGGGCCGCCGGGCCCCGGCCAGCAGTTGCGCCGCCTCGGCGACCCCGGCGGCGACACCGAGCCCTGCCAGCCGGGAACGCGGTGCGGGCGGCTCGATCGGCCCCTCTTCCTCGAGCAGGTCCATCGGGATGGAGAGGAAGACCGGGCCGGCCGGGGGCCGCACGGCCATGGCGAACGCGCGCCGCAGCAGCAGCGGCAGGTCATGCGCGTGCTGCACGTCGAAGGTCTGTTTCACCGCCGACCGTGCCAGTCCGACCAGGTCGCCGGAGAGCATCGGGTCACTGGCCAGGTGCCGCCGGTCCTGCTGCCCGGCGGTCACCACCAGAGGGGTACGCGATCGACTCGCATTGAGCAGGCCGACCAAGCCGTTGGCAAGCCCCGCCGCGACGTGCAGGCTGACGAACGCCGGCCGTCGGGTGGCCCGGGCGTAGCCGTCGGCCATCGCGACGACCGAGCCCTCCTGCAACCCGAGTACGTAGGAGAAGCCATCCCGCCGGGCGAGCGCCTCGGTGAACGGCAGCTCCGTCGTTCCTGGATTGCCGAAGACGGTGGTGACCCCCTCGTCGGCGAGGACGTCGAGCATGGCGTCGACGGGTCTCATGAGTCGTGCCGGGCGGCCGCTGCACCGGACGTGCCGGCCGAGAATCGCCCCACCTTGCCGATCACGTCGTCGCTGTACAACCGCAGCGCCTGTTCCAGCGCGAACTCCGCGGCGTACGCGCGGAAGACGTCGACCGGCTCCTCGGCGATGCTGATCATGTGACGGTTCGCCACCACGGCCGGGCTGGCGAGCTTGGCGGCGGCGACGCGAACCGCCTCGTCCATCCGGTGCGGGTCCACCACCTCGTCACAGACCAGCGCGGCCTGCGGCTCGTGCGCCCAGATCCGGCGGCCGGAGAGAATCACCTGCCGGGAGAGGCGGCCACCGGCGAGCCGGGTCAACCGCAGGTTGGCCATGCCCGGCACGATGCCCTCCTGCGCCGCCGGCAAGCTGAAGAACGCGTCCGCCGCCGCGACCACATGGTCCACCGCGAACAACAGCTGCATGCCGCCGCCGATGGCAAAGGCGTCCACCCCGGCGACCCACGGCTTCTCCGCCTGCGGCCGCGGCCACACCTCGTCGACGAAGAGCCCACGGATCAGCTTCTGCAGTAGGCCCAGCTCCCGGCCCATCAGGAAGTCGAGGTAGGTGATCCGGCCCTGGTGCAGGTCGACGAGATTGATGCCGGCCGAGAACACCCGCCGGCCCTGGTAGCGCGGATGCGTCATCTTGCCGCCGCGCAGCACGCCGACCTGGACCCGGTCGTCCAGCAAGACCAGGTCGATGGCGATCTCCATGTCCGCGACGAGCTGGTCATCCTCGGCATTGAGGAACCGGCCGTTGGCCATCGTCAGGTGCGCGACCCCGCCGATCCGCTCCAGCCGGACACTGCCAATCTCGGCGGTCCCGGTACGGGTGAACTGGCTGAGCAGGGTGCGGGCCCGTACGGTGGGCCGCCGCATCGCCTCCAGTAGATGCCGCCCGGCGGCTGGGCTGCGCAGCAGCGCGGCGAGGAAGATGCCCTGATCGATTTCCCGGCCGTCCTTGTCGCCCTGTCCCAATTCCCGCTCGGCGGCCATCTGCGTTCGCGTCGGCACCAGCCCGGGGAACGCGTCGGCGGCCGCGAAGACCAACTCGGTGATCCGGCGATGTTCGCGCATGCCGCCGGTCAGCTCCCGGTACACCTGCTCGGCGTGCCAGCGCAGGAACGTGGTGCGGGCGCGGCGCTGGTCGGTGAAAATGTCGGCGGCGAGCTGGTGTTGGTCCGGGTGGCGGTCCGGGCGGGAGGGAAGCGCGGCCAGCGCCTGATCCGCTTCGGCGGTGAACTCCGCCAGCGCCGCGGCGTCGGTCAACAGCGAGCCGGTGAACATCGGCGGCACCGCCCGCCACGCGGTGGAGAGACCCGTCGTCATCGCCGTCACGCCCCTTCCCGTGCCGCCGCTGCCGGCGTGTCGGCTTCACGGGTAGCGCGGCGCAGCGCGCGCTCACAGGCCGCCAGATGCATGCCGAGGGCCTCGTCGAAGCTGGTGGATCCAGCATCGAGGAGCAGCCGCCGGCGCACGGCCAGCTCGCTGCGGGCCACACCGTCCAGGTGCTCCACGGCCGGGGTGGCCGGGTCCGTGACGATCTCGTCCAGCAGGCCCAGGTCCAGCGCCTCGACGGCGGACAGGCCCGCGCCGAACAGCACGATCCGTCGGGCGTGCGCCCCGCCGAGGTGGTTCACCAGCCGGTACAGGAACATGCCGGCCCACGGGCTGCCGTCGGTCATCGGCGGAACGATCCGGAACTGTGGGGTCGCCGCCCGATGGTCGGCGATCAGCAGCACTTCCAGAGCACTGCCGGCGCAGGGCCCGTCGGCGACCACGACGACAGCGGCGGGCGAGCGCTCCAGCCGGCGCAACACCTTCTCCCAGCGGCTCACTAGGTCGATCCCGACCGGCCCCGGCCAGTCGCCGGGCCTGCCGTTGCCGGTCAGCCGGATCGTCACCGTCGCGTCGCCGCCGGCATCCTCCACCTGGTCGCAGAGCCCGGCCAGGTCCGCGATGAGCGTCCCCGACAACGGCTGCCCGCTGTCGATCGTCAGTGCGAACTCCTCGGCGGTGGCCTCCGGAGCCAAATCCGTGACTGACATGTTCAAGTCCAATCCGTGTGCACGTCGAGAGGATCAGTAGCGGACGAGGGCGGTCTCGATGGTCGATCCGGGACCCATGGTCATCAGCACGCCGTAGTCGCCGGTGCGAATCACGCCTTCGTCCAGGAGCCGGCGGTAGGAGAAGAGCAACGATCCACTGGAGAGGTTGCCGAAATCGCGCAGCACGCTGGTGGTGTGGCGGACGTCGTGACGGGTGAGGCCGAGGTTCACGGCCACCGAATCGATCACCTTCTTGCCGCCGGAGTGGATCAGCCAGTGGGCGATCGAGCTGCGCCGCAGACCCGTGCCGCGTAGCAGGTCGGCCACCACCTTCTCGGCGTGCGCGCCTACCACGTACGGGATGTCGCGATCGAGGTAGAAGCTGAACCTGCCCTGACTGTCGTCCCAGTCGAAGCGCATCGCGTCGACCGCCTCCGGGATGACGCAGCTGGCGTACTTGAGCACCTGCGGCCCGTCGCGGCCCGGATCCCGGCAGACCGCCAGGGCAGCCGCGCCGTCGCCGAAGAGGCTGTTCACCACGGAGGTGCGCATTGTGCCGTCGAAGACGTATGCGGCCGAGCACGCCTCGATGCAGACCATCACGGCCAGGCCGCCCGGATTGGCCGACGCCCAGCCGGTGGTCGCGTTCAGCGCGTTGAGCCCGGCGTTGCAGCCCATCCCGACCACGTCGAGCCGGCTGCACTCGGCCGGGATGCCCAGCTCTCGGATCAGCAGGGCGCTGAACCCGGGCGTGAGCAGGCCGGTCGACGAGACGCAGACCAGGTATCCCAGGTCGGTGACCGCGGCGTTGATCTGCTTCAAGCAGGACTGCAGGGCGCGGGCGCCCATCTCGACACCCTGCCGCTTGTGCTTGGCCAGCAACTCGCCCTGGCTCTCCATCCGAGGACGGCCGTCCGCGCCGATCGGCGGCACCGTGAGGTATCGCCGGTCGATCGCGCTGTTCAGGAAGACCCCGCGGATTCGCTGGTCCTCGATGCCGAAAAGGTCGAGAAGATCGCGCTGGGAATAGGAGTTCTCGGGCACCGCCGTGGCGACGCTCAACAGGCTGGGACCGGTCAGTTCACCGGCCGGGGCGGTGCCCTTGCGGAAGGGGGCTCCGACGTGTGCCAGCTGCTCGTCCAGTGTCATGTGACCGCCCTGTCGCTCGTCGCCGTCCGTGGGTTCAGCCTTTTCCGCGGCCGGCGAATCGGGGCCCGGCAAAGGAATGGGAAAGGGATCCGGCGCATTCCTGCGGCCGCTGACGGCACGCTACCGCAGCATTTCCGGGCAGCGACACCATTGTTGTGGTGAGAGCTGTTCCGCACCGCCGGATAGGGGGTCTAGGGGAGAAGGCCGGAACGAGGCGCCGGCCGGGCCCCCCTCTGCGACCCGGAGCAGCGGGCCGCCAGGAGGTAGGGGATGGCTAGGGGCTTGATTGAAGCTGTGGAATCGCCATGCTGATCCGGTAGGCAATGGACATGTTCGGCCTTGCACTCCACAACGGACGTTGTCCCGGTTTGCGGACGGGTCGGGTGCCGCCCGCCACCGGGTGCTCTTCAGCGAGGTGATCATGAGACGGTTGGAACCCACCGCACCGTGGCGGCGCCGCGCGGTGCCCACCTGTCGCTGTTGCTCGGGTCGACCGCCGGCCCGGTCGAGAGCGACCATGCTCGGTGGCTGCGGCGCTTCCACCCCGCCGAGGGGTGCCGGATCAGACTGGTCTGCTTCCCGCACTTCCTCATCGACGAACACCACACCCGCTTCGTAAACCTGATCTGCGACCGTCTGCTGCCCGAATCCGTCGATCCGAACGTCGTCGGCGACCCGTCGTAGGCCTCCCGTCAGGGGCCTTGGAGGAAGACCGCACCCATGAGCCAGGACCTCATCAGCCAAGCGCAGTGGATCCGCCGGTTTCACCCGTCGGCCGACAGCCGCCTGCGCCTGATCTGCCTGCCGCACGCCGGTGGCTCGGCGAGCTTCTACTTCCCGGCCTCCGAGGCGCTCAGCCCGACCATCGAGGTGCTCGCGGTGCAGTACCCAGGGCGCCAGGACCGCCGCTTCGAACCGTGCCTGGCAAGCATCGCCGACCTGGCCGACGGCGTCTTCGCCGCGCTGGAGCCGAGCCTGGGCGAGCATCCCATCGCGATCTTCGGGCACAGCATGGGCGCAATCGTCGGGTACGAGCTGGCCCGGCGGCTGGAGACGGGCGCCGGCATCGCGCCGGTGCGCCTGTTCGCCTCCGGGCGGCGCCCGCCGGCCAACTGGCGCCAGGAGCACGTGCACCGGCTGACCAACGAGGGCATCGTCGCCGAGCTGCAGCGCCTCAACGGCACCCACTCCCGGCTGCTGGCCGACCAGGACATGCTGCGCTCGATCCTGCCCGCGCTGCGGGCCGACTACCGGGCGATCGAGACCTATCGGCACCTGGCGGGGCCTGTGCTCGGCTGTCCGATCACGGTGCTGGTCGGCGACGCCGATCCGACGACCGGCATCGAGGATGCGTACGCCTGGCAGGCCCACACCACCGGTGCCTGCGACGTGCGGGTCTTCACCGGCGGTCACTTCTTCATGTCCGACCAGCCGACGAAGGTCGTCGACCTCATCTCGAACGTCCTGCTCCCCGAGAGGTGAGCAGTACGGCCGCCGCAACTCTGCGGCTACCCATACCCACAGCCCTGGTCGGGTGTGCCCTGCGGGTCCCCGGCGCTGGGCCGGTACCGGGATGCTCCGCGAAGGAGCATCTGACGTAAATCACACGACTCAGGTAACGCGTAGATGAACCTCGCCCTCCATGGCGCATTGATTTCTCTCGATTGACGGCGCGTCGCAAGGGTGTAAGGGGCTTCGCCTAAGGGCTCTGGACTAGGGGACGGCTAGGGGTTGTAGCTGCGCATTTGCGGTGTCTACGTTCCGACCAGAAGTCAGGGCAACGCCCGCACGAGCGAGCTTGTCGGATCGGCAACCGAAATCGATGAACCGTGTCCGGGCCGACCGACGCAACGATCCGTCTAGGCGAGGAGTGTGGGTGTGGCGCATGTCGAGGACAGCCGACCGCTAGTCGAGCTACTACTCGGCCACGCGTTGGACCGACCGGGACGGATCGCCTACGCCGACGCCGATCGCGCGGTGTCCTACGCCCACCTGGCCGCCCGGACCGGCCGCATCGCTGGGCATTTGGCCGCCGCCGGACTCCAGCGGGGCGAACGCGCCGCGATCCTGCTCGGCAACCGCGTCGAGACCGTCGAGGCGTACCTCGCCGTCACCCGGGCCGCAGGGGTGGGCGTTCCGATCAACCCGCAGGCCGCGCCCGCCGAGATCACCCACATCCTCGACGACAGTGGTGCCCGCGTCGTCGTCACCGACCCCGCGCACCTCGACCTGGTCGCCGCCCGCCCCGGCTGCACTGTCGTGCTCGTCGGCGCCCCGGTCGCTGGCACCGCCTCCTTCGAGTGCCTGGCCACGACCGAACCGCCCCGCCCCGCCCGCGACGATCTGCGCCTGGACGAGCCCGCCTGGATGCTCTACACCTCCGGGACCACCGGCCTACCCAAGGGCGTCGTCTCCACCCAGGCAGCCTGCCTGTGGTCAGTGCGCTCGTCCTACCAGGGCGTGCTCGGGCTGCATGCCGAAGACCGGCTGCTGTGGCCGCTGCCGCTGTTCCACAGCCTCGCGCACATCCTCTGCGTCCTCGGTGTCACCGCCACCGGCGCCACCGCACGCATTCTGACAGGCTTCGCCGCGCAGGACGTGCTCGACGCCGTCCGTGCCGAGCCGTTTTCCCTGCTCGTCGGCGTCCCCGCGATGTACCACCACCTGCTGGCGGCGGTGCGCGAGACCGGGCTGCGCGTGCCCGCGCTGCGGGCTTGCCTGGTCACCGGCGCGGTCACCACACCGTCGCTCGGCGCGGCCATGGCGGCGGCCTTCGGCGTGCCCGTGGTCGACACCTACGGCAGCACCGAGACCTGCGGCGCGATCACCATGAGCCACCCCGACGCCACCCTGGCCGCCGGGACCTGCGGCACCGCCGTACCCGGGGTGACCGTGCGGCTTGCCGACCCGCGGACCGGCCGCGACGTGCCCGACGGCGACGAGGGCGAAGTGCTGGTCGCCGGGCCCGCGCTGATGCTCGGCTACCACGGCCGGCCGCGCGAGACCGAGCAGGCGCTGCGCGACGGCTGGTACCACACCGGGGACCTGGCCCGGCGTGACGCCGAAGGCCGCCTGACCATCACCGGCCGGCTCAAGGAGCTGATCATCCGGGCCGGGGAGAACATCCACCCGGGCGAGATCGAGGCGGTGCTGCGTACCGTCGCGGGCGTCGCCGACGTCGCGGTCGCCGGTCGCCCACACGACGTGCTCGGAGAGGTGCCCGTCGCCTACGTCGTCCCCGCCGCCGAGGGCTGGTCACCGGCCGCCGCCGTCGCGGCCTGCCGTGAGCGCCTCGCCTACTTCAAGGTGCCCGACGAGGTCCGCGAGATCGAGACGATCCCGCGTACCGGGTCGGGGAAGGTGAGCCGGCGCCTGCTGCTGGACACTCCGTCCCGGCTGCGCGGCAGCGGCGCGAGCCATCACGAGCAGTTGTGGCGGCTGCGCTGGGCACCCGCAGCACCTGCAGCACCCGCTGCGGCGGCCCCGGCCGGCGGCCGCTGGGCCGTGATCGGCGCAGCCGAGCCCGCGCTGACCGAGGCGGTGCGCCGGGCCGGGGGCATCGTCACGGCCGTGCCGACCGTCGCGGCCGCGCTGGCGGCGGGCACCTTCGACGGGTACGCCCTCAGCCTGCCCGAAACCCCTGACCTGCCCACCACACTGGCCCTGCTCGCCGCCGACGGCCTGCCTGAGCTGCCCGCCCCGGTCGTCGTGGTCACCCGCGGCGGCACTGCGGCGGTGCCCGGCGAGCGGGTCGAGCCGGCCGCTGCCGCTGTCCGTGCCTGGCTGCGCCACCGGGACCACACGGCGCTCACCGTTGATCTTGCATTGCCCGCGACACCCCAGGGCTCGGCGAGCGCGGCGGGCCACACGGCGAACACCGCCGAGGCCGACGTCGCGGCCTGGACCCGGGTGCTCGCCGAGGTGCCGCGGCGGGCGACCGGAGGCGACCCGGCCGTCGTGCCCGGATCCACACCGGACGCGCGGGAGTTCGCACTGCGCGCGGGCCGCCTGCTCACACCTCTGCTCGGGCCGGTACCCGCCTCCATCGAGGTTGACCCGGACGCCGTCGGCTCGGACGCTGTCGGCTCCGGCACGGCCGGGGTGGACAGTGGCGCGCCGGATGTTCGTGCTTCCGGCACCCGGACTGCTGACGGCACCGTGCTGGTCATCGGGGCGGCGAGCGGGCTGGGCCGGGTGCTCGCCCGACACCTCGTCGCCGGGCATCGGCTGCGGTCGCTCGCGCTCTGCGTCGGCGGACCATCCACCGAGGACCTGCTCGAGAGCCCGCGTGCTCTGGCCGCTGAACTGGCCGGTCTCGGCGCCGAGGTACGGGTCCACGCTGCCGTGCCCGCGTCCGCGGTCGGCGCCGCCCGCCTGCTCGCCGAAGCCGGCACCGACGCCCCGCTTGCCGGGATCGTGCACGTGGTCCGGACTGCCGTCGACGCCGAGCTGGCTGGGCACCTGACCGAACTCACCCGCGACACCGGGATCGCGGTGACCCTGTGCACGCCGCCGGTGGGTCTGCCCGGCATGCCGGTCGCGCCACGGGACGCCGCCTCGATCGCGTACGCGGTCGCCGGGCTGCCGCCGCACGTGCGCGTCGCCGGGTTCGCCCCGCTCGCCGAGAGCGAACCGGCCGTGCCCGGACTCGCCGGTCTCACCGATCGGGACGTGGAGACGGCCGCCGACGTGCTCTGGTCCGGACAGACAGGCCTGCTCGCGCTGCGTCCCGACCCTGCGCTCGGCACCGATCCGCAGGCGGCACCGCTGCGACCGCTGCTGCGCGACCGCTCCGCCGCCGACCCGGCCGACCCTCAAGCCGCCGTCGAACTGCGGGCGAGCCTGTCCGGCCTGCCGCCCCGCGCCCGGCTGCGCGCCCTGACCGAGTTGGTCGGCGCGCACGCCGCCGCCCTGCTCGACGCCGACCCGGCAGCCATCGCCGCCGACCGGGCGTTCACGCACCTCGGCTTCACCTCGGTGACCGCAGTGGCGCTGCGCGCCCGCCTGGTGGCCGCGACCGGGCTGAGGCTGCCGGCGACGCTCGCCTTCGACCATCCGACCCCGGCCGCCGTCGCCCGCCACCTCGAGGATGCCCTGTTCGGCGCCGCAACCCGGCCCGACGTGGTGCTGCGGCCCCGCGCCGCCGACGACGACCCGATCGTCATCGTCGGTATGGCCTGCCGTTACCCGGGCGGCGTGCACACGCCTGAGCAGCTGTGGCGGCTGGTCGCCGACGGCGTAGACGCGGTCGGCGACTTCCCGGCCGACCGCGGCTGGGACCTCGGCCGTCTGTTCGCCGGAGACGGCAGCGCCCCCGGCACCATCTCCACCCGGCACGCGGGTTTCCTCGACGCCCCCGGCGACTTCGACGCGGCGTTCTTCGGCATCAGTCCCCGCGAGGCCCTGGCCATGGATCCGCAGCAGCGGCTGCTGCTGGAGATCGGCTGGGAGGCGCTGGAACGGGCCGGGATCGACCCCGCCTCGCTGCGCGGCACCGACACTGGCGTCTACGCCGGGTTGATGTTTCACGACTACGCCACCGGGCTCGGCGCCATCCCCGACGAACTGGAGGGATACCTCGGCACGGGCAACGCGGGCAGCGTCGCGTCCGGGCGGATCGCGTACACGCTGGGGCTGGCCGGGCCCGCGATCACCGTCGACACGGCCTGCTCGTCGTCGCTTGTCGCCATCCACCTGGCCGTGCAGGCGCTGCGGCGTGGCGAGTGCACACTGGCGGTGGCCGGCGGCGTCGCCGTGATGGCCACCCCGGAGACGTTCATCGAGTTCAGCCGCCAGAGCGGGCTTGCCGCCGACGGCCGCTGCAAGGCATTCGCCGACGCCGCCGACGGCACCGGCTGGTCCGAGGGCGCCGGGCTGATCGTGCTGGAGCGGCTGTCCGACGCCCGCAGCCAGGGCCACCAGGTGCTCGCGGTGGTGCGGGGCAGCGCGGTCAACTCCGACGGGGCCAGCAATGGCCTGACCGCCCCGAGCGGCCCCGCCCAGCAGCGCGTGATCCGGCAAGCCCTGGCCGACGCGGGTCTGCGCACCGCCGACGTGGATGCGGTCGAGGCGCACGGCACCGGCACCACCCTCGGCGACCCGATCGAGGCCGGTGCGCTGCTGGCGACCTACGGGCAGGACCGGGCGCGGCCGCTGCTGCTCGGCTCGATTAAGTCGAACATCGGGCACGCGCAGGCGTCGGCGGGTGTCGGCGCGGTCATCAAGATGGTCCAGGCGATCCAGTACGCGCAGCTGCCGAAGACGCTGCACGTCGACGCGCCGACCACGGCCGTGGACTGGTCGGCGGGCGCGGTGGAACTGCTGCACGAGCACACGCCATGGCCGCCGCTCCAGCGTCCCCGCCGCGCCGGAATCTCCTCGTTCGGGGTCAGTGGGACCAACGCCCACCTTATCCTCGAGCAGGCGCCGCCGGAGACCGCCGCCGCACCGACCGCCCGTCCGTCCACCGTGGTGGCTCCCGTGTCGGCACGCAGTGAGACCGCACTGCGGGAGCAGGCCCGGCGGCTGCTCGACCTGCTCGCCGCCGACTTGTGTGTCGACGCTGGTGCCGTTGGCGGCAGTGCGGCCGCTTCGGCCGGGGCGGGGTCCGGCGCCGAGTTCCCGCTGGCCGACCTCGCCGCCGCGCTCGCCGTCGGGCGTACCGCCTTCGAACACCGCGCCGCCGTCGTCGCCGCCGACCGGGACGAGCTGGTCGCCGGGCTCACCGCGCTGGCCGAGCAGACCGCTGCCACCGGACTGGTCCGCGGCACGACCGCCGCAGGCGGCCTGGCCATCGCCTTCACCGGCCAGGGCAGCCAGCGTCCAGGGATGGGCCGGGAGCTGGCCGAGCGGTTCCCGCTGTTCGCGGCGGCGCTCGCCGAGGTCTGTGCCGAGTTGGACCGGCACCTGCCCCGGCCGCTGCGCGAGGTCATGTGGGCTGAGGAGGGATCGGCCGAGGCGGCGCTGCTCGACCGGACCGACTTCACCCAGGCGGCGCTGTTCGCGCTGGGAGTGGCGCTGTTCCGGCAGGTCGAGGCGTGGGGCATCGTCCCCGACGTCCTGATCGGGCACTCGATCGGCGAGCTGACCGCGGCGCACCTGGCGCAGGTGCTGTCGCTGCCCGACGCCGCGCTGCTGGTCGCGACCCGGGGCCGGCTCATGGGGCAGCTGACGCCCGGCGGCGCCATGATCGCGATCGCCGCCACGCAGGCGGAGGTCCGGGCCGCCCTGGCCGGGGTCGCCGGGGCGCTGGCGATCGCGGCCGTCAACGGCCCGCAGGCTGTGGTCGTCTCCGGCGACGCCGACGCGGCGGAGGCGGTGGCGGCCGAGTTCGCCTCGCAGGGCCGCAGGACCACCCGGCTTCGTGTCAGCCACGCGTTCCACTCTCCGCACATGCAGCCGATGCTCGCCGAGTTCCGGAAGGTCGCTGCCTCGGTGACCTACCGTGCACCGCAGATTCCGGTCGTGTCCAACGTGACCGGGCACCTGGCCACCCCCGAGCAGCTGGGCTCGCCCGACTACTGGGTGCGGCACGTGCACGACGCGGTACGGTTCGCCGACGGGCTGCGTACGGCGGTCGGGACCGGTGCCGCGACAGTGCTGGAACTTGGCCCCGACGGGGTACTGACCGCCATGGGGCGCGACAGCGTCACCCCAGACCAGGCGGACCTGATCGCCGGGCTGCGCAAGGGGCGGTCGGAGGTGCGCACGCTGCTTGGGGCGGTCGCGGCCGCGTACACCCGAGGGGTAACGCCCGATTGGGCATCGCTGCTCGGCGGCGGCCCCCGGCACCGGTTCACGCTGCCGACCTACCCCTTCGAGCGTCGCCGTTACTGGCTGCGCACCGAGGCCGGGGCAGCCCTCGGCGACCCCGTCGACCTGGGCCTGACCGCCGCGACGCATCCGCTGCTCCGCGCGGGTGCCACCGTCGCCGCACCGGACGGGCTGCTGCTCACCGGCCGACTGTCGGCCGGTACCCAGCCGTGGCTGGCCGACCACGTCGTATCCGGCCGCACCCTGCTACCCGGCACCGCGATCGTCGAGCTGGCGCTGCACGCCGGTGACCGGGCCGGCTGCGGGCGGCTCGAGGAACTGGTCATCGAAACGCCGGTCGACGTCGTCGCCGACCTCGACCTGCAGCTGTGGACCGGCCCCGCCGACAACTCCGGCAGCCGCCAGATCAGCCTGCACACACGCCCGTCCGGTTCGGACGAGGCGGGCTGGACCCGGCACGCCACCGGAAACGTCGTGCCTGACCGCCCGCAGCCGGCCCGCGCCGCCGAGGCATGGCCGCCCTACGGCGCGGAGCCGATCGCCGTCGACGGCTTCTACGCCGCGCGCGTGGCCGACGGGCTGGCCTACGGCCCTCGGCTCCAGGGCCTGCGCGCCGCGTGGCACCACGGCGACGACGTGCTCGCCGAGGTCGTCCTGCCCGATGGGCTCGACCACACCGGGTACGGCATCCACCCCGCGCTGCTCGACGCCGTGCTGCACGCCCTGGACCTCGCCCCCGCCGCAGGGGCCCGGCAGGCACGGATGCCGTTCGTGTTCAGCGGCGTCAGCCTGGCCGCCACCGGTGCCACGACCTGCCGGGTCCGGATCACCCCGCTCGGTCCGGATACGGTCGCCGTCGACGTGACCGACCCCGCCGGGCAGCCCGTCGCCGTGATCGCGTCGCTGACCCTGCGCGCCGTCGAGACCGGCGGCCGCTCGACCGCGGCCGCCGACACCACCTACCGAACCGAGTGGAGCGTCGTGCAGACGGGCGGGCACACCGTCCGGACCTGGGCGGTGCTCGGCGACACCCGCCTGGAGGCGGAGGGCGGTGACCGGGTCACCGGGCACGCCGACCTGGCCGCCGTGACAGCCGCCGACGCCGTCGTCGCCGACCTGCGTACCGCTGACGGCGTCCGCGCCGCGACGACCCACGCGCTCGCGCTCACGCAGCAGTTCCTCGCCGCTGATGCCCTGGACGGCGCGCGGCTGGTGCTGCTCACCCGGGCCGCAGTCGGCACGCACCACGCCGAACCGCCCGCCACTGTCGGCGGCGCCGCGGTCTGGGGCCTGATCCGCTCCGCCCAGTCCGAGCACCCCGGCCTCCTGGTCCTCGTCGACACCGACGACGCACCCCTGTCAACGGTCGCGCTCGGTGCCGCCCTCGGCAGCGGCGAACCGCAGATCGCGCTGCGCTCCGGGCGCCTGCTCGTACCCCGGCTCATTCGCACCTCTGCCAATGCCACGCTGACCCTGCCCGCCGCAGCGTCCTGGCGGCTGGAGTCGCTGGCCACCGGCACCCTCGACCGGCTCGACCTCGTCGAGCACCCGGACGGGCTGCGGCCACTGGCGCCGCACGAGGTCCGCATCGCCGTACGGGCCGCCGGGCTCAACTTCCGCGACGTGCTGCTCGCCCTCGGCGTGTACCCGGACCGGCTCGCCCTCGGCGGCGAGGCCGCCGGTGTGGTGGTCGAAGTCGGCGCTGCCGTCACCGGGTTCACCCCTGGCGACCGGGTGATGGGCCTGTTCCCGGCCGCGTTCGCGCCCGTCGCCGTGGCCGACCACCGCGTGGTCGCCCCGATTCCGGCCGGTTGGTCGTTCGCGCAGGCCGCGGCGGCACCCGTCGGCATGCTCACCGCCCTGTACGCCCTGACCGACCTCGCCGCGGTCCAGCCGGGGGAACGCGTGCTGGTGCACTCGGCCGCCGGTGGTGTCGGTATGCCCGCCGTCAGCATCGCCCGTCACCTCGGCGCCGACGTGTTCGGCACCGCCAGCCCCGGCAAGTGGGAAGTGCTCCGCGGGATGGGCCTGGCCGACGAGCGCATCGGCAACACCCGCGACACTGGCTTCGCCGACCGCTTCCTCGCCGCGACCGGCGGCGTGGGCGTCGACGTCGTGCTGGACTCCCTCGCCGGAGAGTTCGTCGACGCCACCCTGCGGCTGCTGCCGCGCGGCGGCCGGTTCCTGGAGATGGGCAAGGCGGACATCCGGGACCCGGAGCAGATCGCCGCCGCACACCCCGGAATCGCGTATCAGGCGCTCGACCTCGCCGACGCCGGACCCGACCGGATCGACAAACTGCTCGCGCGCCTGGTCGACCTCGCCGGGCAGGGCGTCCTGACCCCGCCGCCAGTCACGGCGTGGGACATCCGCCGCGCCCCCGAGGCGTTCCGATACATGCAGCAGGCCCGGCACACCGGCAAGCTCGTGCTGACCATGCCCGCCCCGATCGAGGACGGCCCGGTCCTGATCACCGGCGGCACCGGCACCCTCGCCGGCATCGTCGCCCGCCACCTCGCCACCGCCTACGGGGTGCGGCATCTGGTGCTGGCCAGCCGCCGCGGCCCGGCCGCCGACACCGCCGCCGCCCTCGTCGCCGAGCTGGACGACCTCGACGCTCGCGTCGAGGTCATCGCCTGCGACGTCGCCGACGCCGACGCCGTACGCGACCTGGTCGCCCGCAGCGGCGGCCGATTCGCCGCGATTATCCACACCGCCGGGGTCGTTGACGACGGCATCCTCGCCGCACAGACGCCCGCGCGGCTCGACACGGTGCTCCGTCCGAAGATCGACGCGGCGCGGCACCTCGCCACCGTGGCCGGGGACGCGCCGCTGATCCTCTTCTCCTCCGCAGCGGCGACCTTCGGCAACCCGGGCCAGGCCAACTACGCCGCAGCCAATGCCGCGCTCGACGCCTTGGCGCACGCCCGCGCCGTCCACGGCCGTCCCACCACGTCGCTGGCATGGGGGCTGTGGGCCGAGGCCAGCGGCATGACCGCCGGGCTCACACCGAGCGCCGTCGACCGGCGTACCGGCATGGCGCCGCTGGCCACCGACGCCGCCCTCGCCGCCCTCGACCGCGTCCTCGCCGGGGCCGAGCCCGTGGTCGTCGCGGCGAACCTGCAGCTGGGCACGCTTGCGGGGCGCGCCGATGTCCCGCCGCTGCTGCGCGGCCTGGTCCGGGTGCCGTCGCGGCGGGCCGCCGCCAGCGCCGACCTGTCTGTGCTCGCCGCACGGCTGCCCGAGGCAGACCGCCGCGACGCCGTCGCCGAGGCGGTCTGCGTCGCGACCGCCACCGTGCTCGGCTACGGCTCCGCAGCCGAGATCAAACCGCATTTGACCTTCAAAGCGCTCGGTGTCGACTCGCTCACCGCCGTCGAACTGCGCAACGCGCTCGCCAGCGACCTCGGCGTAGGGCTGCCCGCCACGCTCGTGTTCGACTATCCCAGCCCGGACTCGGTGACCGAGCACGTGCTCAGCCTGCTCGGCGGGCCGCCGGCCGCCGCGCCGACCGGATCGGTGGCCGCGCCCGCCTCCGACGACCCGATCGCCATCATCGGCATGAGCTGCCGCTATCCGGGCGGCGTCGCCTCACCCGAACAGCTGTGGCGACTGGTTGCCGACGGCGTGGACGCCACCACCGCGATGCCGACCGACCGCGGCTGGGACCTCGACCGCCTCTACCATCCCGACCCGGACCACCTGGGCACTACGTACGCGATGCGGGGCGGCTTCCTGCACGATGCCCCCGACTTCGACGCTGCGTTCTTCGGCATGCCGCCCCGGGAGGCGCTGACCGTCGACCCGCAGCATCGGCTGCTGCTTGAGACGGCGTGGGAGACGTTCGAGCATGCCGGGATCGACCCGGTGTCGGTGCGCGGCACCGACACCGCTGTCTTCGCCGGGGTCATCAGCAACGACTACGCCTTCGGCCTGCGTGCCACAGCGACCAGCGGCGAAGGCGTCGAGGGCCACCTGCTCACCGGCGTGGCGACCTCCGTCGCGTCGGGTCGGGTGTCGTACGTGTTCGGGTTGGAGGGTCCGGCGGTCACGGTTGATACGGCGTGTTCGTCGTCGTTGGTGGCGATGCATCTTGCGGGGCAGGCGTTGCGGCGGGGTGAGTGTTCGTTGGCCTTGGCTGGTGGTGTGACGGTGATGGCGACGCCGTTGACGTTTGTGGAGTTCAGCCGGCAGCGGGGCTTGTCGGTCGACGGCCGGTGCAAGGCGTTCTCCGCCGCCGCCGATGGCACGGGTTGGGGTGAGGGCGTCGGAATGGTGCTGCTGGAGCGCCTGTCCGACGCCCGTCGGCACGGCCACCGGGTGCTCGCGGTGATCGCCGGTAGTGCGGTCAACCAGGACGGTGCCAGCAATGGATTGACGGCGCCGAGTGGTCCGTCGCAGCAGCGAGTGATTCGGTCCGCGTTGGACAGTGCGGGTCTGACGGCGGCTGACGTGGACGTGGTGGAAGCCCACGGCACTGGTACGCGGTTGGGTGATCCGATCGAGGCGCAGGCGTTGATCGCTGTCTACGGTGACCGACCCGTCGAAGGTCCGTTGTTCGTCGGGTCGTTGAAGTCGAATGTTGGTCATACTCAGGCGGCTGCTGGGGTCGGTGGTGTGATCAAGATGGTGATGGCGATGCGGCATGGTGTGTTGCCGCGGACGTTGCATGTGGATGAGCCGTCGCCGTTTGTGGATTGGTCGGCGGGTGCGGTGCAGTTGTTGACTTCGGCGCGGGAGTGGCCGGAACTCGACCGTCCGCGTCGGGCGGCGGTGTCGTCGTTCGGTATCAGTGGCACTAACGCGCATGTCGTTTTGGAGGCGCCCGCGCCGGAGCGGTTCCTGCCCGATCCCGGCCCGGCGGGCATGCCGGTGCCGTGGGTGTTCTCCGGGCGCACTGAGCAGGCCGTCGCCGACCAGGCCGCGCGCCTGACCGCCGCCGATTTCGGCCCGGTGTCTGCGGCCGCTGTGGGTCGGGCGTTGGTGACGCGGCGGGCGGGGTTTGAGTTTCGGGCGGCGGTGGTTGGTCGGGATGTCGCTGAGTTGAAGGCTGGTTTGGTCAGGCCGGCTGTGTCGGGTCGTGTGGTGGGTGGTCGGTTGGGTGTGTTGTTTGCGGGTCAGGGTGCGCAGCGGTTGGGGATGGGTCGGGAGTTGTATGGGGTTTTTCCGGT
>NZ_JBEZFA010000064.1:0-25304 GCF_040649215.1 Micromonospora sp. NPDC049044 | reverse complement strand
CCACCCGCTACGACAAGACCGCGACCTCGTACCAGGCCACCGTCACCATCGCCGCGCTACTCCAATGGCTGTGAACCTTTGAAGACACGGCCTAGTAGGCGGCGGACGCGCCGACCTGCTCCAGGGACTTCCGGAAGGTCCGTGGATCGATGTCAAGTCTCAGCACTACGACTTGACGACAGACCGTGGAAAAATATCTTTAGCAGAGGCCGTCAGCCGGTTTGCCAATGCAGAAGAAGGCGGAATCGTTATTGTAGGCATGGATACTAAGCGAGTTGCAGGCGGAGAAGTTATCAAGTCCATGAAGCCGGTCCCGATAAATGGCACAACGATTCGGCGATATCGACAGGCGATTGAGACCCGACTCTTCCCGTTCCCCTTTGGGCTCCAAATTACGGCGGTGGAGACCGGTCCACAAGAAGGACTCATCCTCGTATCGATTCCACCTCAGGAAGAGGAGTTAAAGCCCTTCCTGGTCCATGGCGCAATCGTTGGTGGCCGCACCGAGGGCGCGTACATCAGCATCGTCCGTCGTAGCGGCGAAGACTCAATACCGATTACTGCCCAGCAGATTCACAGCACGCTAGCCGCTGGCCGAGCGCTGCTGCGGCGCGGTCACTTGCCTCCGCAGGAGGAGTAATCCGCCGCCTCAACTCGGACAGGTGACCGGTGTCGAGTCTCAGGACGTACGTGACACATCGGTCTCAGGACCTGGGTGACACATCCGGCTAGATGATCTGCGCTCGGGATCGGCCGGCGGTCGTGGGGCCGGTAAGGTTCGCGGCGGGCTGCCGCACACGGACCAGGTTCGGATCGGGTGGAGTGCACGAGCTCATGGGCGGGCTGGGTCTGGACGCCGGGGCAAGAGTCTTTTCGCCGAGGGATAATGAGCAGGTGTCACGCCAGCCGCAGGCAGCAACGCCGCCAGCTGCATCAGAGTTCCGCGAACGAGCCGTAGCTTGTCTTCAGGCCGGTGACTGGCGCGGCGCCCACAGCTGGGCGAAGGGCTGGGTCGGATCCGGAGGAGGCAGCCACATCGAGCCTTGGCTCATCTACGTCGCCTCCGCCCTCCTCAGCGGTAAGGCCCGGGATGCTGTCCATGCCATCGATCTGGCCATCGGCCTCTGGCTCCCTGGCAAGCACGACCGAGCGGCGCTGCTGTGGCTGCGCGGTTGCGTCGTTCATCGACGGCTCAACGATCCGCGGACCGCATTGCTGGACCTGCTGCCAGCTGAGCCAGCGCTGCCGCCTTGGTTGACGGACCAGCGAGAAGCTGAGATCGCCGCATGCGAGGAGGCTGCACAGCACAGCCGGAAGCGGGTCCCCTCGGTGAAGCCGGCGTGGAGCTATTCGGGTCGACCGGAGAGTCTTCGACTTCCGCAGCAAGCGGACGAGCCGAGATCTGATGGCGAGGCACCCGACGCTCAACTCGTCAAGGTCCTGGTCGACCTCGGGCTGCCCGTGGCGTAGCCACTTAGCAGGCTGGCAGCTGTGCGTCCGACTCTCCTACCGATGTCCCATTGCTCATGAGACGGATGATCGAGCTGGGTAATCATCTGACTCCGCCGTGCGGCAGTTGTGCCGCTTCCTGACGCGCTAACGCCTAACCGAGAGCGGCTCGTGTGCGTCAGCACTGACCGGAGTGTCACGTAGGTCCTGATACCGACGTGTCACGCAGGTCCCCAGACCGGGCACGGACAGGTGACCGGCACGGTGAGAACTTTCCATACGTCTTCAAGGCGGCCCTGCGGGCCGCTGCGTGCCGCTCGGGGCACGCCGCGCCTTGCCGCTTCGCTATCGGCGCGGCGACCCCGGCGGCACGCGAACTCCGGCGGGCACGACGAAGCCCGCGTCCGCCGAGGTACAGCAGACGCGGGCTTCGGCTTGGTGCTATCCGCCCGCCGATGGCACCCTGCCGAGATGGGAGAACATCCAGGAGGCCCGCTCGCCGACTCCGAAGTCGCAGCCATGTTCCGACTGTTGGCTCGGTTTGCTGAGCACGACCTGGACCAGTGGGACAACTGGCGATTGGAGACGTCCTACGGACCGGTGTACATCAACGTCAGCCGAGCGCTGGGACCGGGCTGGCAAGACGATGCGTTCACCCCCGTTTGGCCGCTGCTGCCACGTTTCAAGGACGCCAGCCGGGGCGACGCCTCCGGCGGGTAGGGCCTCCGGCCCTACGACCCGGGGATAGCCTCCGGCGGTCGGGGCTACTCGCCCCGAACCCTCGGCGACTCTGGGATGCCTCGGCCGCGACCGGGTACCCGTCGCCCACCAGAGGCCACCAGACCGCGCCGACCTGGTCCAGGTCGTACGTCCAGTGGGGCGCTCCACCTGGACCAGGTCGGCGCGGCCCGGCAGGGCGGAGCCTGCGCGACGGGATGCCGCACCGGTCAACATCGGAACCGCTCGCACACAACCCCACCCCATGATCGTTAGGAACACGAGGGGTACAGATGCCGCCTGGAAATAGTGGATAACGATGGAAGTTGATATACGGCGTACGACCTGCTCAGCGCCTCGATCGACGCCACTCCCCCAGGTCAGCCGCCACGCGCGGTTAGTTCGCCATGTACTACGACTGCTGACGCAGTCACCGATCACCGGCCGGGCCGGCTCCGCGGACAGCGGGGCCGGCCCGGCCGTTTCGGTCCCGACGCGCTGACCTGCCGCCCCCCGCAATACCTTCGCGTCCGTTATATTGCGGCCATGGAGACTCCTCTGCGGGAACCCACGTTCCTCATCCTCACCGCGCTCGCTGGCGGGCCGCTGCACGGCTACGGGCTGATCGGCGAGGTCACCGCGCTGTCCGACGGGCGGGTGACGCTGCGCCCCGGCACCCTCTACGGCGCGCTCGATCGGCTCGTCGACGCCGGTCTGGTCGCTGTCGACCGGGAGGAGGTGGTGGACAGCCGGCTGCGCCGCTACTACCGGCTCTCCCCCGCCGGCGACGCCACCCTGACCGCCGAGACCGAGCGGCTGCGACGCAACGTCGAGGCCGCCACCGCCCGGCTGGCCCGGCGCGCCCGTGCCGCCCGGCCGACCACCCCGCGCGTGGCCGGAGGGCTGGCATGACCGAGCTGGAGCGCCGCTACCTGCGGCTGCTGCGCGCGTACCCCGCCGACTACCGGCATTCGCGCGGCGCCGAGATCGTCGGCACCTACCTGGACCTGGCCGAGCCGGGTCGTCGCTGGCCCTCGCCCGCGGACGCCGCGGACCTCCTGCGCGGTGGCGCGCGCCAGCGGCTGCGGGCCGCAGGCGTCGCCAGCCTGATTCCCGGGGTACGCCTCGCGGCGTGGTTGTCCATGGTCACCGCGAGCGTCCTCGCCGGTGTCTGGGGCTCGGCAGAGCTGGATCCGGCGCCGGTGGAATGGCTGGTACCCCACGTCGGCCCGTTCGTCTCGATCGGTGTCATCGCCTGGGCGGGTTGGCTGCTGGCCGCGATTGCCACCGCCGTCGCGCCGGGCCGGGTCGCCCGGCTGGCCATCGTCCTGGCCCTCCTGCTCACGCTGGCGCTGCCACCGCTGGCCGCGGTGCTCGACGCGTTCCGGCCGCCGCTGTTCGTGTTGCTGCCGCAGGTCGTTCTCGGCCTACTGGCGTTGGCCCTGCCCGACCGGCCCGTGACGGCGATCCGCCTCGCGCCGCTGCTGTCCGCTGTGACGGCGGTGGCGGCAACGGAACTTCTGGTGGGGTTGGACGACGGTTTCGGCTACTACGGCTACACCGCGTTGAGCTTGCTGCCCACCGTCGGCGGGTTGCTGCTGGTCGTCGGGGCCCTGCTGGCCACGGGCCTGGCCCTCGGCGGGGACACCCGCGGCGGCTGGGCGCTGGTCACGCTGCTCACCCCCGCCGCCTTCCTGGCGGTGCCGGCCCTTGGCGATGCCATCGACCCGATCCGCGGCGGCGTCAGCTTCGCGGCGCTGGCCGCGAGCAGCATCGCCGTCGCGCTGGCCGGACCCGCCGTGTTACTCCTGACCATCCTCGTGCGCATCCGCCTGACCTCCGGCACCAGGCGCGCCGACCGCGGCTGACCCACCTGCGGCGCGCGATCCTGAGGCAAACCACGAGTTGGTCATGATGTTGGCGGGGCGCTCGCAGATCGACAGGACCGCCGGGCGCTGCGGAGAGCGAGCAGGAGCAGGGCGGTCAGCACCAGGGCTCCGGGAGCCTTGGTGAACCGGGCCAGGCTCACCGCGAGCGCGGCAGCCGGCCGCCGCGCGTACGTCCAGCCCTGGCCGGCGTACGACTCGCACTCGTCGGCCGCCGTCGTTGAGTTGGTGGCCGCACGTCAGTGATCAGCGTAGGAGTAGGGCGATACCGGCCAGCAGGGCCACAGCGAAGACCACGGCGAGTCCGGCGACACGGCGGCCGGCGGACTCGGGTCGAAGATGGCGCAGGGCCAGGGCCAGGGCCAGCGGGCCGATGGGAGCGGGCTTGCGTGCGTTCATGGTTTCTCCCTCTGCGGTGTGGTGAGATGTCATCTGGCCTGGCTGAGCATCGATCGCGTGCCCGCCTATGGCTGGTGGCCTTCCAGGTCGCGCTTGCGGGCGAGCAGGGCCGCACGGTAGGCCCGGGCGCGGATCAGCATCGTGCTCGAGACGACGATCGGGATCAGGCCCAGGCCCCCAGCGGCCAGGACACCGGCGGTGCTCGTGCGGGTGACTGCAATCGCGACAGTGCTGACGGTCGTGAGTGTGCTGAAGATGACCGCGAGCCAGCCTGTGATCACCCGATCCGCCGCGAACAGTGGGCGGCGGACCAACGCCCAGCCAGCGATGCCCACCCAGGTCACGCCAATGAGAATCATGGCGGCGAAGGCGAGCTGGGTCCCCGCCGGCAACGCCTTGGGCTCGGTGGCCCACAACAGGCCGATGGTCGTGGACCCGGCCAGGCCGCCCAGTCCGGCCACGAGGACACCGACGCGGCGCGGCAGTGACATCCCCCGTACGACGTGGTCCGGGGTGTATCCAGGTCGTTCGGTCATGACGAATACCCCTTCTCGACCAGTGAGTCACGCAACAGCCGCCGTGCCCGAAACAACCGGGATTTGACCGTTCCCGGCGGAATCTGTAGCACCTGCGCGCACTCCTCCAATGCCAGGTCATGGAGATAGAACAAGATCAGCACTTCGCGTTCGTGGACCGGCAACCCAGCCAGACCCTCGGCCACCTGCGCCCGGTCCAACACGGCCGAAACATCGTCGTCGCCGGACCCGTCGCCGTCGACTGGGTCCGCCTGGCTGTACTTCTCCCGCAGGTGGTCCATCACCGAACGCCGGGCGATGGTGAACAGCCACGGCGCGAACCGCTCCGGCCGCTGTAGACGTGGCAGCGCCTTCAGCGCACCCGCCCACACGTCCTGGCTCACGTCGTCTGCCTGGTCCGGCCGGTCGAGCATGCGCCGCACATACCGCCACACCGGGTCGTGCCAATGCCCGACCAGTTCTGCCAGCGCCCTCCGGTCTCCGAGTTGCGCGCGCACCACCAGCAGCGCATCACGTCCGACCCGATCCACATCGCCCCCTATCCGTACGACCTGCCGCACCCATGACAGTCGCCCGGCGGACCGATCTGGTTCACGGCCCCCGCCCGCGGCGCGGTGAGGTGCGCTTCTTCGGCAGAGGCGGATGGTGCCGCATCCGCGTCTTCGGCCGGAGGTGCACAGTCGGCAGCCAGCGGATCGGGGACCGCGTAACCCGTCAAGCGGAGCGCTTGAGAGCCTGCCCGGACTACCCTCACCGGCGTGCCTGTTGACGATCTTCCGGTGCCTCCTGCGTTCGAAGCGGTCACGGCCTGGGCTGGTACCGGGCGGGTGGTGCGTGCCACCGAACGGGACGTGGCGACGTGGCGGCTTCCCGAGCAGCAGAAGGCCGCGCTGGTCTCCTGTGGTGTGCCGCTTATCGATGACCTCGTCAGTGCGGTGTCATTCGACGAAGAGCCAACGATGTACCGGTTGGCGAACTCCGACGACAACGCGCGCTGGGTGTACGGTGCCGCGCCGGGGACCGGTGAGGTGCGAATATGGTCGCCGGACGGCAGCGCCGGGTTCGTCAACTCAACGATCATCCAGTGGCTGTGTTCGCTGCACCTGGTTGGTAGCTGGCTGACCAGCTCAACCGCCGTCGACCGCTGGGACGAGGACGGACAGGCCGAAGAGCAGGCGCTCGCGGAGCTCGCCGACCTGTTGGCACGCATCAGGGACCTTGACCCGCCCGCGTTCGGCGACGGCGACCACACAACCCACTTCTGGCCCGGGGTGCTCGACCGGTGGCTCTACTGATCGGACGGATGTCGCGCGTGTAACGCCAATGCCCGCCGCCCGGGCGGCCTGACTACTGAGCAGCTCGCAATGCCGCGGCGACCTGGACGACATCCAGCTCGACGGCGACCTGCTCACCCTCCCACGTGCCGCGCTCGCTGATCGCGAGGCCGATCAAGGCCAGTTCAGCAGCAGCATCACGCAGTTCGTACTCTTCGCGGCTTTCTTCACCACCATCATGCGGTTCTTCGCGGTTCCAGGCACCGATCGCCAACTCCGCCAGAGATCGAGGAAGCCGCACGCTGATCCGACCAACCTGACGATCCAGATCAGTACCGATTGCCGCCAGCGCGGTCCGGTCTTCCTGATAACGCAGGTACTGCTCACGATCGCCCACGAGCCGAGGCTACTGGGCCTTGGCCGGCCAACGTTCTCGGTCCGGGCACTGGACGCTTCAGGTCAGTTGGGCGGGGTTCGGAAGGACTTCGATGTCGAGTGGGTAGCTGTTCAGGTAGAGGACGTAGCCCGCTTCTTCGTCCAGGGTCGCGTCGACAGGCACCACCCCAAGTACGTAGTCAGGCCGGGGTAGGAATCCGAAGTCGGCCGGAGGCTCGTACTTCTCGATGGACGTGATTCGCACTGTCGTGGGTGGGATGCCCACGAAGCAGGGGTCACCGGTGTGGAGTTCGGAGGGGTCGGGCTCCAGTCGCCACGGCGTGTTGTGCCAGCCGTAGTCATCGGCGTCGCGAGGAAGACCGATAGTGCCGTCCCAGGAGTTGGCCGATTCGGGGTCAGCCGTCCACCACGGCCAGTCGATGAGCAGGTGCTGGGGTGTGGTCCCGACGACGCGAGCGTCGAACGCCTCGGCCGAGATCATGAGTAGGTCGCCGACTCGGTAGCCGAGCGCCTCCGCCAACCTGACGCTATTCATGGCCTGACACGCCAGTCTCCTCGCCCCAGCTCACGAGCGACAAAGGTAGGAATCGCACCGCCGGGTGTCAAGGACGGCGTTTCCAGGCGACCGCCAACCTCATGATCAGCGCGATCGGTGCTGCCTGCGCCGGAGGAGGGGTGGGAGGACGGTGGGGAGCAGGATCAGGAGCAGGGCGGTCATCGCCACGGCGCCGGGGGCCTTGGTGAAGCGGGCCAGGTTGGTGCCGTCCGGTAGGGCGAGGAAGACCGCCGCCGCGGCCGGCAGCACGAACCACTTCGTCCGCCCGGCGCTGAGGGCGAGCAGCGCCAACGGCCAGGTCGCGTACCAGGGGTGGAAAACCGGGGACAGCACGACCGTGGCGGCCAGGGCCAGGCCGGCGCCGCGCAGGGCGACCCGGGGGCGGGCCAGGGCCGGATCACTCGATGCCCGCAGGGCCGCCCAGGCCCGCCACCAGAGCACCATGAGCACCGCGACGAGCAGCAGCAGGGCCACCGTCCGGAACACCGGCACCGCCTGCGGGTCCCGACCGACCAGCGCGCCGGCGTAGTCGACCACCAGGCCGACGGCGGTGGGCGGTGAGGTCCACTGCTCCGAGTCACCGCTGTGGGTCAACCCGCCCACCCAGCCGAAGCCGAGCCCGGACACCGCCGAGGAGACCAGCAGCGCGGCGAGCGACCCGCCGGCCAGCCAACCCCCGTCGCGCACCAGCGACCGTACGGTGGGGCGGCCCCGGACCGCGGCCAGCGCGGCGAACGGCACCACCACCACCGCGCTCGCCTTCACCGTCACCGCCAACCCCAACAGCACCCCGGCCGCCAGCAACGCCCACGGCCGACAGGGTCGGCGGACCACGATCAGGAGCCCGGACAGCAGCAGGCCCAGCATCACCGCGTCGTTGTGCGCCCCGGCCACCAGGTGCACCCCGACCAGTGGGCCGGCAAGCGCCAGCCAGGCCGCCCGCCGGGTCGGTACGCCGACCGCCCGCGCCAACCCGGGCAGGCTCAGCGCGCCCAGCAGCAGCCCCGCCACGGCGATCACCCGCAGCGCCACTATCGTGCCGGTGAGCCCACCGCCGACACTCACCGCGAGCGCCGCGAGCAGCACGAACACCGGTCCGTACGGTGCCGGGGTGTCCCGCCAGATCGGTGCCACCGCGTCCAGCCACGGGCAGCCCGCCGCCGCCACGCCCACCGCGTACGGGTCGACGCCGTGCGCGTACGTCCAGCCCTGGCAGGCGTACGAGTAGACGTCCCGGCTGCCCAGCGGCGGTGCGACAAGCAGCGGCAGCGCCCACAGTCCGGCGGTGACGTACGCCCAACGGGTCGACGGCGCTCCCCCGCGCAGTGACCACCACGCCCCGACCAGCAGCGCGCTGCCGACCAGCCAGCAGGCGAGCGTGGCCGGGCCGCCCGGGGCGCGCCAGATCGACTCCGGTGTCGCGCCGAGCGGGGCGTCGGGCAGCGCCCCACCGAGGTGTCCGGCGACGGCGAGCAGCACCGCGCCGACCAGCCCGGCGTACCGGGCGGCGCGGGCCACCAGCGGCGGCGCGTCGGGTGGCGGTGCGCCGGGAGCGGTCACCGGCGCACCTTCCCTCAGTCGGCGGCGACCGGCTGACGGGCCGCCCGAGCCGACCGTACCAACCAGACGACAAACACGATCACCAACAGCGTCATCAGCGGCGCCCCGACCGTCTTGGTGAACCGGGCCAGGCCGGTGCCGTCCGGCAGCACCAGGAACGACGCGACGAGCGCGACGACGGTGAACCATCCGGTCCGCCGGGCGGTGGCCGCGAGCACCGCGAGGGGCCAGATCCAGTACCAGGGGTGGAACAGCGGCGCGAGGGCGACGGTGGCGGCCAGCGCCAACGCGGCGTACCACAGCGGCTCCCGGGTGCGGGCCCGCCACCAGAGCCAGAGCAGCACCAGCGCCAGCACCGCCATGCCGGTTCCCCTGGTGACGGGCAGCGCGTCGACGTGCGCGCCGAACGGCACCGCCAGGTAGCCGACCGTCTGCCCGACCGCTGTGGACGGCGACGTCCAGGCGATCACGTCACCGCCGCGGGCCAGCCCGCCCACCCAGCCGAAGTCCAGCCCGGCCGCGAAGGTCACCCCGACCACCACGGCGACCGCGCCGCCGACCACCCACCCGCCGTGCCGGATCAGCGCCCGGATCGAGTACCCGCCGACGATCGCGGCCAGCGCCGCGAACGGCACCACGACAAGCGCGGTCACCTTGATCGCGGCGGCCAGCCCGAGCAGCGCCCCGCCGGCGAGCAGTGGGCCGGGGCGGCCCGGCCGGGAGGCGATCACCGCCAGCCCGGCGACAAGCAGGCCGACCATCAGGGCGTCGTTGTGCGCGCCGGAGACCAGGTGCACGGCGACCAGTGGGCAGCCCAGCGCGAGCCAGACCGCCCGCTCGGCGGGTACGCCGACGCGTCGCGCCAGCACCGGCAGGCTGACCGCGGTCAACGCCACCCCGGCCAGCGCGATCAGTCGGAACACCACTATCGCGCCGGTGAGCGAGCCGGTGGCCTTCACCACCGCGCCGGCGAGCACCACGAACAGCGGCCCGTACGGCGCGGGCGTGTCCCGCCAGATGAACGAGATGGTGTCCAGCCAGGGGCAGGGCAGCGCGGAGACGCCCTGCTCGTACGGGTTGATCCCGGCGGCGTAGCTGGCGCCCTGGCAGGCGTACGCGTACACGTCCCGGCTGGCCAGCGGCGGTGCGATCAGCAGCGGCAGCAGCCAGAGCCCGACGGTGGTCAGCGCCCAGCGGGTCGACGGCACCGAGTCGCGCAGCGCCCACCAGGCGTAGCCGAGCAGCACGGTGCCGACCAGCCAGGCGGCGATGACGAGCGGACCGTGCGGGCCCTGCCAGATGCTGACCGGCGTCGGCCGCAGCGGGGAGTCGGGCAGGGCGCCGCCAAGGAACGCGGCGACGGCGAGCAACGCCGATCCCGCCAGGCCGGTCCAACGCGCGAGGTGGTGAGGCACGCCGGACATGCTGCCAGTACGGTGGTCGCGGTACGGAGGTGGGCATGCGGCGCAGTCGGGTGGTGGCGGTGACCACCGGTTCCGCAGTCGTGCTCGGCGCGCTCTGGCTGGCCCTGCCGCTGATGGGGTCGGATCTCGCCGCGCAGGTGGCCCGGGCGGACTTCTTCGCGGCCCACGGTCTGACCCCTGTCGATCTGCGCTGGTACGCCGGGGTGCAGCAGTTCGGCTACAGCCTGCTCTCCCAGCCGGTGATGGCAGTGCTCGGGGTGCGGGTCACCGGTGCGTTGGCGCTCGTGGCGTCGGCCGCCGCGCTGGCCGCCCTGCTGGTCCGCGGCCCGGTGCCCCGCCCGCTGCTGGGCAGCCTGGTCGGGGTTGTCACGCTTGCCGGCAACCTGGTCTCCGGCCGGGTCACGTACGCCCTGGGTGTCGCGTTCGGGCTGGCCGCGCTGGCGGCGCTGACTCGGGGCGTACCCCAGAATCGGCGGCTCGCGCTCGCCGCGGCCGGCGCGCTGCTGGCGTCGGCGACCAGCCCGGTGGCCGGCCTGTTCGTCGGCCTGGCGGGCGTCGCGCTGCTGGTGACCCGCCGGTACGCCGACGGTCTGGCGCTCGGTGTCGCGGCGGCGGTGCCGCTGGCCGCGACGGCGCTGCTCTTCGGCGACGGCGGTTGGATGAACATCAGCCGCACCGACGCGGTGCGCGCGGTGCTGACCAGCCTGGTGGTGGCGGCGCTCGTGGCGTACCGGCCGGTGCGGTTCGGTGCGCTGCTCTCGGCCGCCGGGGTGCTCGCCGCCGCCCTCGTGCACACGCCGGTCGGGTTGAACGCGACCCGGCTGGTGACGATGTTCGCGCTGCCGGTGCTGGCCGCCGCCGCCAGCCCGCCCGGCTGGCTCGCCGACCGGCTGGCCCGCCGGTCCGCCCGACGCGCCACCCCTGCGGGGCGGTCCCGGCTGGCTCGGCTGCGCCCGGCAGTGGGCCTGACCGTGCTGCTGGTGGCGGTCTGCGTGTGGCAGCCACCGGCGGTCCCCGCCGACCTGCGCGGCATCGGCGACCCGACGAGTGCCCCCGGCTACCACGCGCCGCTGCGCGCGTTCCTGGCCGGGCAACGGCTCACCGGCCGGGTCGAGGTGCCGCCGACCCGCAACTACTGGGAGGCGGCCCGGCTCGGTGAGGTGCCGCTGGCCCGGGGGTGGCTGCGGCAGGCCGACATCGACCGCAACCCGCTGTTCTTCACCACGGTGCCCGGCGCGGCCGGTACCGGCACACCGCTGACCGCGAGCAGCTACCGGGCCTGGCTGGCGGAGAACGCCGTGCAGTACGTGGCGCTGCCGGACGCCCCGCTGTCCTGGGTGGGGCGGGCCGAGGCGGAACTGGTCGAGGCCGGCCTGCCCTACCTGACGCCGGTCTGGTCCGGCCCGCACTGGCGGGTCTGGGCAGTGGCCGACCCGACGCCGCTTGTCGCCGCACCCGCCGAGCTGATCCGCGCCGACGGCGCGGCGGTGACCTTCCGGGCCCCGAGCGCCGGCCGGGTGGCGGTCCGGGTCCGGCACAGCCGGTGGCTTGTCGCGTCCGGCGGCGCCACTGTCACCGCCGACGGGGACTGGACCGCAGTCACCGTGCCCCGCCCCGGCGAGTACACCCTCGGCAGCTGACGCCCTACGACTCCAGCACCCGCTGGGCGGCGGCGCGGGAACGGCGGCCGGTGCGCAGGTACTCGTCGAGGAACTCCCCCGGGTCGTCGCGCCCGAGCAGCCGGACCACCCCGGCCAACTCCACCCCGTGTCGGGGAAGCTGGTCGCCGGCCCGGCCCCGGACCAGCATCAACGCGTTGCGGACCTGCGCGGCCAGGGACCACCCGGCGGCCATCTCCGCGGCGTCCGCCGGGTCGATCAGGCCGGCCCGCTCGGCCGCCGTGAGGGCATCGAGGGTACGCGTGCCGCGCAGCCTCGGGACCGCACCGGCGTGCCGGAGCTGGACGAGCTGCACCGCCCACTCCACGTCGGCGAGCCCGCCCCGGCCCAGCTTGGTGTGGGTGGCCGGGTCGGCGCCCCGTGGCAGCCGCTCGGTCTCCACCCGGGCCTTGATCCGGCGGATCTCGACGACCTGCTCACGGGTCAGCCCGTCGGCCGGGTACCGCACCGGGTCGATCATCGTCTCGAACTCGGCACCCAGGTCGGCGTCGCCGCAGACGAACCGGGCGCGCAACAGCGCCTGCGCCTCCCAGACCCGCGACCAGCGGGCGTAGTACTGCGCGTACGCGGCGAGACTGCGCACCAGCGGACCCTGCCGGCCCTCCGGACGCAGGTCGGCGTCGACGCCGAGCGGCGGGTCGGGGGCGGGCACCCCGAGCAGCCGGCGCAACTCCTCGGCGATCGCGTGCGCGGCGGCGCTGGCGTCGCTCTCGCTGGCCCCGGCGGGCGGGTCGTAGACGAAGAGCACGTCGGCGTCGGAGAGGTAGTTCGACTCGTACCCGCCGAGCCGTCCCATGCCGATCACCGCGAACCGCAGCCCGGGCGGCGCGGGCTGACTGGCCTGGGCGGCGCGCAGCGCGGCGGCGAGGGTGGCGTCGGTAACGTCGGCGAGGGCCGTGCCGACCTGGGTGATGTCGGCGAGCCCCGGTGCCGGCCGGTTCGCGCCGTCCGGTCGGCTCGGGCTGGGTGCGAGCGCGCCGGCCCGGCAGAGCACGTCCGCGCAGGCCACCCGGACCAGTTCCCGACGGCGCAACGCACGCACCGCGCGGGTGGCCTCGACCGGGTCGGTGTGCCGGGCCGCCGCCGCGAGGAACCCCTCCCGGAGCACCTCGGGCGGGCGGGGGGCCAACTCGTTCTCCTCGGCCAGCAGCCGCAGCGCCTCCGGGTCCCGGGCGAGCAGGTCGGCGACGTACCGGGACAGGGCGAGGACCCGGGCCAACCGTCGGGCCACCGGGCCGCCGTCGCGCAGCAGCCGCAGATACCAGGGGGTGCTGCCCAGTTTGTCGGAGACCTTGCGGTAGTTGAGCAGCCCCCGGTCCGGCTCCGGCGCGTCGGCGAACTCGCTGAGCAGCACCGGCAGCAGGGTCCGCTGGATGGCCGCCGTGCGACTCACCCCGCCGGTGAGCGCCTGCAGGTGGCGCAGCGCCCCGGCCGGGTCGGCGAAGCCGAGGATCTCCAGCCGGTGCCGGGCCGCCTCCGGGGTGAGCCGCAACCCGTCGGCGGGCACCCGGGCCACCGACTCCAACAGCGGCCGGTAGAGCAGTTTGGCGTGCAGTCGGCGTACCTCGGTGGCGTGGGTGACCCACTCGGCCCGGAAGCTCTCCACGGCGCTGTGCCCCGGCGTGGCAGTGAAACCAAGCGCGGCGGCGAGCCACCGCAACGCGCCCGGCTCGCTCGGCACCGTGTGGGTACGCCGCAGGGCCTGGAGTTGCAGGCGGTGCTCGACGCTGCGCAGGAAGCGGTAGCCGCGCAGCAGTGCCTCGCCGTCGGCCCGACCGACGTAGCCGCCGGCGACGAGCGCGCGCAACGCCGGGATGGTCCCGGGTTCGCGTAGCGTCTCGTCGACCCGGCCGTGCACGAGTTGCAGCAGCTGGACGGCGAACTCGATGTCACGCAGGCCACCGGGGCCGCGCTTGATCTCGCGTTCCAGCTCCTTCGGCGGGATGTGGTCGATGATCCGGCGGCGCATGGCGCGGACGTCCTCGACCGCCTCGGGCCGCTCGGCCGCCCGCCACACGAGCGGCGCGAGCTGGTCGATCCACTCCTGGGCCACCGGCACGTCACCGGCGGCCGGGCGGGCCTTGAGCAGCGCCTGGAACTCCCAGGTACGCGCCCACCTGCGGTAGTAGGCCAGGTGACTGGCGAGGGTGCGCACCAGCGGACCCCGGTTGCCCTCGGGTCGCAGCGCGGCGTCCACCGGCCAGGCGACCAGCCCGCAGATGTGGATCAGCCGGGTCGCCACCAGTGTCGCCGCCGGCAGGTCGGCGTCCTCGGCCGCCACGAAGATGACGTCCACATCGGAGACGTAGTTCAACTCGCCGCCGCCGCACTTGCCCATCGCCACGACCGCGAGCCGGGGTCGCTCGGTGCCGTCGGCCAGCTCGGCGACGGCGATCTCGTACGCCGCGGCCAACGTCGCGTCGGCAAGCGCCGACAGCGCCGCCATGGTCTGCTCCAGGCCGCGCCCGCCGGTCAGGTCGGCCGCCGCGATCCGCAGCAGGGCCAGCCGGTACGCGGTTCGCAGCGCCGCCACCGGGTTGTCGCCGCCGGTCAGCTCCAGTCGACCCTCGGCGACCGGCGCGAGCCCGTCCGCGGCGGTCCGCAGCGCCAGGCAGTGGTCGGGGTTGGCCACCAGGTGATCACCGAGCGCCGCCGACGCGCCGAGCACAGCGACCAGCCGCCGCCGCAACCCGGGGTCGGTGTGCAGCTCCGCGAGCAGCGGCGACTCGACCCCGCCGGCGCTCTGGCGGCCTTCGGCACCGTCGCCGCGAAGGCGTTGCTCGGCCTCCACGATGCGGTGCAGCTGCCGCAGCGCCAGGTCCGGGTCGGCGGCCCGGGACAGCGCGGCGAGCAACTCCCCGGCCGACTCGTCGGCCGGCTCCTGCTCCTCCGGCCGCCACAGCCGCAGCCCGGCCGGGCCGAGCAGGTCCGCGGCGCGGGCGCCGCCGTCGCCCTCGGCGGTGCCGAAGCCGTACCGGGCGAGTCGGCCCGGTGCCCTGGTCGGCCGGCTCATCAGTGCCCGAGCAGCGGCAGGCCGCGCCGCATCGTGCTGTCGTCCAGCTCGCCGAGGGCCAGCGCGGCGAAACGGGCGGCGAACGGCTGCCAGACCTCCTCGATGTCGGGCAGCACCGAGGCGCAGGCCGCGACCACAAGCTCCGGGTCGTAGCCCAGCTCGGCGAGTTGGGTCGAGTCGGTGGCCCAGTCGGCGATCATCGCGGCGTCGCACTCGATGTGGAACTGGAGGCCCCAGGCCCGGTCACCGAGCCGGAACGCCTGGTGCGGGTAGCGGGTGGACGCGGCCAGCAGGGTCGCGCCGCGGGGCAGTTCGGTGATCTCGTCGGCGTGCCACTGGAGCACGTCCGGGATCAACGGCACGTACCGGAACAACGGATCGTTCTCGGCGGCGTCGCGCCGGCCGACCACACCGGGGCCGATCTCCGGCCCGGACGGGCTGCGCTCGACCAGCCCGGCGTGCGCGGTGGCGAGCAGTTGCGCGCCCAGGCAGACGGCCAGGGTCGGCACCCGGTGCCGGACCGCCTTGCGCAGCAGGCCCTCCACGGCCGGGAACCACTGTGCGCCGGGCGAGCCGTCCGGCAGCGGGTACGCCTGCTGGTCGCCGCCGAGCACCACGAGCGCCGCGTACCCCTCCAGGTCGGCGGGCAGGGCGTCGCCGGCGTGCGGACGAACCACCGACAGCTCAAGCCCCGCCTCGGTCAGCCACTCACCCAACCGGCGCGCGTCGTCCGTCGGGTCGTTCTCGATCACCAGCGCGGTTGCCACCCGTCGAGGCTAACCGGTGCACCGCCGGGCGCCACCCCCGCCACCGCGATGCCGGCGCCGGGCGCCGGTCCGGGCTCCGGCGGGGTCGCTAGGCTCTGCGGTTGTGATCAGCGAGGACATGGCCACCGTCCGCCCGCCCGTGCTGCGACCTGGTGACACGGTGCTGCTCGTGTCACCGTCCGGACCGACCTCGCCGGAGCGGGTGGCCCGCGGGATGGAGCTGCTCATCGGCTGGGGGCTGCGGCCGGTGCCGGCACCGAACGCGTACGCCCGCCACGGCTACCTCGCCGGCACCGACGACCTACGGGCCGCCGACCTGAACACGGCCTTCGCCGACCCGGAGATCCGCGGGGTGATCTGCACCCGGGGCGGGTACGGCGCCCAACGGATCGTGGACGCCATCGACATGGCCGCCGTCCGCCGCGACCCGAAGGTGGTGGCCGGGTTCTCGGACATCACCGCGTTGCAGTTCGCACTGTGGCGAGGTGCCCGGCTGGCCGGGGTGCACGGCCCGGGGGTGGCCTGGCGCGACGACCGGACCCCACTGCGTTCCGCCGAATCCCTGCACGCGGCGCTGATGACCACCGAACCGGTGTCGATCACCGCGCTGCCCACCGAGGACACCTTCGGCGTCCGCGTCCCGGGTCGCGCCACCGGCACCCTGCTCGGCGGCAACCTGTGCATGATCGCCGCGTCCATCGGCACCCCGGACCTGCCCGACCTGACCGGTGCGGTGCTGCTGATCGAGGACGTGCAGGAACCCCCGTACAAGGTCGACCGGATGCTGACCCACCTGCGCCGGGCGGGCGCGCTCGACGGGTTGGTCGGCGTGGCGGTCGGGCAGTTCACCGACTGCGGCGACGAGTGGGACACCACCGTCGTCGACGTCCTCACCGAAAGCCTTGGCGACCTGGGCGTACCGGTGCTCGGCGGCCTGCCCATCGGCCACGGGCACGGCCAACTGACGGTCCCGGTGGGCACCACGGCAACCCTGGACACCGACACCAACACCCTGACGGCCGCCCCCGCCGTCCAGTAGCCAGGCCGTGCCCCGACGCTCAGGAGGTTCGCGTCAGGTCCGCCGGCCCGGGCGTCCTGAGCAGCTAGGCGGGCCGGGGCAGGTGGGCAACTCCACCGGACTCCAGGGCGGCCCAGACGCCGTCGGCGGTACGGGTGATGCCGTGTGGTTCGGCGTTCGGGGTGGGCAGGTCGTAGCTCTCGATCCGGCCGGTCGGGTCGAGGTGACCGATCCGGTTGGCACCCCACTCCGTGAACCACGCGCCGCCGGCCGGGTCGGCCACGATGGCGTGTGGACGGGCCGCCCGGTCCGGTAGCGGAAACTCGACGATCCGGCCGTCCGGGGCGATCCGCCCGAGCTGACCGGCGGCGATCTCGACGAACCAGACGGCACCGTCGGCGCCGAGGGTGAGGCCGACCGGACCGGCGTTCGCGGTGGGCAGCGGGTGCAGCGTGACCCGACCGTCGAGGTCGATGCGGCCGATCGCGTCTGCCTGGTTGAGGGTGAACCAGAGTGCCTCGTCCGCGCCGGCGGTGATCATCGACGGGAACCCGCCGGTCACCGGCAACGGGAACGCGGTGACCGTGCCGTCGGTGCTCACCCGGCCGATCGTGTCGGAGGTCATCCCGGCGTACCAGAGCGCGCCGTCGGCTCCGGTGGCGATGCCGCCCGGCCCGGTGCCGGCGGGCAGGGCGATGGTGCGCTGGTCACCATCGACGCTGAGGCGACCGATCCGGTCGTCCCCGGAGCGGGTGAACCAGAGCGCGTCGTCCGGACCGGCCGTGATGATCAACGGACGGCCGCCGGCCGGGTCCAGCGGATAGGTCCGGACCGCGCCGTCGACGCCCAGGCGGGCGATCGCGCCGGCGTGGACAAGCGTCAGCCACAACGCGTCGTCGGGCCCAACCGTGATGCCGTACGGGCCGGCACCCGCCCCGGCGAGCGGTATCTCCCGAATCTCGACGGTCGTCACGTGCTGTGTCCTTCCGTTGGCGGATCGCCCACCCTGACCGGTCGGCCAGCGACGGCACAACCGATTTCGTCTCCCGCCCGCCGCGATTGTCAGCCCGCTGACAGGATCGCCACGGCTCGCACCCAGGCTGTCCGGTCACCGTCGGCGATGACAGCGCACGATGACCGAACCTCTGGAGGACAGCATGTCCCGCACCATCCGTAGGAAGCACCTGCTGGCCGGCCTGGCCACCGCCGGCGTCCTCGGCGTCGGGATCGCGGCCCCGACCATCGCCTTCGCCGCGGACACCCCCACCCCGGCGCCGAGCGCCAGCAGCGCCCCGGCCCCCGGTGCCGGTGCGAAGGCCGACCGGCAGGGCGAGTTCGCCGAGGCGCTCGCCAAGGAGTTGGGCGTGCCCACCGACAAGGTGACCGCCGCCCTGGAGAAGGTCCGCGAGCAGCACCGGCCGGCCGATCGGCCACAGCGCCCCACCGGCGAGGACCGTAAGGCCGCCCTCAAGGAGCGGCTCGACCAGGCCGTCAAGGACGGCAAGCTCACCCAGGAGCAGGCCGACGCCATCACCAAGGCCGTCGAGGCCGGCGTCTTCCCCGGGGCCGGCGGTCACCGCGGGTGGGGCCAGCACGGCGGTCCGGCGGGTACGCCCGGCAAGTAAGCCCGGCCGGGACTTGATCGACTCGGTTTCACGGAATCGGCGGTGTCGAAGGCGCTCGGACACCCCGGTTTCGGCGAAACCGAGTCGATCACCCCGTGCACCTCCAGGCCAGGCCCGCCTGGGACCGACCGCCGGGGCGCTGGGGCGTCAGCTCTGCGCCGGCGGCGGCGAGAACACGCCGAGGTGGTTGCCGGCCGGGTCGAGCAGGTGAGCGAGGGCGAGCCCAGCCGGTGTGGTGCGCGCCGCCACCAACACCTTGCCACCGGCCGCCTCGGCCCGCCGGCAGGCCTCCGCCACGTCGGTGACCTCGGCGTAGAAGATCGCGTAGTTCGGTGACGTCCCGTCGGTAGCCCGGATCGCTCCGCCGATGCCGGTGTCGCCTCCGGCACCGGTCACCCGGTAGGACCCACCGTTTGCCGATCCCTGCTCCTCGAAGGTCCAGCCGAACAGCTCCCCGTAGAAACGCTCCGCCTCCTCGGGCCGGTCGGTGCCGATCTCGAACCAGGTGATGGGGGTCGTGGACATCTACTGCCTCCAAGGTTTTCCAGGCCGGCTGTTCGGCCGTCTTCTCGGAGCAGTCTCTGGGGCCTCCGCGACACCGTCCTGTCGGTGTTTCCAGATCACCCGACGGGGTTTCCGCCTGGCCAGACCCGGCACGCCGGCCACCCGGCCGGGCCCGGCCAGCCGGCCCGACATGTCCTGCGAAACGCCCGGCTCGGCGTGTCTCAGACCAGGCTCAGCGGACGGGCCCGTCCGCGGGGGATGTCCAGGTCGTCCGGGCGCAACTCGCGGGACACCACGTCGGGCAGCGCCCGGACGCTCCGGATCCGGTCGGTGCGGAAGCACCGCAGCTCGTCGCGCAGCCGACACCAGGCGAGCAGATACCAGTGCTGCGTGTTGCCGAGGTAGCCGAGCGGTTCGACGTCACGGACCGAGTCGACGCCGGCCCGGTCGGCGTACCTGATGCGCAGCGCCCGCCGGGCGGCGACCGCGTCGGCGACGACAGCCGGGACGGGCGTCGTCGGCCCGTCGCCGATCAGGTGCACGCGGCTGGCCAGCCGGTGCGCCTCGACGGCGTCGGCCGGCGGCAGCACTGCCATCAGTTTGCGCAGCGCGGTGCCGCCCGGCCCGGCGAACGGGGTGCCGGCGAGTCGGTGCAGCGCGACGGCCATCGCGACCGCCTCGGCGGCGGTCAGGTTGACCGGCGGCAGGGTACGGGCGCGGTCCACCACGTAGCCGCCGATGCGCCCGGGCTCGGCCCAGATCGGCACCCCGGCCTCCTGGAGAGCGCCGATGTCCCGTTCGATGGTCCGGCTGCTCACCTCGAAACGCGCTGCCAACCAGCGGGCACTGCGGGGCCTCGGTGACACCGCCCGCAGCTCCTCGACCAGCGCGTAGAGACGATCCGTGCGGTTCATTCCCGGCACGCTACGGCCGGGGTACGACCAGCCCGGACCGCGCTCAGGCGATGCAGGCGCAGACGATCAGCGCCGCGCCGAAGTGGGTGGCGGCGCTGACCCGGGCCGCCGGGTGCGGCTCCGGCGAGCAGATGACCTCACCGAGCTTGCCCGGGGTGAGCAGGTCCAGCACCACGAAGGCCAACGCCATGATGGCCAACCCGACCAGCCCGAACAACACAGTGGAGGCGAGCCCTCGGCCGAAGTCGCTGTAGCTGGTCAGGATCGCGGTGAAGACGATCCCGGCGATGCCGAGCTGGTTGGCGGCCAGCAGCAGCCCCGCGTTGGCGTTGCGGTCGACCCAGATCAGGTCCCGCAACCGCCCGGGGGTGAGCAGGTCGACCAGGCCGAAACCGGCAGCCATCAGCCCCACGCCGACGATCCCGAACACGACGCTCTGCCAGGCACCGCTGAGCAGATCCTCCAGCACCGACTGCCTCCCGACTCTCCGCCCGGAGGGGTACCGGCGCGGTGATCGAGACGATAGCGGCAGCGCGCAACCGCGTCAGCCCCCGACGATCACAGCGCCAGGTAACGCTGCCGCTCGTACGGGGTGACCTCCCGGCGGTACTGCTCCCACTCGGCCCGCTTGTTGCGCAGGAAGAAGTCGAAGACGTGCTCGCCAAGCACCTCGGCGACCAACTCGGACTCCGCCATCACGTCGATCGCCTCGGCGAGGTTCTCCGGCAGCGCCTCGTACCCCATGGCACGCCGCTCGGCACTGGTCAGCGACCAGACGTCGTCCTCGGCGCCCGGCGGCAGCTCGTACCCCTCCTCGATGCCCTTGAGGCCGGCGCCGAGCAGCACCGCGAAGGCGAGGTACGGGTTGGCCGCCGAGTCCGGTGAGCGGACCTCGACGCGAGCCGAGTTGGGCTTGCCGTACGCGGGGACCCGCACCAGCGCGGAGCGGTTCAGGTGACCCCAGCAGACGTACGCCGGGCTCTCGGTGATGCGGTCCGGCAGGGCCTGCGGGAACAGCCGCTTGTACGAGTTGACCCACTGGTTGGTGACCGCGGTGTACTCCCGGGCGTGCACCAGCAGGCCGGCGATGAACGACTTCGCCACCTTGGACAGCTTCATCGGGTCGCCGCTGTCGTGGAACGCGTTGCGCTCGCCCTCGAACAGCGACAGGTGGGTGTGCATGCCGCTGCCCGGCTGGTCGGTGAACGGCTTCGGCATGAAGCTGGCCTGCACACCTGTGGAGAGCGCCACCTCCTTGACCACGTGCCGGAAGGTCATGATGTTGTCGGCGGTGGTCAGCGCGTCGGCGTAGCGCAGGTCGATCTCCTGCTGGCCGGGGGCGACCTCGTGGTGGCTGAACTCCACCGAGATGCCGATCCGTTCCAGCGCCAGCACGCCCTGGCGGCGGAAGTCACGCGCCACCGCGTGGGTGGTGTGCTCGAAGTAGCCGCCGGTGTCCACCGGAATGGGCACCGAGCCGTCCTGGGGGCCGTTCTCCAGCAGGAAGAACTCGATCTCGGGGTGGGTGTAGAAGGTGAAGCCCTTCTCGGCGGCCTTGGACAGCGCGCGGCGCAGCACGTGCCGGGGGTCGGCCCAGGACGGGCCGCCGTCGGGCAGCAGGATGTCGCAGAACATCCGGGCGCTCTCGCCGCTGACCCCGCCCTCGAACGGGAACACCTGGAAGGTCGTCGGGTCGGGCATGGCCACCATGTCCGATTCGAAGACCCGGGCGAAACCCTCGATCGCCGAGCCGTCGAAGCCGATGCCCTCCTCGAAGGCCGCCTCCAACTCGGCCGGCGCCACCGAAACGCTCTTGAGCGTGCCCAGCACGTCCGTGAACCACAGCCGGACGAACCGGATGTCCCGCTCTTCCAGCGTCCGGAGGACGAACTCCTGCTGACGGTCCACTTCCCCAACCCCTCGCGACACTCTTTTGTCCGCCTTGGTCGGGCTGCGCCCAACCTGATCGCCCAGTCTTCCCGGGCCTGGTTACGCAGACGTTACGCGAACTGCCGCCCGCCGTCCCCTCGCCTCCCGCTCGGCGGGCACCTGCTGCGCCGCGGGCCGGCCCGTCCACCGCGACCTCACCTGCCGCCCGCCGCAGCGTGGCGGCCATCTCGTCGGAGGGTGGGGATTGTCGTGTCGAGCCTGGGGCAAGATGAGGGCATGCCCACCCTGCGTCTCGCCCTGTCCCAGGTCAACCCGAGCGTCGGAGACCTCGCCGGGAACGCCGACCTGGTCCGCAGCTGGACCCGCCAGGCCGCCGATGCCGGTGCCCAGTTGGTGCTCTTCCCGGAGCTGATGCTCACCGGGTACCCGGTCGAGGACCTGGTCTTCCGGCGCTCCTTCGTCGCCGCGTCCCAGGCCGCCATCGAGCGGCTCGCCGCCGACCTCGCCGCCGACGGCCTCGGGGAGTTGCCGGTGGTGGTCGGCTACCTGGACGCCGACGGGCCGCCGCAGATCAGCGGGGACGCCGAACCGGGCCGGGGCGCCCGCAACGCCGCCGCGCTGCTGCACCGGGGCACCGTCGCCGCCCGCTACTTCAAGCACCACCTGCCCAACTACGGGGTCTTCGACGAGGACCGCTACTTCGTCTCCGGCGACACGCTGACAGTGGTGCGGGTCGGCGGCGTGGACGTCGCGTTGACCATCTGTGAGGACCTGTGGCAGTCCGGCGGGCCGTTCGCCGCCGCCCGGCAGGCCGGCGTCGGCCTGGTGGTCAACATCAACGGCTCGCCGTACGAGCTGAACAAGGACGACGTCCGGCTGCCGTTGGTCCGCCGCCGGGCCGCCGAGGCGGGCGCCACCATCGCGTACGTCAACATGATCGGCGGCCAGGACGAGCTGGTCTTCGAGGGCGACTCGATGATCGTGAGCGCCGACGGTGAGCTGCTCACCCGCGCCCCGCAGTTCGTCGAGCACCTGCTCGTGCACGACGTCGAGCTGCCGGCCGCCACTGCCGCGGCGACCACGGAGACCGTCGCGGACGGCATGCGCGTGGTGCACCACACCCTCGACGGTGTTCCGGCCGCGCCGAGTGGCCCGGCCGCCACCGGCGGGCTGATCGAGCCGGTGGCCGACGAGGCCGAGGTGTGGCAGGCGTTGGTGCTCGGTCTGCGCGACTACGTGAACAAGAACCGGTTCCCGTCGGTGGTGCTCGGGCTCTCCGGCGGCATCGACTCGGCGGTGGTGGCCGCGCTGGCAGTCGACGCCCTGGGGCCGGACCGGGTGGTCGGGGTGTCGCTGCCCAGTCAGCACTCCTCCGAGCACTCCCGGGAGGACGCCGCCGACCTGGGCAAGCGCACCGGCCTGGATTACCGGGTCGAGCCGATCCAGCCGATGGTGGACGGTTTCCTGGCCAACCTGTCGCTGTCCGGGGTGGCGGTGGAGAACCTCCAGGCCCGGGTCCGTGGCGTGATCCTGATGGCCCTGTCGAACCAGGAGGGCCACCTGGTGCTGACCACCGGCAACAAGAGTGAGCTGGCGGTCGGCTACTCCACGCTGTACGGCGACTCGGTGGGCGGCTTCAACCCGGTCAAGGACGTCTGGAAGACGCTGATCTGGCGGCTCGCGAAGTGGCGCAACACCGATGCGGCGCGGCGCGGTGAGACCGCCCCGATCCCGGAGAACTCGATAGGCAAGCCACCGAGCGCCGAGCTGAGCCCGGGCCAACTGGACAGCGACAGCCTGCCCGACTACGACGTGCTGGACCCGATCCTGATCGGGTACGTCGACGGTGACCTCGGCCGCGACGGCCTGATCGAGTCCGGCCACGACCCGGCGGTGGTCGACAAGGTGCTGCGGCTGGTGGATACCGCCGAGTACAAACGCCGGCAGTCCGCGCCGGGCACGAAGATCTCCATGAAGGCGTTCGGCCGGGACCGGCGGCTGCCGATCACCAACCGGTGGCGCGAGCACGGCTGAGGCGTACCCCCTCGGGGTGTCGGGTCGGTGGCACGGCCCGGCACCGCCTCGCCGGGGCCGCACGGCGCGGGCCGCACGGCGCGGGCCTCGCGGCGCGGTGGAGTGACATCTTGCACTGGGCCCTGCCATCGCCCCCTCTCGCGGTGCGACGATCGCGACGGAACCCGGGGACCGCGCAGGCGGCCTCGAGGAAGGGAGACAGAGATGGTGGAGTCCACTCCGAGCGAGGTGACCGCGCTGTACGGCGGGCCGGCCACCCGTCGGGTCCGCACCCGCGACCTGATCGCCGCCAAGGAGCGCGGCGAGCGGTGGCCGATGCTCACCTCGTACGACCAGTACACGGCAGGGATCTTCGACCGGGCCGGCGTGCCGGTGCTGCTTGTCGGCGACTCGGCCGCGAACAACGTGTTCGGCTACGAGACCACCCTGCCGGTGACCGCCGACGACCTGCTTCCACTGGTACGGGCCGTGGTGCGCTCGACCCGGCAGGCACTCGTCGTCGGTGACCTGCCCTTCGGCTCGTACGAGGAGGGCCCGACCCAGGCGCTGCGCACCGCCGTCCGGTTCATGAAGGAGGGCGGCTGCCACGCGGTGAAGCTGGAGGGCGGTCGACGCTGCGCCGCGCAGATCGCCGCGATCGTCGGGGCCGGCATTCCGGTGATGGCACACATCGGCTTCACCCCGCAGAGCGAGCACACCCTGGGCGGCTACCGCGTGCAGGGCCGGGGCGACACCGCCGACGAGGTGCTTGCCGACGCGCGAGCGGTGGCCGAGGCCGGCGCGTTCGCTGTCGTGTTGGAGATGGTGCCGGGTGAGGTGGCCAAGCAGATCACCCACGAACTGGCGATCCCCACGGTCGGCATCGGCGCCGGCCCGGACACCGACGCCCAGGTGCTGGTCTGGCAGGACATGGCCGGCCTGCGCACCGGCAAGGCGCCGCGCTTCGTGAAGCGCTACGCCGAGCTCGCCGACGTCCTCACCGACGCCACCCGCCGCTTCGCCGACGAGGTCCGCGGCGGCGAGTTCCCGACCGCCGAACACACCTTCTAGAGCAGTCCACGAACTCCAGTGCACGGCCACCGCAGGCCACGGCCGTCACGATCCGTGGCCTGCGGTAGCCGGGCCGGATGGCCGCCGGGCCGGATGGCCGCCGGGCCAGGTTGCCGGGCTGGATCGATCGATCATGGCGACTGAAAGTGTCGTACAGGTGTTCTAGTCTCGGGTCATGATGGAGGGGTTGGCGCAGGCAGAGGCAACAGTCCTGGGCTGCGCCGGCTCCGCCACCTGGGCTCTGCCCGAGCAGGACCTGATCGCCGCGCTCGACGCCGCGCACCGCATCGAGCAGCGCCTCGCCGCCGTCAAACTGACAGTGATCCGCGAACTCGACGGTCGTGGCACGCCCACCGCGCAGGGCGCGTCCTCCACAGCGGTCTGGCTGCGCGAACGCCTACACCTCACCGTCCCCGCCGCCCGCCGCCTCGTCGAGTTGGCCGCCACTCTCGACACCGGCAACCCCGCGATACGACAGGCGCTGGCCGACGCCGACATCACCGTCGACCAGGCCCGGATCATCGCCGACACCGTCGACACGGTCCAGACCTCCGCCGGCACCGCTGCCGCCGACAAGGCCGTCGGTTTGCTTGTCGAGTGGGCCGGGCAGTTC